>DATHEQ010000414.1:0-115242 GCA_035318505.1 Polyangiaceae bacterium | reverse complement strand
CGTCTACCTGCAATTCGACGGAGCCAACATCGTCACCGACGTCTGGGTGAACGGGACCCAAATCGGACAGCATCGCGGTGGGTTCGCGCGCTTCCGCTTCGACGTGACCGCGGCGCTCCGGCCCGGTGCCGACAACGTCATTGCGGTGAAAGTGAGCAACGCTCAGCCGACGGACGTCGCTCCGCTCAACGCCGACTTCACGTTTTTCGGCGGCCTCTACCGAGAAGCACACTTGCTCGTGACCGACAAGGTACACATCGACACCGAGGACTACGGCTCGGAGGGCGTCTACCTGGAGACGAGCAACGTGAGCGCCGCTTCCGCCAATCTGCGTGCCCGCGTGCGCGTTCGCAACAACGACGTAGCGGCGCAAGATGTGACGGTGACGACATTCGTCGTCCATGCCGACCGAACCATTGCCGCTAAGCTCTCGACGTCGGCCATGGTTCCGCCGGGCGCGACGGTCGAGCTCGCGGCGTCGGGGGTCGTGACTGGTCCGCGCCTGTGGGAAGGGCTGCGTGACCCTTATCTCTACACTGCGTATACCGAGATTTCGTCGGGGACCCAGCTGGCCGACTGGGTGGCGGTGCCGATCGGCTTTCGCTCGTTCGCGATCGATGCGAACGCCGGATTTTCGCTGAACGGCAAGTACCTCGACCTGCACGGCGTGAATCGTCATCAGGATCGGCTCGACATGGGGTGGGCTATTACCCAAAAGGAGCACGACGAGGATATGGCCCTCATCGAAGAGATGGGCGCCACCGCGATTCGCCTCGCGCACTACCAGCACGCGCCCTACTTCTACGACTTGTGCGACCGACGGGGCATGGTGGTTTGGGCGGAGATCCCGCTGGTCAACGCCATCACCAACTCGACTGCGTTCTCGGACAATGCCCGGCAACAGCTGACGGAGCTGATTCGCCAAAATTTCAACCATCCGTCGATCGTATTTTGGGGTATCGGCAATGAGCAGCGCACCGACGACGCGCCAACGAACACGCTACTCACCCAGCTGAACGATCTCGTCCATGCGGAAGACGCCACTCGGCTATCGACCTACGCTCATTGCTGCACGAGCGACACGGGCGGGCTGCCGGCCCACGCCGATGTCGTCGGCTACAACGAATACTTTGGCTGGTACGATGCATTCGGCACTTATGACCAATTCGCCGCCTGGGCCGACAATCTGCATACGGCGCGCCCAGCGTGGAAGATCGGCGTGAGCGAGTGGGGCGCCGGCGGAGCGATTTCCCAGCACGCCGAAAATCCGCCAGCACCCGATCCTTACGGGCTGGTGCATCCCGAAGAGTACCAGAGCCTCGTCCACGAAGCGCATTGGAAGGCCATGAAGGTGAGGCCGTTTCTATGGAGCAAGTTCATCTGGAACATGTTCGACTTCGCCGTCGACAGTCGCAACGAAGGCGAACACCCTGGCCGCAACGACAAGGGCCTGGTCACCTACGATCGAAAAACGAGAAAAGACTCCTTCTATTGGTTCAAGGCAAATTGGACGGAAGCGCCCCTCGTGTACATCACGTCGCGAAGGTGGAGCCCGCGGACGGCTGCACTGACGACCGTCAAGATCTACTCCAACGCCGGCTCGGTCGAGCTCACGGTCAACGGGACCAGTCTGGGGTCGAGGACGAGCACCGATCGCATCTTCACCTTTACAGGGGTAACGCTGCGCGCGGGCGATAACGTCTTAGAAGCGATAGGGACGAGCGGGAACACGAGCGTGACGGATCGGGTGACCTGGACCTTGATGTAGCTCGGGTGGCGAATGCGCCACGCACGGAGAGGTCGCGGCGCGATTTAAACCGGTTGAAATGAGGTAATCGGCGATGTAAATTGGCCTCGCCTTTCTCGGTCACCCTGGAGACAGCGGCATGCTGAGGCCGATTCGTCCTCTTTTACGAGGGCTGCCTTTCGTCGGTGCGCTGATCGGTGGCGTCGTCGCTCTGGTGGTGCAAGCTTGCTCCACGTCCGCTCCGAGCGATCCAGGTCTCGACCCGACGTCGAGGGTCGATGCGTCGACCGGTGGGTCCGGCGGCGCCTCGACCACCGATGTGAGCCAAGACACGGGAAAAGTCGAGGCGTCGGTCGGGGGCGCGTCAGGCCGCGATGGTGAAGGCGGTGGTTCCGGTGCGGCGCCGGATGACGGCGGGCGCCCGCCGGACAGCACGACCGGCGCCGACGGAGCTGGCGGGCCGGTCGCCGATTCGGCGAGTGACGGCCTGCGCGAGAGCGGCAGCGATTCGGCGAGCGACGGCCTGCGCGAGAGCGGCAGCGATTCGGTGAGTGACGGCCCTTCGGGGCGTGACGTTCCTTCCGAGAGCGCAAGCGATGCAGCGAGTGACGGTCCTCCCCGCGAAGCGGGGCCGAGTGGCGCACCGATCGTGCTCACCGACGAGGGGGGCTGGTGTTGGTTTGAATCTTCTCGTGCGCTTTTCTACGGCGACTATCTCATCGTCGGCTCGGTGGCGTCCGGTTTTCGGGATGCGGCCCGGCGCGGCGACATCGAAGCGATTGTCCACGATGTTCGCTCGGGCCAGACCCGCGTCATCGAGCTGCATGACCGGCTCGATCTGGACGATCACGATTCGCCCGCTTGGCTGGTCCGGCCCGATGGACGCCTTCTCACCATGTACGCCCGTCACGGCACGGAGAACCATTTCTACTATCGAATTTCCGAACCCAACGATCCACTGACGTGGGGGGCCGAGCAAACCTTCGTCCCCACGCAGGCCACACTCTTGACCTACAGCAATCTCTACCTGCTTTCCTCCGAAGGAAACCGCATCTACGATTTTTATCGAGGGCTCGATAATAGCTACAAGCCTTCCTATGCCTTTTCCGACGACCTGGGGCAGACGTGGCGAAGCGGCAACATCGTGATCAATGTCCCCTCAACCGCGACGCTGCAGCGGCCCTACGTTCGCTACGCCTTCAACGGCCGCGACACCGTTCATCTCGTCTACACGGAGGCGCATCCGCGCGACTATGACAACAGCCTCTATCATATCTTCTATCGAGATGGCGCCCTCCACCACAGCGACGGCGTGGCCATCCACACCTTGACCGAGGGTCTTTCACGTCCCGATGAAGGCACGCGCATCTATCAGGGCGATTCTCAGCACGTGGCATGGGGGGTCGACGTCGCGCTCGACGCAGCCGAGCGCCCGATCGCCGTCTACTCGGTTCAGATGAACTCCGCCGGGCTACCCACCGGTCAGGGCGGTGAAGACATCCGCTATCGCTATGCCCGCTGGGATGGCGCCCAATGGCGCGACTACCCGTTGGCCTTTGCCGGCTCGCGCCTCTACGCAGGCGAAGACGATTACAGCGGCCTCGCGGCGCTCGACCCTGCCAACCCCTCGATCGTCTACATCTCCACCAACGCCGATCCCGTCCTAGGCACCCCCCTGGTCAGCACGACCGATGGGCGGCGTCACTACGAAATCTTTCGCGGCATCACGCGCGACGAAGGCGCAACGTGGGAGTGGCTGGGTCTGACGCAAGGTTCCACGGTGGATAACCTCCGGCCCATCGTGCCCCCACCGGGCAACGGCGGCCAAAAGGTCTTGCTCTGGCTGCGCGGCCAATACCGCGCCTACACCGATTACCAACAGGAAGTCGTGGCGCTCTTCTATCGAGATTGATGGGGGAGTCCACGGGACGCGTCGACCGCATCGCACCTGTGGTCGCCGGTGCGTGTGCGCTGTTAAGCTCGTCTTCGAATGGCCACGGATCTCGAGCTCGTCGGACGCGCTGATCCGGTCGCGACGTTGCGATGGGCGCTCGATCGAGCGGCCGAAGGGCGCGGGCGCTTGGTGGTGCTGAGCGGAGAGCCGGGCATTGGTAAGAGCGCCCTCACCGCGATCGCGGCGCGCGAAGCCGAGGAGCGCGGAGGCAAGGTGGTTTTCGGCCGGGCCTGGGAGCTCGGCGAAGCGCCGTCTCAAGGACGCCATCGCGCGCGTCGGCGACTGCGATCCGGCCGCTGGTCAATTTTTAGAAAAGGCCGTACGCACCGGAATTTATTGCTATTTTCTGGCATGAACGGCTGCCGGAACAGCGGATGGAACGATCGTTCCATCCGCTGTTACGCCTCGGTTTCGAGGGTACCGCCATGGAAACCATTCTCTCCATTCTGATTCTGTCGATATTGAGCGGAGCTCCTAGGCGCCCCCCGAACGGACGATCCGATCGACCTGTCGACCATCAGCGGCATCCACACCGTAAAACTCTGGGGCGGCGACGATCCATACGCCGGGATCGATAAGTGACGGAGGAGATTCTCGTGCTTTCGTCACGGCGCGAAATCGACGCCTATCGTCGCGAGAATTGCGGCGCGGCCCAGTAACGCGTCGGTGAAGTAGCCGACGCTCGGCGAGAAGCCGAGCATATCGATGCGTGGGCCTACGTCGAATCGAATGCCCAGCTTGGGACCCAGCATATGTAGATAGCGGACGGCGAGCCGAACGCTCGGTCCGGCGATGCCGAAGGTGTTGCCCTGCGCGTCGTATTTGTAGCTGGTCCATCCCCAGAGCGGGGCGACTTCGGGCACGATTTCGAAGGCGTCGTCGCCGAACCGCAGCACGCTGAGTGGCACGCGCAACGCGAGTCGGACGTCGCCTTCGCGCAGAGTGTTTCGCTGCACGGGTGGCGGCGCGCCCCACAGAAGCTCGTAGGCGATGCCGAGCTCGAGCGAAACGAAACGCGTCGCTTCGTAACGCCCTCCCACGTCGGCGCCGAAAAAGAGCCCGGATTCGACATCTCCGTAGTGGCCGTCGGTCCCCAGCGAATCCTCGGAAAAGAGCGGAGTGCCGAACAAGCTGGCTTGAAGGCGCCATGGATGAAGAGGACCGTCGGCCGCGTTAGCGTCGGCGGCCTGCGCCGACTGCGGTGCCACGCTGAGCGCAATGGCAATCGCGAGAGGACCAAGCGAAGTCGGGCTGCACACCTTTTGTGCGTCGGCTGGTTTCATTGGCGTTCGATCCACCATCGTACGCTCATTGTTCGCCACGGAGACGATCACGCTACTCTGCCGAACATCGGCCATGCCTACATTCGACCCACGTGAGCTGCGACGAGAGAACGTGCCGGGCACGCTTGGCCGCACGACCGAGTCCTACGAGATCACGCTCCAGCCCGATCCTTCGGCAATTGCGGACGTCCTGCGTGTGAATGCGGGCGTGGGCCGCCTCTTTTGATGGCCCGCCCCATGGCGAAAACGTCGACCCCCAGCGCGGAATGGCTGTGGACACGCCAGGCTGCTCGCGCAACGCGATGGCTGCTCACGGCGACGCTTCTGGTGACGGGCGAGGCGTGCGGCCGTCCTGGCGTGTCGATGGCTTCGGACGTGCCCGCCGCCGAGCAAAGCCCGGGTGCTCGCGCGGAAGGGGTTGCCGGGAGCGCCACTTATCCTTGGGTAGCGGACCAAGGGGACGGCACCTTTCGTAATCCCGTCATCTTTGGCGACTACTCGGACCCCGATGTGATTCGGGTAGGCGATGACTTTTACCTGACGGCGTCGAGCTTTCAGTGCACGCCGGGTCTGCCCATCTTGCGGTCGCGCGATCTCGTCAACTGGACGCTCACCGGCTACGCCCTCGCCAACCTACCTCTCGCTCATTACGAACAGGTCGAGCACGGTGCCGGCGTGTGGGCCCCCGCCCTGCGCGAGCACGAGGGCACGTTTTACATCTTTTTTCCGCTGCCCGACGAGGGCATCTATGTTCTAAACGCGGCGCATCCTGCCGGCCCGTGGAGCGAGCCGCGGCTCCTCGTCGACGGCAAGGGCCTCATCGATCCGTGCCCGCTGTGGGACGATGACGGCCAGGCCTATTTGGTTCACGCCTACGCCCGGTCGCGCGCGGGCATCAAAGATCGGCTCCGCGTGCGGCCGATGTCACCGGACGCAAGTCGGCTCCTGGGAGAGGGACAAATCGTCTTTCACGATCCCACGCGCCACCCGACGTTGGAGGGGCCCAAGTTCTACAAGCGCAATGGCTGGTATTACATTCTCGCGCCAGCGGGCGGAGTCGCTCGGGGATGGCAGGTCGCCCTTCGCTCACGCGACGTCTATGGCCCCTACGAAGATCGCGTCGTGCTGGAACAGGGATCGACGCCCATCAATGGCCCGCACCAAGGCGCGCTGGTCGACACAATCGACGGGCGCTCGTGGTTCGTTCACTTCCAGGATGCTGGCATCTATGGTCGCATCGTTCACCTCAACTCCGTCACCTGGCAAGACGACTGGCCGTTGATGGGCGTCGCGGTGCCAGGCACGAGTCGGCGCGAGCCCGTCCTCCAACATGCGAAGCCGACGGCGGCGAAGCTTGCGGCCGGCGCCGCCACGATAACGAGTCTCCCGACGAATGACGATTTCGATGGCGTGCGATTGGGACTTCAGTGGCAATGGCACGCGAACCACAAAGACGGGTGGTACACGCTCAGCGCGCGTCATGGTTTTCTGCGGCTGTTTCCGCAGCCTCTCCCGGAAGGGGACTTCGCGCGGGCGCCGCACCTCTTGCTGCAAAAGCTGCCGGCGCGTTCGTTCATCGTGGACACCGTCTTGGAGCTTCAAGAAACGCGCGGTCAAGCGCGCGCCGGGCTCATCGTCATGGGCACAAGTCACGCCGCCTTGACGGTACAGGAAGTCTCGGGTGGCCAAGAAGTCACGCTGTTGATCGACAACCGACCAGTGCATCGCGAACCGATAGCGAGTGGACCCGTTACCTTGTTCGTAGCAATGGCCGATGGCGGTCTCTGTCGTTTTGCGTTTCAAGTGGGCGAAGGGTCAAAAAAGACCATCGTCCAGACGTTTCAAGCCCAAGCGGGTCGCTGGATTGGGGCCAAGGTTGGCGTGTTCGCGGCGTCGATCGGATCGACGGGTGCGACGGGGCACGCCGATTTTGCGCATTTCACATTTCGCGCGCCGTGAGACGGAGACGATTCGCGCTTAGCGACGATAAGGTCGATACCGAACTCGGTTTCCACGATCGAGCTCTAGGGCGCCGGAACTCTAAGCCCCGCGCGTCCCTATCGTCCCCTGGCGCTCAGGTCAACGACCCAGTCCCCCTTACTGATGGGCGAGGGCGAATAGGCCTAGAGCGTCTCCTTTTTGGCTTCGCAGCCAAGCAGGGCGCGATCGCGGCAATGCGCGGAGACGCAGGCCATCATGTTCGCGCGTCCCATGTCGCTCATGCCGGAGAGTGTCTGTTTACAGTCAGCCATGGTGGGTGCCGGCGCTTCGCCGCCGCAGCCCTTGACGATGCTCTCGCAGGAGGCGGTAACCAGCGAGGCCACTGGCGTTACGCCTGCTTCGATCAATGCGACGGGCTCCTGGCACGCTGCCATGAGCGCGGTGTGTCCGCACAGGTTCACGCGCGCCGGATCGCACAGCTCCTGGCCTTTTAATCGGCGCAGGCAAGCCACCGCCGCTTGAGCCACCTTCGGCTTGAAGGCGAGCTTGTACTCTGTGCAACGCTTCGCCGCGATTTGGCAGATCCCTTCATCGGAGGGACCGACGGCGGGACATTCTTCTACGCTGCCGACACTGTCATCACACAGTGGGGCCGCGGGGACGCGCTCGATGATGGTGACAGTGGGGGGGACGGGCGCCACCGAGGCCACGGGACGAACATCGGCGCTCGGCGCGGTCGTCTTCGAATCGCGGGCGAGCCAGCCGCCAAAACCGCCCGCCGCAAGTGCCGCCGCCGTGAGAAGGAAACCGGATCGCTCAACCATAGGTCATGCTCCTGCAATTGAGGGCAGCACGACCCAATCGTCGACGCCCCCCCCCGCCATCATCGAAGCTGGCGTTCTGCCAGCGCGACCTCCCCACCATAACTCTAATCGGTATCATTAGCGAGATTGGTGAACCTCCCTTTGGAACCATGCGCGTACGATCGACTCATCCGCAAAGGGCAACTCCACGCCCCGAGCTTCTTGTGTGTGTTCATGCCCCTTGCCGGCAATAAGCACGAGGTCTTCGGGCCTTGCGTCGCGAAGAGCAAGTTGGATGGCTCGTTCTCGCCCGATTTCGTGAACAACATCGCCGTGGCCGTCGAGCCCGTGGGCGATTTCCTTCATGATAGCGAGGGGATCTTCGTTTCGCGGATTGTCCGAGGTGAGCACCACGCGATCGGCGCCACGGGCCGCGGCGCCAAGTAGCGGCCTTTTCACCCGGTCACGCTGGCCTCCTGCCCCGAACACGACCGAAAGGCGTCCTGTGCAAAGTTGGCGAGCCGTCTGCAAGGTTCGCTGAAGCGCGTCCGGCGTATGTGCATAATCGACGACGACATACGGGCGCTCGTGAATCAACTGGAAGCGCCCGGGGGGCGGGGCGACTTCGGCGAGCGCGTCGACCGCTGTAGCCATCGGGACACGCGCGGCTAAAGCAGCGGCCAGGGCGGCCAGCGCGTTTTCGACGAAGATCTCGCCAATGGCCCGGATGCGCAAGGTAGGGGGCAGATCAGGGAAGCGCAGCGACGGCTCGAGCTGGAAGGTGGTGCCCTGAAAGCTGGGATGCGGGGTATGTGCGGCGAGATCCACGGTGGTCCAGGGGTCACCTCGCCCGGGAACTCCGTAGGAGAAGATCTCGACACCCGCCGGCACGACCTCGCGCAGGAGCTCTGCGCTCGCATCGCGGGCGTTGAGTACGGCAACGCCGCCGGGTTGAAGCGCCATGAAGAGCTGCGCCTTGCTGGCGAGGTAGTGCTCCATCGAGCTATGCGCATCGGCGTGGTCTTGGCTCAGGTTGGTGAAGACAGCGATGCGGCACGGCCACATTTTGGCGAACCCGAGAGCCAGTGCTTCACTCGTGAACTCGACGGCCGCATAGCGACCGTTGGCGGCGACGCAGCGCCGCATCGTCTCGAGGAAGCCATCGTAGTGACCGGGTACGTCGAGCCGCTGCTCGTCGAGAAAGCAACCGACGGTCGTGACACGCGCGACAGGGCGCGCCAGGGTCGCCAGGAGAGCGGCAACGGTGGCAGTGGTTGACGTTTTGCCGTTGGTCCCAGTCACACCGACTGTGAACAGCGAGTCTGCCCACGCAGGTGGGCGGGGTGGTGGTCGCAAAGCGCTCATGACGTGTCAGCTAGTTCAATGTCGTGCGCACTCGGGGCGGCGTCGCGCCAATGAATCGGGGCATGGGTAACGACGTCACCCATGCCCCGCGCCGCTAGAGAGCGGCGACCTGTTCGCCCCGATTAGGACGAATGCGTCGTGCAGCTCGAGCTGACGCTCGCGCTGGCGCTCACCGAAACACTCATGCTGGCTGATGCTTTGATGGACGCCTGGGCCGCGGTGCCCGCGCAGGCGATGGCCTTGCCGCCCAGCTTCTGTGAGGAATCGACGACTGCCTGGCCCGTGGCAGCGACCTTGGCGAGCGCTCGTTGCGCCAGTTGCCCCTTCGTCTTGAAGGTCAGCAAGATGGTCGGCAAGTTGGCCTCGACGGTGGCCTTCAGCTTGGCAAGATCGTCCGTGGGATCGAGGTTGAAAACGAGGGAGATCGTCTGCGGCGTGCAGGTCACCTTCGCCGAGGCGTGTGCGCTGCAGCTCGACTGGCAGCTCGTGTCCCCTGTGCAAACGGGCGGCGTGATCTCCGTCTCGCACTTGGGCTGGCTCACCGTTCCGGTGCACCCCCCCTTGCAGCTCACACCCGCGCTGCATTTCACGGTGGTCGTCGACTCGATCTTGCACTGGCCCTTGCACTTGCCCTCACACTTCGATGAGCACTTGCCATGGCACATGGCCTTGGGGTGGGGCTTGGTGCAGTGTCCTTCGCAGGTTTCGCAGCCGGGCATACCGCCGCGGCCTGTCGCGAGCCCGTTGCATTTGCCTTCGCACATGCCTTCGCAGCCCCCCTCGGTCTTGCCGCGGAGCTCGCCGGTACAGGTGCCTTCGCATTCGGCTTCGCACTTGCCGGTACAGACGGTCTCGGCATCCACGCGACCCTCGCATACCGCGTCGGAATTGCATTCGCCGTCGCATTGCACGCTGAGCTCCGCGGGTGGGCAGCGAACTTCGACCGAGCCCTCGGTGCACATCACGTCGGTTTTGCACGTAGCTTCGCAGCTCGCCTGCGCCTCGGCGTCGACGGTGCATTCGCCGCCGGACACCTGGAGCCCGAAGGTGGCGCCGAGGTCGGCGGCGGCAGCGGTCAGAATGGCGTCGATCCTGCCTGCGGCCACGTCGCATGCTCCGGTCTTGCCGGAGTTGGAGATGGCGTTGTCGGAATTGTCGTCGGACCAGCGGTCCGTCTCGCCGAGGTCTTTGGCGATGGTGATGCAGGCGGCCTTCACGTCGGTCTTGATGCCGTCCCCAACTTGCTTGAGCTCCGCCGAGGCCTGGGCGAAGGCTTTGACTTTGGCGTCGATGCTGAGCGACCCCACGGCATCCCCGCCGGCGTTGAACTCGTTGCAGCCGCCCGCGGCGTCTTCAATGTCGTTCTTCAGCGCGCAATTGCTCACCAACGGAACCGCGGTCACGAAGATGATCCACGGCAAAACGGAACTCTTTTTCAGTCGCATGGCAAGACCCTCCCGATATTTCATAGATGAAGCCCGACGACAGCAGACGCCATGATGGCGGCGCCGACGCTCGAGCCATCGAGCTTGTACACGTCTTCCGAAACACTGCCGGTGCCTTGATTCAAATCGACTCCGGGCCGCGTCAACCCGAGCAACTCCGCCGTCGCCGCGCCTCCAATGGAGAAGTTTTTATCGAAGTAGTAATCGGCTCCGAACCCGAGCCGGACGTCGTAACCTTGAATGGTCACCCTCGAGTTTCTCAGGCTTCCCACCTTGGCGTAGCCTGCACCGAAGACAATGTAGGGCTCGACGGCTCCCAGCGGGATCTTGAAGCCGACTTCGGCGTTGAGCGTCCAAAGGTCCCAGTCACGAAAGTGGCCGAACCGAAAGCGCGGCCCCAGTGTAACGAACAAGAGGCGGAGACCGGCGCCGACCCCTGCGGCCCCGCCGATATCCGCGGTGTGGACCTGGCTCGGAAAAAGCTCCTTCGTTAGGTGGAGCGTTTGGAGCCCCACGTACTGCGCACCGAACTCCGCATTGACATACACGATCTCCGCGATGTGATTGACGCGTGTTTCTTGCTTCTGGGCCATCGACCCGCCGGGTGGCGGCCCGGCGGGACCCGCGTAAATCGCTTCGGGGGGCGGCGCGGACGCTTCCGAACCGTAGGGCGGCGCCTCGGGATCTGCCTGTTGCAAGGCGTGGGCCGATCGCGCAGACGCCATCAATGCGACAAGCACGTGCCACCACCTTATGCGCCGCAACTGGTGCATCCATCTCCCCTGTTCACCGTGCAATCGGTTCCCGCCCCGCGCGGTCGGATCGCTTTTCGGACGCTGGTCGTAATGACGAGCGAGCATACAGCAACAATCAAACCAGAGGTGACGATTACGGGGCTCGCTTCGATTGGGCGCTTGCGCTGGAACGGTTCTCTCCTCTCAGTCTTTGCCGCTATGATCTTCGTGGCATTGTGTCGCAATTCAAAGAACAGGTGACGGAGTCGCATGTAGGTTCCGAGCGTCGAGCGAGTGAGCAAAATTCGCTCGTCCTCGCGCACAGCCGATTCAATCCGCCTCGCACGAACATTGCTCGCCCCCACGGGCGGAGTTATCGAACATGCGTAGCTCGCATGGAAGGCATGCGTCACTCACATAGAAAGATAGAGCCGATGAGAAGCAGACAATTTGTGGGAATCGTCGTGCTAGGTGCCACGACGGCACTCGGTGCTGGTTGCGTCGCGCACGCGCAGGCGGGCGGATACACGGACGTCGACGCACCGGTCGTCTTCACCGGCGAGCCGACGCTCGTCGCTATCGAGCCCGATGTATGGGTCGTCCGCGACTATGACCATTCCGTCTATTACGTCGACGGGAATTACTGGGTGAATCGGCGCGACCGCTGGTACCGATCGCCTTCTTACGACAGCGGCTGGGTCGTGGTCGAACCGAGTGTCGTCCCGCGGACGCTCGTCGCGCGGGACCACAGCGCCTACGTGCATTATCGCGGCGCGGCCAACGCTCAGACGCGCAAGGCACCACGCGAGCGAACGGCGGCGGCGCCCGATCACGACCGAAGGGGCCCCGGGCAGTCCGGTGAATCGCACGATCATCGCAGCGACGACAAGGAGAAAGGACCGGAACACTCCGCCGGCCCACACGACGGCCCGCCCGGTCAGGCCGGTCGACCCGAGGTTGGCAACCACGGGCGGGGAAATGGCGACGACGACCGCAAGCGCGACGAAGCCAAGCGGGAGAATGAACGCAAAAAGGAAGACGACAAGAAGAACGACAAAAAGAAGAACAACCAGTAACCCGCTCTCAAGAGTGAAGAGCCCGGCTCAGTGTTTAGCTACCGGGACAGACGCCCGGCGCGCTCAGCATCACTGGCTCCCCGTTGACGCAAACGGCGAGCATCGATCCAGCGCAGGTAGCGGCGGGCTGCTTTGGGTCGCTGCATTGCGGGGAGGGCGGCGACGCGTACGTGCAGGCCTCGCCGTCCGCCGTCGTACCGCAGCGGCCTTCCATCCGGCTGCAGTCGTGGTAGCTGACCTGGTCATTGCGGTCGCACCCGAGCCTGACGTCGCCATCGCAGCGATCGACCGACCCGAGATCGGCGGGACAGGCGGAAAACTGCCGATCACTGCAGCCGGTGGGACTCAGCGGATCGCATACGGCGAAAGCGCGTGCACAATCCCGATCGAAGCTTGCTTCGCTACCTTGCATCTTGGCGACGCTTCCCTCGCAGGTCACCTGGAATGCGTTGCCGGTGGAGCGGCAGCCGTCCTCCTCGCACCCAATACCTGCACCACGGTCGCTCGAGCCGGATTTTTGCGCCGTGCAGTCGCCGGCATGGTCGAGCTGACAGCGCACGAAGTACTCGGCGCGCTCGTTCCATTGGAAAAAGCCGCTCACCGGGATCGCGCGCTCCGCCGACGACGTCATTTGTTCCACGCAAAACGAAACGAACCTGAGCGCATCCACGCCCGAGCCCGTAGTCTCGGGCCCGCAGATCGCCCGCTCGACGCACGCGCGGGCGATGTCCTCCCTCGTGATCGACGGCACGTCATTGGGACGGTCGGGCCACGCCGCTCGCGCGTTCTTCGCGACGGGTCCGCTCGGAGATTTACCGCCCGGGGGCTCTTCACCGACCGAGTCGACCGTGCAGCCCTGGATGGAAAGCGGGAGCACCGGAACGACGAGCAGCGACGCGAAACGAACGACCGATGTCTTCATGCGCGACCTCCTTCAGCAACGCTACGCATGGTGCGTGCCATGGCGAACTACCGGAAGCCGCGCTCGAAACTGACGGGCATATGCGACGCGCGATCAAAGGTGTGAACGAAGCGGTGTATTCGGTTCGCGACACTCGAGCATGCTCGATACGGCGGGGAGACACTCGCGCCAGGCGGCCTTTCTCGCGCGACCGGGCGTGACTACGAGCTCCTGCTAGGAGGCGACCTGAACGCGGTATTCTAAACATCCAGCCCGCCACCGGAGATGCACATGGCTAAGCTTTCAACGTTTGCCGGGAGCTTGGACGTTCCTCTCCCGAGCGGTCCGATCTCGATCTCGGTTTCCCGCGTCGGCGCCCCGCCGGAAGCCAAGCGGCCCCGGTTGCTGCTCCTCCACGGAAATCCCGCGGATATGGACGATTGGAGCGAGTTCGTCGAAGAGGTCGGACCAGCGGTCGAAATTGTTGCACTGGACTTTCCCGGCTTCGGCAAGAGCGGCGCGTTGCCTCGCCATGGCGCGGGTCTGCTCGACGCATTTGCGGATCTGGCCGACGCGGCGACTCGACTGGTCGGATGGCAGGGTTCCTACTACGTCGTCGGCCACAGTCACGGAGCGGGGGTGGCCCTGACCATGGCGGCGCGCCACCCGGCTTCTATCGGAGGGTTGATTCTCATGTCGACTCTCGGTGTGCCTGCACACGCTTCATACCGGCAGCTCGTGATTCCAGGCGTGCACGGAGCGCTTCGTATGGCGAGCAACCTGATGAAGACGCAAGTCGGTCGGGGGCTCATGAGGTCCGTCGTAGGCAGCATTCTGGCGCCCATGTTCCACCCATTCGAAGTGTCGGAGAGCTACGTCGACGAGCAGATGAGCCGCTTCATCGATCGGCGCGAAACGTTGCCGAACATGGCGCTGCTCGCGCACGGAAATCCTTCGGGTCAGCTGGCGCGTGACGCGGAGCGCGTCCGGGCCCCGGCGCTCTTCCTTCATGGAGAAGAAGATCGGGTCGTTCCGGTTTCTCATGCCGCCGCCATCTCCCAGCTCATCGCGCGTGGCGCCCCCAGCACGCTCGAGCTTATTCCGGGCGCCGGACACATGCTTCACCGCACCCACGCGGAAGAAACCGCGCGTCGAGCGCGCCGTTGGTTCGATTCAACGGCAACCTATTCAGTGCCCGTATCACCCGCAGGAACGTGGACCACGTAACTGCGCTGCACCCCGCCCCACATCAGCATGATCGTCTGATCGCCGGGCGCCCACCCCCGCCCCCGCACGACGTGCCCGCGTCGCTCGTCCCTCCACCTCCGGAATCGATCGAGGTGCCGCTGTCGGTCGGCGCACCGGAATCGACGGTGGCTCCTCCTTTTCCACCCGCGCCAGCGGTGCCGGCCGTGCCTCCGGTGCCTGCGGCGCCTGCGATGCCCGTTCCTGCCGCGCCACCAGTTCCGCCGGCTCCTCCCTTGCCGGTGCTTCCGCCGGTGGCTCCGGCTGTTCCGCCGCTCCCGCCGGCGCTGCTACCCGCCGATCCGCTTGCGCCGCCCCGCCCCCCTTGGCGCCGGTGCCGCCCGCGCCACCGGATCCGCCTGTCGTTCCGGTGCCACCTGTCGCGCCCGATCCACTCGTTGCGCCGCTTGCACCGCCGGTTGCGCCGCCGCCGCCTGAACCCGTCGACGTCGCGCCGCCGCGCCCGGTTCCCGTCGTCGTGGATGCATCATCGGACGAACACGCTATGCCACCGATCGCACCGACGAGAAGGCAACCCACCGAACCGACTGCAACGATCGACGAATGTTCATCGTGTCTCCATCAGCCGACCCTCTACTGCAGTGACGGAAGGCGCCGAAAACGGCTCACGCGGGGTGAGCGCCTGCAGTCGAGTTCGCACGCGAGAAGCGATGAGCCGTTTTTTCGGCCGATCCACCATCGCTGTCTCTAAACAGCCAGGGCGCCGCTCGCGTGCGCTCTCCAGCTGGCAGGCGGCGACAGAGCGGCAGCCACGTATCTGACAGCTTATCCGCAATGATCCGCGTGCACGTCGCGCTTTCTACTATCCTCCATTGAGGCACACGATATCCGGTGGAAATATCGACAGAGGACAATCACCAACTGCAACGGCTCCATCTGCCGCAGATGCGGCGTTCTCTGGGCCTACAAAGGCCGCAACGGTTCACCGCAAAGAGCCAGGGGCGCTAGAGTGGTACAGTTTGGGGACGCAAGGCTTTACGGTTTTGTGCTGTTCTTCCTGCGGTTGCATCATCAACTGCAAGCGTGTGGTGCCGAGACTTCGATGCAATTCTCTATCCGACGCGCAGTTCCCGACGATGCGCCACAGCTCAGCGGGCTCGCCCAGCGAGCCAAGGCTCACTGGAACTATCCCGCCGAATGGCTCACGGCGTGGCAACCGGAGCTCACCATCGCGCCCTGCTATCTCACCGAGCACCGCGTGCTGGTAGCCGAGAAGGCTGGCCGGCTCGTTGGCATGTGCGCGCTAGAGGATCGCGGCACTTGGTGGTCGTTGGAACACGTTTGGGTGGATCCCGGGAGCATGGGTCAGGGGGTTGGGCGCAGACTCGTACAGCAAGCGCTGGACCTCGCTCGAGCCGAGCGACCAGGACGCGTCGTAGCTGAAGCGGACCCTAATGCGGCCGGGTTCTATCGCCGGATGGGGGCGAGCGAGATCGGCGTTGTCCCGGCGTCGATGCCGGGCGCCCCGGATCGCGTCCTCCCGGTGTTCGCGTTTGTCGCGTATCTGCATTCCTGATTGTGGCTAGGGAGACGGACCGATGCTCTATTTGGTAGTCGAGCACTTCAACGGTGATCCCATTCCCGTCTATCGCCGGTTGCGAGACGAGGGTCGTCTGGCTCCGGAAGGGCTTCGCTACGTCCAGAGTTGGGTGACCGAGGACCTGCAGCGGTGCTTTCAAGTCATGGAGTGCGACGATGTCGTGCTCTTGCAGCGATGGATGGACCGATGGCGAGATCTGGTGACGTTCGACGTCACGCCGGTCCTGACGTCCGCCGAAGCCATGGCGAAGATCGCTCCGCAACTCTGAGTGCCCGAGTAGGCTGCAGACCCACCGAACGACCGGAGCGTCGGCGCTGAAGAGGGCGTGATCACGTGCCGCTGGCCGTCGGAAAGCGGTTCATGCTCTGATGAATCCCGCGGAAGGAAGCCGATGGATGACATAGACTTCGAAGGCACGCTCGTCTTGGAACAGTTGGCGGCCATCGGGAAAGTCGAGGACTTCTTCGATGCCATCGACGCTGACGACGTACAGCGGGCGATTACACTGATGAAGAGAGCCCAGGTCGACGCAGCCACCATCGCGACCGTCGTCCGGAAAATGGAGGAGAGCGATGGGCAGCATTGAGGTCTTTGCACTTGTCTGCCATCACGCTTTTTCTCAAAAGTACATGGACAATTCAACGGTTGCACAGGTCCGTGTCGCAGCTTCCGTTGCGATGAGGTTTCTCGATCCATCTTGAGTTCGGCCGCACATCACGAGATACTGACTCGAAGGAGCGCGACATCGAATGATTCGTTCTCCCATCACCCGAGCGAGCATGGTCGCGACGCGAAGGGTGGTGGTTGCGGCACGGATCCGACGGCACTAGGAGCGTTGGCTTACGGAGTTGGGATCGAGGGGGAGGTAAGCCCATGCATGAGCGGGCTGGCATCAAGGCGTCGGCTGCGAAGAAGAAGGTGTCACGTCTTTCCAGCACGCTGAAGGTCGCCCGAGTCGCGCTCACGCAGGCGCTCGCGGAAGTCGACCCGAGGCAGGGCCTCGATTACGTGAACGTCTTCTTTTGGGAATGGGTCTACGAAACGCCGTTCGCGCCGGGAGGCGGCGGCCGCGTGGCCCCAGGGCTGCTGCAATTCCCAGAGTCGAGCGATGAAGCGCTCATTGCGTCCGTCACCCCCGGCAAGTTTTTCTCTGACGGCACGCCCGTCAGCGCGGCGTTGATCGTGGACAGCTTGAACCGCTGCGAGGCATTCAAACAGTACGCGAGCGCCGATGCCAACAGCGGTCGTGTCGTGCTCCGGCCGCGTCGCCCGGGCGCCGGTTTCACGCAACAGCTGGTCGGCATGCACTACCTGGTGGGGAAAAACGGCTCGGACGGCAGGCTTTTAGGTACAGGCCCCTATCGCTTCGCGAGCGACAGCACGTCGAGCCGCCCACATCTGGTGCGCAACGAGCACGTACCGAACGAAAAGGGGCCGGACGAGATTTGGGGGACGCTGTGGGCCGTGGGCAGCGGGGATTCACGCCAACTGATCGACGCGCTTCAACGAGGTGACCTCGACTACTGCGACGCGCTTTCTGCCGCAGACGCGAGGGGACTGAACGATTTTCGGTGCATCTCGACCATCCCCGATGCAACCGCGTTCCTCTTTTTCAACGTGGCGGCGCCGGGACTGTGGGTGCGCGATGCGCGCGCGGCGCTGGCGAAAGCCGTCAACTGCCAAGCTTATGCGCGCGCCGTTTTCGGGGAGGAACGCGCCGCCGCGGTCGGGCTGCTCGCTCCTCTTTTCGGCATTGCCGCGCCCGGGCGGCATCGCTTTGACCCCGCGCGCGGCGCTGCCGAGTTGCGTGCCCTGAAGCCGCGCGCGGCACTCCGAACGCCTCTCCGGATGCTGATGCCCGGTGCATCACGGCCGCATACACCGAACGTCCGCGCGGCGAGCGAGACCCTCGTCAAAATGCTTCGAGTCATCGGTGTGGCAGTGGAGCCCATCTTACCGGCATCGACCGCCGAGTTTGCGCGCATCGCCGAGGCCGGAACTTACGACCTGGCGGTGTCGGGATGGAATCCAGAGTCGCTTGTCGCGAGCGATGTCCTCGAAGCGGTGCTCGCCTCGACCTCGATCCCCCGGCCGACACGATCGGTGGCGAACTGTTCGAATCTCGCGCGCTTCGGCAACATCGAGCTCGATCTCGCCCTGGCCAAGGCGGCAAACTCCGGCTCGGTGTCGGACATTGCGGCCGTTCAAGAGCTTGTCGATCAGCACGTGCCGCTCGTTCCGCTTGCGTGCGGAGGTCGCACGGTCGTTGTGCGGCGCGGATTGGAATTGCCGAGCCGGTCCGAGTCCCGACTTCTCTAGCGTCCGGCAGCGAGGGATGCGTGCTCTCTCGATCGGCCACTTTGGAAGAGCGGAGTTGCGATGGAACGAGCAATGCCGGTCTGTTAGCCTGCCGCCCATGTCGGCCGCCTTTCTCGGCCATTCTTTGCTGCGAGCTTCGAAGGCGTTGTGTTGCCTGGAAATCGTGATGGCGCTGCCCGCGTGTCGTGCCCCGATCCCGTGCGAAGTGGGAGCGGCACAGTCCGCAGTGGTGTCGGCAAAACCGGCGGCGCCAGTCGTTCGCGCATCCGACTCAACTCGTCTCGCTCGGAGAACGGCGCATCAACTTGCGCTGTATGGGAGGGGGGAGCCCGACCATCGTTCTCGAGGCGGGGCTCGGGGGTGACTCATCGAGTTGGGTGTTCGTTCAGCCGCAATTGGCGGAGCTCACCCGCGTTTGTTCGTACGACCGCGCTGGCTACTACTTCAGCGATCCTGGCCCGATGCCGCGCACCGCCGACGCGAATGTCGACGATCTCCACCGCACGCTCGAAGGCGCATCGATTCGCGGCCCCTTTGTCCTCGTCGGGCATTCGCTAGGGGGCCTTCTCGTACGCCTGTACGCAGCAAAGTATCCCGGCGACGTTATCGGGATAGTCCTCCTCGATCCGAGTCTCGACAACGTCGAAGACGCCCGCCCTCCGAATCCGACCAATCAACCCGAAGAAAATCCACTTTTGAAGTGTTTGGCGGCCGCCCAGAGTGGAGTCATCACCTCCGACCCGAAACTGAAGGAGGAGTGCATCGGGCCGCCGGACAACAGGCTCTCCTCGGTGCTCAGCGCCGCCCAAACGCAAGCCTCCGCGCGCGTGACCAATTGGGAAACGCTGCTCTCCGAGGGCAAGGAGATCCGAAGCGGGCGCACTGGAATGCGGGTGCGCGCGGCGCAAGAAAAGCTCGACAACCTGCCACTTTTGGTGATGACGAGAGGGACCGTCACGTTCCCGCCTGGCATGGATAAGACGGTGGCGCTGGAGTATCACGGTCGCCTCGTGCAACGACACGCCGAGACCGCGGCTCGCTCGAAGCGCGGCCTTCACATCGTGTCACCGAGCGGCCATCAAATGCCGATGGACGTACCCGAGCTCGTGGTCTCCGGGGTACGTGCGGTTCTCGCGGCCTACCGCGAGAACCGCCGCGTCGGGCCTTGAAGTGCGTGCAAAATGCGGTCCCGCGCTAGGGAGCCCAGCCTGGCAACTTCGAAGCCTGCCGAACCCAACTTGCCACGAGCTTCTCGTCGAGCTGGTCGTCCTCGTAGACGTCGAGGTAGCGCACTTCCTCGTGCTTGGACTCGCCGGGGGGAAGAGGACGCAGTGACGCGCCGCGGAAAAAAGCCACCTTCACGTACTTCGTGAAGCAATGAACGTTGAGGAACCAACCCCGGCCCTCGATGCCATAGAACGGCGAGTTCCATTTGACTGCCTTACGCACGACGGGGACGGTGCGCACGATGAGCGCGTCGAGGCGGCGGCAGACCTCGCGCTTCCACCCAGGCGTGGCCGCGATGTACGCCTGCACCGGGGCGTTGCCCTCGCCCTTCGCGATCTGGGGATTGCCACCTGAGAGCAGGGCCGGCGTCGCGGCTACCGATCGCTTTTTGCTCTTCGTCGTGGTGGACCGCTTGCCTTTGCCGCGCACGGTTTGACGTTTGGCCGTGCGCTTCGCCTCCACGACGCGGGACGGCCGCCTGGCCCCTTTGGGCTTGGCCTTGCTCGGCATACGCTGCTCCTCGGTGCGTCAACCTGCCGTGCAGTCATGCGTCGGTCAAGTGACGAAACGCCGTGGAGATCTCACGGTACGGGGTTTTACCTGAGGAAGGCACGGTCATGATTGCGCCGCGCCCGCTTCCGACAAAGCACCGATAGGCAATCGCGTCGTGGAGGCTGTACGCTTTGGATCCCGCGGAATCGGCCCGGCGTTGCAGGAGGTGCTCATGGGCGAGACAGATACTTTCCGGCGACAACATGACGAAATTCTCATGCTCGTGAAAGAGCTGCAGCCTCGATTGGACCCGGCAACGCTGCGAGGAGATGCAGCTCCGGTCGCAGCGGGTTTGCAGCGTCTCGCCGTGATGCTGAAGGCGCATCTGGCCCTCGAGGATGCGACGCTTTATCCGAAACTCCTGACGCACACCGATGCGTCGGTCGCCGCGACGGCTCGGCGCTATCAGCAAGAGATGGGTGGATTGCAGACAGCATTCGCGAACTACGTCGAGCGTTGGCCCACTGCGTCTGCCATCCAAGCGCAGCCGGACGGGTTTCTGGCGCAGACACAGGAGGTCGTGGCCGCGCTTCTTGCCCGTATCGACCGGGAGAACGGCGAGCTCTATCCGATGCTGGAGCGCTGACCGCGGCGCATCGTGCCGCGCGCTGCGGGTCATTCGGGCAGCCCCTCGCGCGACCGACGACGAACGGCGCTCAGCCCGAGCTCGCCGCCGGTGGCTCCCACAGCTCGATGCGGTTGCCCTCGGGATCCATCACCCAGCCGAACTTCCCGTACGACTCCTCCTGGACCTTGTCGTCGACCGCCGCACCGGCGGCGCGAAGCTGCACGAGCATCGCGCGGAGGTCCTTCACGCGGAAGTTGATCATGAAGGGGGCCTTGCTCGGCTCGAAGTATGTCGTGTCGGCGGGAAATGGCGCCCAGACGAGTAACTGTCCAGGATCTTCCTGCGTCCGAAACATCGTCTCCCCTTGCCCGTCAGTCGGAAGGCCCAGGTGATCGCGGTACCAGGCCTTGAGCATCACGGGGTCCTTTGCCTTGAAGAAGATGCCACCGACACCGAGGACGCGTTCCATGGCCGGCGAGTGTACGCGTCCGTGGACGCCGTTGTCGACCTGCCTGCCCAGGTTCGCCATTCGAGACGTGAGAACATCACTGTCCGGTGCACAGCTCGCAATAGGACCCCCACATCTCGCGCCCGTGGTCGATCCCTACACGCCCATGGACGGCGATCAGCCCGTTTACCGTGACGTGTGGGCATTTCTAATCGGTCCTTGAGAGCCGCGATTCGCTACTTCACGATTTTCAGCCCGTCCTTGATGGCAACTTCGCTCGGCACCAGCATCTTGTTGGCGTTGGGCGAGAAGTAGCCGGGAATATCGAAGAATCGGAAATATCCCAGGCCGAACGTCGAGCCGCCGATCTTCCATACGCTGCCGTCCGTTCCCGCCGCGACGGCCACCGCGACATAGTCGCCGTCGACCGCGACTTCCTTCACCACTTTGCCGGTCGGATCGGTGATTTGATGTGCGCCGCCAAACTGCCAGTCGGCGCGCTTGTAGTAATAGTTGATTTCTTTGCTGCCTTTCGGAACATAGAAATACATGTCGTTGACGCGAGCCATCGCACGGAAGTGTCGTTCGCCCATCGGCAAACTCACGATTTGATCAGCGTTCCAGTACACCTGGCCGTAGGCGCCGTGGTCGTGATAGTCGAACGAATAAACGCCAGCAGCGGGAGCTGCGTAATCGAATTCGACTTTTTCGCCGGGTTTCGGCAAGCCGCTCAAGAGAACTTTACCCGTGGCATCCCGGAGGTCGTAGGTCTGCCTCAAGCCGCCATAGGCGGTGCCTGCGTCGAGCTTGATATGGATCGGCTCGCCGTTCGAGTAAATCCAGTAGACGGATCCCTCTTGATAGAGCTGTGAGGTGGCCACGCCGCTTCCGCCGAAATCGACTGGAACCACATCCTTGGAGAACTTGATTTCGGTGGGAATGCGTAGCTCAGGATAAAATTGGATGGCTGCGTCGAGCCAGCCCTCGATCTCTGGTCGCGTGATCGGCTCTGCCGAACGCCACGGCGCATTGGGGTCGGTATTGTTGCCGAGCGCATCGTTGATGATCGCTGCCCAGTGGTTCATGTACCGATAGCGTGCGCGATAGGCCACTTTCCACCGCTCGATCGTGTTGGCGTCGCCGCCCCGATAGGCCATGTCGTAGTAGCGCAGATAGGTGCTCAAATCGTCCAGGCGCTTCATCACCGCTTCATCGTCTTTTGCTGCGGCGCGTGCTTCTCGCATCGTACGAAACAGGAGGCCAACCACGCCCGGCGAGATGGGCGGCGAGGAATCCTGATAGCCGTAGTACTTTTTCATTGCCACGGCAGCCGGGCCAAACGCCTTCTCATAAAAGTCGTCCAGCAATGCTTCGGCATCGAGGCCGGGATTCCACATCAGCTTGTTGGCGAGGTAATAGCCGCGCCCGTTCACGCCCCAGTTGTTGGAGCTTTCAGCCGAAATGCTCGTCGCGTAAGCGCCGCTACGGCCGTTCGTTTTCTGGAAACGACGGACCATGTCGATGGGGTACGTCTTGTTGGCGACGCGTCCGCCCGGCCACAGGTCGAAGTCCCAGCGCCAGGTTGAGTAATAGTCGTAAAAACCGAGGTTTCTCACCTTTTTCGGCCACTCTTCGAAAAGCTGATCGAGTGTCAAAAGTCCGCCATTGAACGCCATCGTGAGCTGGATGTAGACATTCGGTTCCAATGCAAACGGCGGCGGATCGGAGTGCCAGTTATAGGCATACAAGCCCACCATTTTATTCTGGCCCGGAAAGGCGTTTTGCAACGCGACCGCGACCTCGTTCGCCAGCTTGAAGGCGCTGTCGCTAGCGTTACCATAGACCTTGGCCTCGTCGCTTTGCGAGACACCGGCGCCATCGGCGGGATCGACCGAAACCATGTCGGCAGTCGGATTCTTCTTGAAATAACCAACGGCCCAGTCGATGACGAGCTTGCGTAGGCCTGGATTGCCCAGCTCAAACTGCGGGCCGGTGCGCTTGCCATCGACCAACGCCCAGTATTCGGGGTGCATGACGAACTCAGCCGCATTCTCGTTCGCAATCGTTTCGTAAGCGTGACCGGTGTTGGTGACGAACGATCCCGCCATGTGGTTGCGCCGCGACCAATCGGCATAGTCGCTCGTCGCGCTGCGTGGGTTCATCGGCGTACTCGCAGGATGTCCACCATCCTGAAATAGGCCCCAGGCATACCAGATGCGCCGCTCCAAAAATACGGGCCGGTCGGTGACGTCTCGGTTGAACTTCAAGTCCGAGATGGAAGGAATGACATCCCAGTTGCCCGTCGCGTTCGGGAAGAACCACCGACAACCGAGCTCCTCCAAAAAGCGATAAACGGCGTGGCTCACCGCCAGATCCGTGGCACCCAGCACGAGCAGTCGCTTCTCCTGCGTGCGTATCGCGTAGGCTTCCTTGCCGTCGATCGCGTTGACGATCTCCAAGGGTTTGGCCAGCTCCGGAACCGGAAATTCACTGATGGCGCCGACGACGAGTCCGCTGTCGCCATTCCCTGTTTGGACTTGAAACACCGCGCCGGATATCTGGGAGAGATATTTTTTCAGTTCTTCTACGGCGACTTTGGTTTTCTCGCCGGCCCTTTCGGAGATGACGATGGTAGCGAGCGCTTTGCCGTCCTTCGCGAGTGGAAAAGTAACTGCCACCGTGCCGCTATCGGAAGAGCTCCCATCTGGGGATCCACCCATTCCGCCATCCGGAGCGCCGCCGCTTCCATCCGGAGCGCCGCCACTTCCATCCGGAGAGCCACCGCTTCCATCGGGAGCGCGCGCACCGCCATCGGGAGAGCCCCCACCGTCGACGCCACCAGCTGCATCTGCGTCATGGCCCGGATCAGCGGCGCGACCGTCGTCGTCCTGATTGCCGCAACCTAGGGCGAGACCCAGGCAAAAGAGACCAACGGATGCCCGCGTGAGGTAACCCATGTCCTTCAGGCTCTCTCTCTCCTAGCTGAGCTCCTGCCTCGCGTCGCGCCCCTGTAATTAGCACCGGTGTAGGCATCGGACCATTCACGCGCGCGGTCACGGTTTTCCCGTCGAGCGGACATCAACAGTATCGCAAGGTTCGCAAACGGAGGGATCGCCACCCCGCATTTTGGAGGACGTTCAATGCTCGCCGCTCGACACGCGCTCCATTTCCTATCGGGAATCATCCTCGCCGGCACCGCCGTTTCGTGCACCGGACCGATCGAGCCCTCGGGCAACGGTGATCCGCGCGACGCGGGCGGCCCCACGACGGGCGGAACGACTACGACCGGCGGACCGGCGGGGGCGGGCGGAACCGGGGGCGGCAACACGACGGGTACGGGCGCGACGACGGGCGGACCTGCGACGACGGGCGCCGGCGGCGCGACGGGCACGGGCAGCGCCGGCGGCGGCACCGGCGGGACCGGCTCCATACCCGACGGTTCGATCACGACCACCCCGCCGCCCGACACCTGCAATGGCGCCCTTCCCGGCTCATTCACGACCAACTGCAGCGCGTGCCATACGCAGAGCGGCCAAGCCAATGCCCGTTATCCCGACCTCTACCAATTCAAGGGAACGCTCGACGAGCTGAAGATGCGCGTTCGCACCGGCAGCACCAAAGGCATGGCCGCCTATCCGCCGGATCTCATCAGCGACGCGGACGTCGCCACCATCTACACGTATTTCACCGGCGGCGCCCAGCGCCCCGGGCTCGACGTCAAGGTGCTCGGCAACGTGGTCCCGCTCTTTGCAGACGCAGACGCGAAGAATCCGCCGATCGTGACGAAGCGTGCCGACGGCGCGATCGTGACCCGCGGCGCAGGCAGGGTACGCGGGCGCCACGAGAAGGAGGGAAGCTTCGGCACCTACGGCCCGCACTACTTCGAAGATCGGAGCTATGGGTTCATCATCGAAGACCTCACGCCCACCGGCGCGAAATCGATACGCGTGACGTACCTGCCTATCGCCAAGCCCGACCGCAACGGCAACCGCATCACCAACTGGCGCGCCTGGAAGGTGCAGGGCAACAACGCCACGTTCGCAGAGAACCACTACATGCTCGACATCGCGGTGGCGCCGATGCCGCCCACGGGACCAGTCGCGCAGGTGCAGCAATTCGACCAGACGGCCATTCCGCAGGGCCGCTCGATGGCGGTCGGTCAAAACTTCGAGTTCGAGTTCGGCATCTTCACCGATCCCGCGTCGCTCACCACCAAGGGGTCGCGCGACTCGTACTATAGCGACACGTTCCGCTACGCGGTCGGCGTGGGCGGGCTCACGCCCAACAATCTCGACTACGCCGAGACGCCCGGCCCGCTACCGGAAGCGCAAACGGGCGGCGGCACGACGATCGCCTGGGCGTTCGCAGAGCCGGACATGTACTTCAGCCAGATGGCGCTCAATACGCAACAAGAGAACGTGCAGCACTTTCTCGAGGGTCGCCGGCTTTTCCACACCAACTTCAAGACCGGCGAGCACAGCGAGGCGGGCAATCCCGTATTCGCGGCCCAAATGGGCAAGGCAGGTCCGCTCCTCAATGCGAATTCGTGCGAAAGCTGCCACGTGCACAACGGCCCCGGGGCGCTGCTCAAAGGTCCTCTCAGCGAAACGTCGTCGATGGTCTTCAAGCTCTACGGCAGCGTCGAGCTCGGAAATCAGCTGCAGCTTCAGGAAGGGTCGGCCACGGTCTCCGGCAGCGAACCGAAACCGGTCACGCTCGGGGATGGCACGGTCGTCAACCTGAGCCGGCCCAAGTTCACGGTAACGGCCACGAAGGGCGATGCCTCGCGCTTCTCGGCGCGCCTGGCGCGCAAGCTCGTGGGGCTCGGCCTTCTCGAAGCCATCGACGAGCGCACCATCCTGGCCCGCTCCGATCGGCTCGATTGCACCAAAGACGGCATCTCCGGCCGTGCGAACTTCATCAAGGATCCGGTGAGCGGCGTGCTCAGGTTGGGCCGCTTCGGGTGGAAGGCCGAGAAGTCGAACATCGCGCACCAGGTGGCGGATGCAGCGTTGGCCGACATCGGCGTCGGGACCAGCATTTTGCCGGACAATGGCCAGGTCGAGCTTTCCGATGCCGACCTCTTGCGGCTCACCACGTACATGAGGCTCATCGGCGTACCCCCGCAGCGCAACCACGCCGATGCGCAGGTCCTGAAGGGCGAGCAACTTTTCAAGACGGTCGGCTGCGCCAACTGCCATGTCACCGACGTGGTCACCGGAAGCAACCACCCGTTCAGCGAGCTGCGCGATCAGTCCATCAAGCCTTACACCGACCTCTTGCTCCACGACATGGGTCCCGATCTCGCCGACGACAGCGGCATTGCCATCGACGACGCGGCGGATGCGCCCGCGGGAGCGTCCGAGTGGCGCACCCCGCCGCTGTGGGGCATCGGGCTGCATAAAGACGTGAACGGCAACACCGGTCTTTTGCACGACGGCCGCGCGGCGAGCGTTCTCGAAGCCGCGCTTTGGCACGGAGGCGAGGCACAAAAGGTCAGGGAACGGCTCATGGCATTGCCCGCCGCCGATCGCGACGCACTGGTCGCGTTCGTGACGTCGCTCTAGCGATGCGCGAACCCGTCCACTTCTCGCCCCTCGTCATCGCGCTCATCATGGCAGCTTGTTCGGCGCCCGCGCCGGATACGCCGCACGACGGCGGCGGCGGAAGCTCCACGGGACAGTCCGGTTCTTCAGGTAGCGGCGGCAGCGCCGGAAGTTCCACGGGACAGTCCGGCTCTTCAGGTAGCGGCGGCAGCGCCGGCACCGGCGGCATGGCGGGTTCTGGAGGCGCGTCCGGAGCAGCGGGAGCGGCGGCGGGAGCAGGCGGCTCGTCGGGAGGATCGGGGGCTGCAGGCTCCGCGAGCGATGGTGGCGCCGTGATCGACGGCGGCAACGACGCAACGAGCACGCCGGATACCGGTCCTACCGGTCCGACCAAACAATGGTCTTGCCCGGCCGGTCCTTTCCCCGCGCAGATGATGGGGACATCGACGCCGATCTGCGCCGGGTTCGCCTACAACTATGGCTACAACGAGGGGCCGACTTGGATTGCCAGCCAGAACGCGTTCTTCTTCTCGAACTTCGTTCAGGGCGGGGCCATGGGAGGGGACGTCATCAAGTACACGATTGGCGGGCAATGCGAGATCTTCCTTCGCAACGCCGGATGCAACGGTTTGGCGGTGGGCCCGACCGGCAAACTGATCGGCGCCTGTCATCAACCGAGGGCCGTCATGGAGTACGACCTCGTCTCCAAACAGCCGCGGGTGCTCGCCGACATGGCCGAAGGCAAGATGCTCGATTCACCCAACGATCTCGTCGCGCATAGCAATGGCAACATCTATTTCTCGAACACCACCTACGAGCTCGGCGGCCGTCCGGTGGGGCTCGGAACGGCGCTCGTCCGCATCGACCCGCTGGGGATGACAAGCGTCGTCATGAAAGGCGGGCTGAACGGCATTGCGCTTTCTCCGGATGAAAAGAAGCTCTACGTTGTCGGTATGGGCATCTGGGACGTCGATGATCAAGGCGTTCCCACCGTGCGAACGGGCGCAGGGCCGGGCGGAGACGGAATCTCCGTCGACTGCGCCGGCAACGTCCACCAGCAGGGCACCAACTCAGCGTTCGGTGGACCGGACGGCAAAACGATGCTCATCGTGGGCGGCGGAACCAACGCCCGCACCGTACAGATGACGGTTCCCGGCCTGCCATGATGCGAGGTTTTCCCATGCTCTTCTCCCATCGTTGCATTCTCATCAGCTGGACAACGCTGCTCGGCTGCATCGGAGGCTGCTCCCCGACGTTGGGCGAAACGGGCTCCCCGGCAAGCGGCGGAAACGGTGGCACGGGTTCGGGCAGCGGTGGCACCTCGGGACGCGCAGGCGCCGGCATGACGACGTCGGGCAACGGTGGCTCGTCCGGCGCAAGCGGTGGTGCGACAGGTAGCGGCGGCTCGGGTGGCACCAGCGGCGGCGCAGGCGGAGGTTCGGGCAACGGCGGCGGAGGTGCAACCGGCAGTTCGGGCGGAGGTTCGGGCGGAGGCACCATCATGGACGCCAGCGACGGCGCTCGCGACAGCAGCGCCGACGTTTCGATCGAAGACTCCGGCCCGGTCAGGCCACCGGCGGACGCTTCCCCCAGTACGGGCTGCGGCAACGCCGCCGGTCAAGCGCTTTCCACCTATGTCGTCAAGAACACGATGTCGGATGGCGCGGCGCGCAGCTATTCGCTCTACCTGCCCGCCGGCTACGCTCCGACGCGCGCTTACCCGCTCGTGGTTCTAGGACATGGCTGCTCGGGGGCCGGGGCCACGCCCTTTCCTATCGAAACCGCATCGAAGACCGACGCCATCGTGGTAGCGCTGAAATCAGTCGGGGACTGCTTCGTCTACGGGGCGACCGGCGCCGACGTGGGGTACTTCGATACGGTGCTGGCGGAAGTGTCGGCCAGCCACTGCGTCGACCGCTCGCGTGTGTTCATGGCTGGTTTCAGCAGCGGATCGTACCTCACCTATACGATCGGGTGCGTTCGCGCCGGCATCGTGCGCGGTCAGGGCAACGCCGCGGGCGCACAAGTCAACTTGCCGACCTGCGCCGGTCCCATCGCCGCCATGATGGCGCACGATACGGACGACATGGACAATCCGATCGCCGGAGGAATCGCGGCCCGCGATCGGATCCTCCGCGACAACGGCTGCACCACCCAAACGGTCCCCTACGACTTCGACGGCGATCCGGCGACGCCATCGACTTGCGTCATGTACCAAGGGTGCCGGCCAGGCTACCCGGTCGGTGCCAAACGACCGGAAAGGGACATTCGAGTCAAGTCCCCATCACGACCGTCGGTCTGTGGCGCTTCTGGTCACAGCTCTGAAGCGCATGTCCTTACTGGGGGGCTCGCTGAGCAAGATCGGTTCTTTATCCGAGATCGGATTGTGCACACACGCAAGAAGACGCAGGCGGAAATCAGCGAGAGTCCTATAGGCCGACCGCCCGCCCCATTCGGGTCGGGGAGCGTTCTTACAGATAGTGCGCGCCAGAGTGCGCCCGCACGTGGCCCCTGACCAACTGAGCGTAGCGATCCGAGCTTGGCAGGCCTGCGCATCCTTTGGATCGACGAGAATCCCGAGAGCATCCACGCCGAGGTCGCCCTGTTCATATAACTAGGCGCCCGGGGGGAGCAAGCAACAAGCCTTGCGAATGCGCAGCAATACCTCGACCTGAGCGAAGGCGAAGCCCAGGTGGTTGAAGCAGAACCGAAGTTTGCATGTCGTCACAAGCTCAATCAGCCGCAAGAATCGCGAGGGCGGCGGACCGATGACATTCAGATTCTAGGTAAGCTCGGCCTCCATCAAGGCCCAGTCATTTTCTATAGGCGCGAGTCACTCGAGCCCGTCGGGAGCGCGCCGAAGCCGTGAGGGCAGCAATTACGGGCCGCCCGTCCTACACGGCCGCTGGCGGGCGTGTGTTCGCTTCGCACTGGCACAACTACTGGCTCGAGAAAGGTCCGGCGCCATTCCCGAGCGTCGCTGTTTTCGAGCACCATCCGGACCTCCCGAACCCCTTCACCGCATCCATTGATATGACGTTCCCCAAGGGGCAAGCGTTGGCCGACTGGCTTGTCGCGGTGGGCAGCATGGCGCCGCTTGGCCAGCTCGTCCTCCGCGAGGCCAAGCACACCGTGAACCGATCGACGGACGGCATTTCACAGCGCTGGGTCTACTCGACGAGCCCCGTTTCCACGCAGTACCTATCGCTCAACACCCCTGTAGGCGTGACGGAGGACAAGCAATGTGGTCGCATCGTGCTGAGCGACATCCATGCCTCTCACTCGGCGAGCGACACCTCAACGCCGACGACAGCCTACCCCGACGGGTGCAACACCACCAGCCTATCCGATCAAGAGAAAGCACTGGAATTTATGCTTTTTGACCTCTCGTCATGTTTGATGAGCGACGTGAAGCCTCCGGCTCCTCCCAAATAATCGCTAGAGCCGTTGGGGCACGTCAAGCAGATGAGTTACCTACTCATCGCCGACTCTTGCTCGGCGATGGCGCCGTCTGCCCTTTGCTCCTCGCGCGGCCCTGCAGAGTCATGGCGGTCACCCATCGGTCGTGACGCTTACAGCTCAGGCACGCCTCGGTCAATGGTCTCGTTGCCGCGAGCATCGGGGCAACGTACGAGGTCGTGCGCCCGATCGACATCGTCGCTGACTGCGGCTGGCCAGCGCCACGGAAAAGGCAGTGAACATGAATATGACGACCATCAACGCCTACGCAGTCAAATACCAAGCTGGAAAGGCTGAACCCTTTTCTTATGAAAGACAGCTCGGCGGCAACGACGTGTTGGTGAGAGTCACGCACTGTAGCATTGCGAGAGGAGATATTCAGATCATCGACAACGACTGGGGCGACACAAGATTTCCACTGGTCCCTGGCCATGAGATTGTTGGTGTGGTCGAAGAAGTCGGTTCAACGGTGGCGGGCTTAAAGAAAGGCGATCGAGTTGGCATCGGTTATCAGCAAGGAGCCTGTTTTTCGTGCCAGTTCTGCAAGGAAGGCAACGAGCAATTGTGCCCGACGCAAAAGGTCATTGGCATCGATTGCCATGGCGGTTTGGCGGATCACATCGGCGTCGACCATCGGTTTGCATTCAAACTGCCGCCAATGCTTGATTCGGCAAAGTCGACTCCGTTGCTGTCGTCCGGCCTTACCGTGTATGCAGCGATTGTCAGGGCGCAATTGCCGAACAGGTCCGAAGTCGCGGTATTGGGGATTGGAGGGCTTGGCCACTTGGCGATCCAGTTTCTTCGCGAAATGGGCCACAGCGTTTCAGCGTTCTCTCATTCGCCCACAAAAAGGGAGCTGATTCAACAGTTGGGAGCAACATACATCGATAGCTCACATCTTGCTGAATTGACGACTTTAAGAAGAAGGTTTGATTTCATTCTCTCGACACTGAACACGAAGTTCGACCTGGACGCGTATTTGGGCATGCTAAGACCGCAGGGCAAGCTTTGCTTCGTGGCCCAGCCATTGGAAAAGATGTCGGTCAGCGTGGGCATGTTGTATGACAACGCTCAGCGTACCCTTTATGGAAGTTATGTCGGTAGTCGCGAAGCCATGATGGCGATGCTGGCTTTTGCGGAAGAGCATCAAATTGAAAGCATCGTAGATGTCATGCCGTTCGATAAAGTGAACGAAGCGATCGACCGGGTCAGAAGCGGAAAAGTCCCGATGAGGCTGGTGTTGCAAAGATGAGCGGCGGGCTCTCCGTCGATCGAGATCGGCGAGCGCGGCTCCGAGCAGGAAAGGTGGAGCGCAAGCTCAGGGCTGCCCGATCATCCGACATGCGCCGTTTTTGACGCGTTCCGCATACCGATTCACTCGCGCGCGCAGCTCCGCGATTTCGCGCGCATCGACCGCAATGAAGCGAAGTCGCGCCCCGTCCTCAATCGGCTGGGCGCTACCGTTCGAACGCGGCACGGCCGGACCGCCATTGGTGCATTCACTCGCTTCGTTGGGCGCGGCCGAGGCGGCGGCAGTGTTGGTTTGCACCTCGTTATGGCGTGAGGCCCACCCGGCCACGCGCTCGCGCAGCGACTCGACTCGCGCCGGTGTCGGGTCGGGCGTGACCGTGAAGCGAACCGCTGCCCCGTCACTCGTTTGCTCGAAGCGAACCTCGACCCCCTGCTCGCGAAACGGCGTCATTCCCATGGCCCGCCCTTGCTGTGGGGGGGAAGACGGCGTCGGCGTCGCCGAACCCGTTTCCGCTGCAGGCGCCGCGCCGGAAGGTGTCGTGCTCGATACCGCCGACGGATACGCCTGACCAGCCGGCCCCCCGATCGATCCCGCACCGCAAGCGCCAGCGGCGAGAACCAGCCCTGCGAGCCCAGCGATACGATGGCGCCAGACCAAAACGAATTCGATCATGTCTCGACCAAGGGTCTAATCGCTCTTGCCCGATCTCGCCATCGGCCTCTTGCGGGCGCATGCCGCGCGCGCTCGTGAGCTCGCTGCATGCATTCCGGCCCGCGTGCGTCCGGCGCGGCGACAGTGCTATGAAGAGGGATGGCGAGTTCAACGCAAGAGCGCCGCACCACGGCACGTTTTTTCACGCTGACGTGGGTCGCCGCCCTGCTGTGGGCGTGCGGTTCAGGCGGCGGTCCCGGCGGGAGCAGCGGCGCTTCGGCCGATAGTGGTGCGAACGATGGCGCTTCGACCGGTGGTAGTGCGAACGGTGGCGCATCGTCGGGCGACGCTTCGAGGGATGGTAATGCGAACGCCGATGCTTCGACCGGTGGTAGTGCGAACCGCGACGCTTCCACGGATCCTGGTGCGAACGGCGACACTTCGACGGATGGGAGTGCGAACCGCGACGCTTCCACGGATGGTAGTGCGAACCGCGACGCTTCGCCTGATGGTGGCGCGACCGGCGACGCTTCGACCGGCGACGCTTCGACCGGCGGAGGGATGGGGGCGGACAGTTCGACAGACGCAACGTCCACAGATGGCGGCGTCGCGGCGATCGACTTGAACACGGCTACGATTTACTCCGTGTATCCGCAGATCTACTCGCAAGCTGGAAACCTGGCGGGAGTAACTGCGGATTTGGGACGCGTCCACGACCTCGGGTTTCAGGTCATCTACTTGTTGCCCGTGACGCCCATCGGACAGGCTACTGGCGGGCACCCCGCATTCGGTAGCCCGTATTGTGTGCACGACTACAGAGCGATCAATCCCGCGTTCGGGACACAAGCTGAACTCGTAGCGTTGGTACAGTCGGCGCACGCCCTCGGTATGCGCGTCATCCTCGACGAGGTCCTCAACCACACCGCGTGGGATAACGCGCTCATCACGCAGCACCCGGAATACTACGTTCACAGCGATGGCAACCCGCAGAATCCCGCCTCCATCGTGCAAGCATTCACCTACGCCGACGTCGCGCAGCTCGACTACAAGACTCCGGGAAATGGACTAGCGGTCTTCATGGCGGACATGCTGCGTTACTGGATAACCACTTACGACATCGACGGTTTCCGCTTCGACGGTGCTGACAATCCGTTTGGCGCCGACCGAATGATTCCGGCGAGCTTCTGGCAGGGGCTCGGCCCACAGCTCGAAGCGGCGAAGCACGGGTTCCTATTACTCGGCGAAGAACAGAATCGCGAGCTCGCCAACGCGCCTTTTCAACTCGATTACGGCTGGCAATTGCAGGGCTCGTTCATCGGGGCCGCCAACGGGCTGCAAAAAGCTTCCACCTTGGGCGATGCCAGCCTGCTCCAGTCCGCGTGGACCAGTCAGCATACGGGTTTTCCCGCCGGCATGCGCCATATGACACTTCTGCAGAATTGGGATCTGGATGAAGACCTAACGTTATACGGAGGTGTGCCGAACATGCTGGCCGCGGCCACTTTCGCCTTCACCATCGACGGTGTGCCGATGCTCTTCAACGGTGAAGAAGTCGGTAACGACAACAGCAGCGTGAACACGCATACGCGTATCAACTGGAGCGGGCCAAACGCGGCCACATTTAGCGCATTTTACACATCGCTCTTGGCTCTTCGGAATGGAAATCCGGCGCTCCAGCAGGGAACCGTAACCTGGATCGCCAACACCGGCGGAAAAGCAGTCGCCAGCTACACTCGCTCGGACGCGAACGCGACCTTTCTTGTCGTTATCAATCTTTCAGGCGCAACCGTTACGGGGACAGTCAGCGCTCCGGCCGCCGCCGCGTGGACCGACGTGTCGCCCACCGGTTCGCCTGGCGGGACCAACCACGCCCCTCCGCCCGCGCTCTCACTGATGGCCAACGATTTTGCCGTGTTCCGGGCAACCCGCTGAAGGCTTCCATCTCGGGCGGGGGGACCACGGCTACCGCGGCCCGCCTCCGACTTGCTCAAGAGGGCGGACACGGACCCGATCGAGGGTGAACGTCAGAGTAGGGTCATCTTCATGCTCAGCACACGAAGCCAGGCACAGCGTCACGGTTATCGTGCTGGCAACCTGCGTGGCAAAGAACCCAAACTCGTCATCGGCGCAAGATAGCGACGGTCAAGCTCGTCACAGGCCATGCCCAGTATGCGCGAGAAGGGCGGGAACGTGCGCGGCTCATCCCCGACCGATGCGACGAGCCGGCCTCACAGGTAGTCACTCGCAAAGGTGCATCAATGATGCACAAAAAGGGGGGCGGGGGCGAGCCTCAGGAAAGCATGCCCTTTGCGCCGCGAAGTGTCACCCGATCCTCTCGACATATGGCCCCGTCTCCGGCAGGCTGCGCAGCGCGCGAATCGCGCCTCGGACACATCTGAAGCGGCAGGGCGGGAAGTGAAAGGAGCGGTGACATGACGGAGCAGCAGAAGGGACCCCTTGCGGACGCCCTGCGCGAGACAGCAGATGCAGAGAACCGAGATAGGCTCCGCCTTCTCTTGGAGCAAATCGACAAGCGGGTCCGTGAGTTCAACGAGCTGCGAGAAAGCTACGCTTGGCCGATCGATCCAGCCGCGTTCGCCGCTGCCGTTGACGGCTTGGATGAGGCCGTCGAAGCCGCGCACGTTGCTATCGGCGATGTCCGTTGCGACGACGGCGGGTGGCGCGTCCCGGAACCCACGGCGGAAGGAGACCCGTGATGACGCCCAGCCACTGACGGGGGAAACCTGGATAGGACCATCGGATAGCCGGCCCTACCGACAGGACGCTGGTCGCCGGACGAAGAGCCCCTCCTGAAGAAAGTTGTTGGCGGCGAGCTCACAAAGATGAAGGTGCGGGGTCGTCCTCATAGGAGACCACAGGGGAGGTCACTACATGTCGCCCGGTTCCATCTCTCCATGGCTGATCCGAAGCAGAAAGGCTGGGAGCGTCTCTCGCCGGCGCGGTGTTCGCTTTTGCAGCGGAGGATGCTGACTTCGCAGCTTGCGGACGAGGCATTCTCGCTGACTCGATCGATTCTTCGGCTTCGCTGGTTGGAGCCGCAGATTCGGCCGGTGGTCTCTTGAAGCGGTGCCCTTCTTAGCCTGACAGCGGCGAATTCGTTCTATGTGCCCACGCGGACATTCATCGTAATGAACCCTTTATCGTTCCTCGATGATCAAATTAAGATTCTCCAGGACGAGAGTCGTCGAAATTATATTTTGGCCGCACTTTTTATGGTGATCGGCGCGGGCCTCATCGTCTCTGGGCATTGGATACTGAGCCTGCTGCCCATGTTCAAGACGGACCCAGGCAACAGTCTCCACAGCCAGCTCATGGCGGGCGGCGGCGGACTTTTTACTCTCGCTCTGACCGTCGCACCCTTAAAGCAAATAACTCCCAACCGCAAACGCATCGCTATCTTCATCGCAGCCAAATCAATGCCCGCAGAAAGCATCGAACGGATTATCTCGGAAAGCCTACGCGAAGCGCTAAAGCCATGAGGCGAGGGATCATGGATTCGAGTGAGCAGGATCTCAAGAAGTACTTGGTCAGCATTGGCGAATCCGAGCGGCGAACCGCGCGAACAGTGCGTCGCTGGAGCCTGGTGCCCCTGGCGATCGGTTTGGTGTGGATGACGTTCTCGGTATGGAAAGTTAGTGAGGCAGAGGAGAAACGCGAACTGCTCGAGAACCAAATCACTGAGCTGCAGGATCGCAAGCTGAAACTCGTTCAGGACAATAATCTGCTTCAACAAAGAGCGGACGAGGCGGCACAGGCGGCGCCGGCCATCTACAGCGACATGCAAGCGCTCGCTGCGGCGCGGGAAACAGTAGCCGCAGCATCCAGCGCGAACCCGTCCACGACCATCGAGGAGCTGAAACACGTCCTCACGACGGACGTCAAGCCAAGCGCGGAGCAGCGTGCCAAGGAACTGTGGGCACGCGGTTACCAAGCCTATCTGTCGTCCAATCGGAAAGACGCCAAGAAGTACTATTCCCTTGCCGCCGAGGCGGACGCCAGCTACGCGCCGGCGCTCAATTCGCTCGGTCGACTTGCGGGGGAGGAAGGTGACAAGGCGGAAGAAGAAAAGAAGTATCGCGAAGCATTGAAGAACAGCGACGACACCTATGTGCCGGCTCTCAATAACCTCGCCCGCGTGGAATACGCCAAAGGAAATCTGGACGACGCCGAGCGTCTTGCCAAAAGCGCGCTGAAACTGAGGCCGGGGTATGCAATCTCCAAGGAACTTCTCAGTGAGATTGCCGACGAGCGAAGCAGGAAAAAAACGACGGGCCGCGCAGGCGGACCGTAGGGAATCCCACTCGAAGGAACTCCTCCGTGACGGCGTTAACCGCAGCCGGGAGCGCGGACCAACCTGCAAAGGGCTTGATCGAGCGACGCCCCTCTCATCCGCGCGGGAGCGCCAAGCCGACAGCCTTTTCTCCCAAGCCGACCAGCGCATTCTGGAGTGGTTCATGCTCCATCGACCCAGAAGCGAGGAACGGCGGTCGAGGTCTGCGAAAGAATTGCTGTAAGGTAGGAGCTCTGGGCCATGGCGAACTTTCAGAAGCACCAGGTCAACGTCCATGGGAAGATCGTTCCGGCGCTGGGGAAGACCTTCGAAATTGGGCTCTATGGGCCCGTCGACGTGCGCAACGGCAAGACGCTGACCGTGTCGGTCTCGCCGGCCAACCCGGCCGTAACGATCACGCCTGGCAAAATGCTGACCGGCGCGAACGCCAACGTGAAGGTCTACACGATCTCCGGCTTGCCGCCCGGCCGCACCTTGCTGGTGGCGTCGGATGTCAACGGCGCGGTGTGGACTTCTGTCACGCTCGACAACTCTGCCGGCGCTGGTGCCGGAAAGAAAATCATTCGGATTTATTTGGATCAGCAGAAGGTCGAAGTTTGGGATGGATCCACCCAGCTGTACGCTTTCGACGGCGTGACCGGGGACGCCGATCACCCCACCGAGCCCGGCACTTTTCGCGTCATCAGCAAGGACAAGCTACATCACAGCAAGAAATACGATGTCGACATGCACTACGCGCTTTTCTTTACGGCTGACGGAAAAGCGCTCCACCAATATCACGGATTCGTGCCCCTATCTTTGGTCCGTACGGCGAAGGCGGGCTCCGACTGGTTTGGATCACATGGGTGCGTTCGTTTGACAGAGGAAGACGCAAAGACCTTGTACGAATGGGCGCCGGTCGGAACCGTCGTGCAGGTCCATCGAACGGTCGAGCCTCAATGATGAAGGATGCGGCCCTCGTAGCGGCCGTTTGCATATTCACTCTTGCCAATCCTGCGTGCGGGCGCCGTGCAACGCGCCTTGCCGGGCCGGGCGATGGTTCGAAAAACGCGGCGATCCTGGGGTCTTCGGCGGCTCCGGCGCGCGATGCGCGCACGCACAAGATCCAGTTGACTGACGGAGACGAGATCTTTGCCATCGACCCGGCGGCCGTGAGGGAAGTCGACTATGAAACGCCGACTCGCACGGTCGTGGCGATTCGTCCCGCTGACCGAGGCACGCGCTTCGCCATGGTCGAAAAGAATGATAGTGGAACGGAAACTGCCCGATGCTCATGGAGTGAGCCGTTCGATCGAGCGTTTGGCGAACTGTACTCGCTCCACATTCGTTCCGAGATGGCGACGGGTGATTTGGCAAGGCTTCGAACGGGCGATACTTCCAAGCTTCGCATCCTCAGTGTAGTCGAGGGTGAACCTTCCGAGTGGCAAGTCGTGCCTATCGACAATGTGCACCCGCGACTAGCGCTGCTAGTGAATGACACCGCCTACGAGCTCGCCTTGTCGCCGTCGCTCGTGAAACGCCTTGCGAGCGGCTGCGGCACGAAATGAGATGCGACCATCCGAGACGCGTGTAGGTGTCGACACCGGTCGCCTTCAGGAGCGCCAGGCCAAAACGGATTCGATCATGTCTCGGCCAACGGTCTAACGGCTCCGGCCCGATCTCGCCATCGGCCTCTTGCGGGCGCACGCTGTTCGCGCTCGTGAGCTTTCGACCATGACTTGGCCCCTAGCAGAAGGGACAATCACATCCGAATTCGCCGCTCTCGATCTCCCCGCACCACCCATATGACCCCCATGTGCAGACGTATGAGCCGAGGCACATGCAGGGTTCGGTCATTGGCGCAAACCGGCGGTACCTCGATACAGCCGGGGTCGGGTGCACGAACGAAGTCTCTGGCGCAGACGTCCGTAGCCGCGTTGCAAGCCGCGCAATCCTTGACCCTGTTACACGCGGAGGGCTTGACACAATGGCCAGCCCAGCAGGTTCCGGCGACGACCGGAACTTCACCGGCAGGACAGGTTGGCGGGAGGGACCTGCAGGTCACCCTGGCGCTGTTGCATTCCGGGCGTCCCGCGTCGCCCGCGTCCTTTTCGCCCGCTTCGTTGTTGTTGCCCGCGTCGCTCGTCTGGCCCGCGTCTCCTCATTTCCGGACCCCGTCGTCACGGAACCGCCGCAAGCGGCCAGGGAAAGCGCGGCCGCAAGCAGCAAAGGCGGCGGCTTCCATCGCCTATCGTCGAGCAAAGGCATGGTCCCACACCCTACCATGAGGAAGTAGGAGGCTATCGACGCTACGCGGCCTCAATCTCTACCTTGTATTTCAGCCCAGCAGCATCCAATTCGGCTTGAAGCGCGAGGCGGACGAGCACGGATTCTGGGTACCCGAGGACGCGCGCCCATTTCGCTGCGCGTTCTGGACTTACCGTTTTGCGACCTTTCTCCACGTCGCAAAGGTGGGATTTCGAGACGCCGAGTTTCTTGGCGCATTCGTCTTGAGAAAGCTCCTGGCCCTTTCGGATCGACTCCACTGCGCGGCCGAGGGTGAGCGGTCCACCGGCAAGCTTCTCGAGGAGCTTCATCGCTTCACTCTTCTTTTCCTTCGCTTTGCGCATGATGTCTCCCTAATAGTCGTGCTTGCTGACTTCTTCGACCGATACGAACCGGAGGGCATCGTTTTTCATCTCGTAAACGGCACGGTAGCTGCGGCTCAGCCGAATTGATCGCTGGCCCGCGCGACTGCCCTTGAGTGGCTCGTCATGGTAGCCAGGCACCTTCCGCACTTCCTCCACACCGTCGAGTTCGACTGCAGCTACCCAGATCATCAAATTGACCTTGATATGGTCGGGAACCTTCCTGAGTTGCTTCTCCGCCTGCTTCGAGACCTCCACTCGGCGGATCATTGACATATATATAGTACACCCGCCAGGTGAACAGATCAAGGAAGCGCTCTTCTCTCCGCCATCCTCCACGACGACTACCGCGGCCCGCCTCCGACTTGCTCAAGAGGGCGGACACGGACCCCGGTCGAGGGTGAACGTCAGAGTAGGGTCATCTTCATGCTCAGCACACGAAGCCGGGCACAGCGTCACCGTTATCGTGCTGTCAACCTGCGTGGCAGAGAACCCAAACTCGTCATTGGCGCAAGGTCCAGGTGTGATTTGCTGGAGACGTTGCGGGCCGCCATCGGCCCCTTTGCGTTCGACGATGTTGATACCAGGGTTCTCCGTCGTCACGACCGAGGAGCCACGCTTCGCGGCACGCCTCGATCGCCACCCTTGCGCGCTTAGACCTGGGCCGAGTACATCCTCCCAACTCATGAGTTCGCGGACCGTTCGTCGTGCGACGACGAGACCCCGAAAGACCTCGCAGAAGGAAGTCTCCTTCACGCCAAGGTCCAAGGCTGCACTTCGCATGGCCATCTCCTCCTTGACCCCCGTTGATTGCGTCCTTGAACGCGTGGCGGTGACCCGAGTTTCTTCTCGGATCGGGGAGATGGCTATTGCCGTCGACTTCGCATCTCGACGTTGCTTGCCCATGGCGTCAGAGGGCGCCGACGTTCCTGGTTCGTCGGCAGCCTCATCCCATCTGGTACGCCGTATCGCTACTCGGGGGCGTTCGAATGGGAGTAGCGACGCTGCGGCTTTTGCCACACGCAAATGTGGAAGCGATGCGGAAGATGCGGCAAATGGCCGTCGAAAGTTGACTTCTGCAACGCTGCGCAGCCGAGGGTGGCGCTGAGAGCCGGTCAACGCCAAACCCGCGCTGACCACGACGCGGTGAAGGCTCTACAGACGCGAAGCGCCTCGAGCGGTCGGTCGAGAAATGCTCGAATCTCCGCGACAACGGCGGCCAGCGTTAGCGGCGGCTCTCCCACGTTGGACCGCTTGAGAAACGCGCTCCACTGCGCCTTCTTTTGACGGTCTTCGACGAAAGCGGCCGTGAACGCCAGCGGCTCTTCCTTCGAAATGGATGTACCTCGGCGAGCAAACGTGGCGGCGATGGCCTTGGTCAGCACGTCGCCATCAAACTCGAAAGTCCGCGCGAGGAAGCGCAGGTCAAAGAAGTCTTTCATCCGGCTGTTGCCGATCCCGAGCTGCACCATTGATTCGAGCTTCTCCGCGATCACGGTCTCGCGTTGGTAAGCGCGCACATGCGGAGCCGGCGCAGATCCAGCGCAAAATGATGGATTAGATCCCGATTTTGCCTGGCTCGAAGCGCGGCTTAGCTTTTCGAAGAGCAGGAAGTCGTGCGCCTGCGTAGTCGGCGTCGCGGTCGGCGAAACCGGCGCTGCCTGCACCGCCGGCTGCAAGGAAATTCCGCAACGGTAGCCGCGCTCAGGATTCGGCTGGGTGCCCTCATGAGCCAGGAGCTCGCTCGCGGTTCCTGTCGAGACACCTTTGATCCTGGCTGAAGGTTCGATCGGCCGCCCCCGTCGCAAGGGCCAGCGCAAGTCCTGCGATATTTCCTGCGGTGGTCGCGGTGGAACATTTTGCCACCTCCACGCGTGCGCTAAGCTTCGCGGCCTCTCGCGATGCTGCCCTCCGTCGCCGATCTGCTTCGCTTGTCGGACTTCGCTTGTGCCGCGCTGCGCACAACCTTCACGGCGTCGGGATTCGACGCACAGCTCGTCCGCGAGGCGGAGAGTTACTCTCCAGGCATGCTACGCGGGCCGCGGTTGCCGCTCATTCGCTGGTGGCTCGAGCGCCGTGACGGACCGGGGGCGGCCTTGGCGCGGTTGTTCGCCTTCGACGACACGCTCGACGAACCGACTGCGTCGCGAATTCTCGGCGCGCGGCTTTTCGATGAGCTGATCGCGGCGGGTGTTCTGGCCCGGAGCTCAGGCGGCATCACATCCCAGTATCTGTTGCTTCCCATTCAGAACGGACTCTTCGTGCTCTCCGATCGACTGGGTCGCGATCCCGATGCGGTGATGGGCCCGGGCGGCGGTACCGAACATCTCGGCTCGCTCGTACCCAGCGGCTTTTCCGGAAGCGCGCTCGACATCGGCTGCGGCGCCGGCACTTTGGCGCTGATCGCGGCACGCCGCGGGGCCGCACGCTCGGTGGGCGTCGATCTCAACCCGCGCGCGATCGAGCTCGCCCGGATGAATGCCCGCCTGAATGCACTGGCAGCCGAGTTTCACGCGGGTGACGGCGTCGATCCGGTCGAAGGCGAGCGTTTCGATTTGGTTCTGTCGCAGCCGCCGTTCGTGGTGAAGCCGAAGGACCACGCCGGTGCCACTTTCTTGTTCGGTGGTCCCACGGGGGACGAGATCCCGTTCCGCTTTGTGGCAGCCGTTCCGCGAATCCTTGCTGCGGGTGGCCGCGCGCTCGTTCTGATGCAATCCGCGGAGCGCGATGGCGCGCCGTTCGCTACGCGGGTGCGCGCCGCGCTCGGCGACGCGCCGGTCGATGTGCTGGCACTCATCACCCGAGCGCCCCCGCCCGCCGTTCAGGCGTCCGTGTTCGCTGGGTTCGAAGATCCGACGCTCGGCGAACGCTATGGCGTCATCGCGCGCGGCTATCTCGACACCTTCGCCGAGCTCGCGATGGAGGCTTTCGACGGCGCGCTCATCGCGATCAGCGCTCGTGCCGATCCCAGCGCAAATCAAAGCAACTACACGCTCGGTCTCAAGCTGAGTGGCTCGTATTACGATAGCGATGCCCTCGAGCTCTATTTGAGAGGCCTTGCGCTCCACGACGCCGCCGATGTGGTACTCGAGCGCGCGAGTCTCGGCCTGGCGCCCCACGCTCGCCTAGCCCGCGAGCTCTCCACAGCGCAGGATCCAGGCGAGCCCGCTGCCGTGCTTCGCATCGACTTTCCGGGGATCGGAAGCATCTGGCCGCTCGGGGTCGGCGAGCTTTCGGTGCTCGCCGCGGTCGATGGCGCCGATTCGGTCGGCGCGGCTCTCGACCGGCTCGCCGCCGGGGAGGTCACCAAAGCGCCTCCGCCGAAACAAGCGCTCCTCGCGTTCGTCCGCAGCGCGCTCGTTCGCGGCGCTCTTGCGCTTAGGGACTAGGGTCGCGCTTGACGCGCGGCCGACGACACGTCGACCAGCCTCGCCCGCTGTTGACAACGGGGCACCTGCCACGTCATCGTTTGGACAGCGATGCAGGATCGGATAGCGCTGTACAGCGCCGCGCTTTGGCTCGCGGCCCTCCTTCTGGGTTGCGGCGGCGGCGCCTCCCCGTCGAACGATGCCGGCCCGGCCGGCTCGGGAGGGGAAGATGGTTCGGCTAGCGGGAGCGTGTCCGACGGATCGAGCGGTCCACCCGGCGATGCCGACGCGATCAGTTCGTGCGGCGGCAACAACGAACCTTGCTGCCCATTGCCGAGCTCGTGCAACGCCGGCCTCGTTTGCGGGCAAACAAGCGACGGGGGCAATCGCTGCGGACCGCCGCGCGAGGCCGGCCCCGATGCGGCTTGCATCACCAGTTGCACGCAGATGGGCGGTCAATATTGCGGCTATATCGGCAACGGGTGCGGCTGCCGTCCCGTCCTCGACTGTGGTAAGTGCGCGAACCCCGACTTCACTTGCGGCGGCGCGGGAATCTCGAGACTCTGCGGCGCACCACGCGACTCCGGCGCTTGCGAAGTCACCATTTGCAAGGCGTCGACCGGTCAATATTGCGGCGTGATCGGCGACGGCTGTGGAGCCGCGCTCGATTGCGGCGGTTGCCCGCCCGGCATGTGGTGCGGAGGCGGAGGCGTTCCACGCGTCTGCGGCGCGCCGCCTGACCTATGTACACCGGTCCTTTGCAACCAGCCCACGTACGCGTATTGCGGCCGCATCGGCGACGGTTGCGGCCGCGCCCTCGATTGCGAGCCATGTCCGGACGCTCAGATCTGCGGCGAGCTCGTACCGAACGTATGCGGTTCGCCCGCGCAGTCGCTACCGCCGCCTCCTCCTCCGCGCGATCCGCCTCCCTCTGCCCCTCCCCCTAGAGCGCCTCCGATTTGCCCTGACTTGCCGTGATGATGAAGTCCGACGACCGAGTTGTCGTCGCGCTCCGAAGGATCGGCCACGCAAGTGCTCCAAAGTTCCCCACGCGCCCCCTTGCGATCACTCGTGCTGGAATCGACGTCATTGCAAAGTGAGCGTCGATGGTCTATCGGCAGCACCAACGCGTTAGCACGAAACTAAACCGCAGGTTTAGGATCTCGGGCGACTGACTCGACGGTCGATGTCGTCCGCCGTAGTGCGCCGACGCATGGTCGCGATGTCGACTCAGTACACGGCGGCCGCGATCACGATCCGCCGTGTCGAGTCGGCGCCGCAATCAGCGTCGCCGCCTTCGTAGCAGAAGGGCCGCGAGCGGCAGCGCTGCCAGCCACGCGAGCGGCCCTCGAGAGGACGAGGACGTCGAGGTTGCGATACGACAGCCGCAGCCGGTTTCGTCGGGAGTAACGGTGTCGCTGGTGCCGCCCTTTCCGCCAGTGGAATCGGTGCCGCCGCCACCGGAGCCGGCTCGACCGCCCGTTCCGCCGCCGGTCGTGCCGCCCATTGAACCTGAATCGATGCTACCCCCGCCGCCTGTGGTTCCTGCAGTGCCGCCCGTTCCCGCCGTGCCGCCACCGCCTGAACCGCCCGTCCCACCACTGCCGGCTTTACCCGCGCCGCCATCCGGTGCCGCCCCACCTGTTCCACCCCTACCCCCAGCGCCGGCAGCACCGGCTGCACCGCCAGCACCAGCGCCAGCAGCACCGGCTGCACCGGCAGCGCCGGATGCACCCGCGCCTCCTTCGGTCCCGCGCCCGGTATCAGGGCCAGCTTCGCGCAGCGGCGGAATGCCGCCGTCGCCACCCGTGCCGCCGTCCGTGCCGCCGGACTTACAGAGGCGCTGGGCAAAGTGGTAAAGGTCCCGCTTCCATGTGAGGGTGGTATGCGCCTGCCCCTGATCGATCAGGTACTCGTGGGGGATGTTCTGCTGTGTCAGGTAAGTCGAATAGTTTGCGGTGTTGCCGATAAGGCCGTCCTCGGAGCGGCAATAGAGGATGATGACCTTCACGTTCTGCCTGACGGCTGCAGGATCTTTGATGGTCGTGCTAGCGGCTTTCGTGTTTGGCGCCGCTGAGTACGGGCCGATATAGGCGAACACGGTCGGGTTGGCAAAGCCAACATTGAAGGTAATCCCTCCACCCATGGACAGCCCTGAGATCGCACGATTCGGCTGATCCGTTAGCCGGCGGCGTCGGCAGGTTGCCGGTGGTCTGAGCCAACGCGACGGAGGGAAACGCAGGGATCACGCAAACGACGATTGACCATTGGATTGCGTGCATGGGCCTCTGGGCGCCAATCGAAGCGGCGAGGTGTTTTGAATGAAAGAGTTAGACATTGTCGTTCGCATGAGTCACTCCTGAGGCTACGGAAGCGGATGTCGCTCGAAAAAGCCCAGATGAATTAGGCACGGCGGTTGCGCCCCTGACGATAGTGACTGCATGGCAGTCTCCATCGAGCTCGCTGCGCGCAATGTGCTCGAGGATTATTCTTTGCGGTGAATAGGAGATGCAGCGACGTCACGCACCTGGGAGAAAGGTGTCCGCGCGCGGTGATAGCTAGTCCGGCATGTGCATAACCGCAGTAGCGGAACGCTCGCAAAACGGCTCATCGAGGCGCGCTTTTTGATGCGACTCAAAAAGTGAATCCCACGGAGCGCAAGTCAATCAAGCGCTGACGGGCAGGAGAGGCGCCGGCGCAGCGCCCGCATCACCCGCAGCCCTCCGGCCCGCAGGTGTCGCCCTCTGCAGCCCCCGCGACCTCGGAAAGCTCGTTCCAAGCCGTAGTGACCGCGCGAAGCAATGACTCCGCGGGTTGCGCGCCGGAGACGGCGTAGCGGCCAGCTATCACAAAAAACGGAACGCCCGTAACGCCGATGTCGTGCGCTTCTTCCTCTTCCGAGCGGACCTCGGCCGAATACGCGTCGGTCGCCAGCACGTTCTTCGCTTCCTCGCTATCGAGCCCGGCTTCCGACGCGAGCCTGAGGAGCGTCTCGGCGTCACCGATGGCCGCGCCTTCGGTCATGTACGCGCGCATGAGGCGCTCCTTGAGCGCGTCCTGCAGACCGCGCTCGGCGGCGAGGTGCAGTAGGCGGTGCGCGTCGAACGTGCGGCCCGGGCGCATGCGATCGAAGCGAAAATCCAGGCCGTCCGCGGCGGCGACTTCAGTCATCCGCTGGACCATGGCTTGAGCCTGACCGACGGTGGTGCGGTACTTCTGAGCAAGCCGTTCGACATAAGGAACGCTTTCGTCGCGCACCGCCGGCGCCGAAGGGTCGAGCTCGAACGCGCGCCAGATGACCTCGACGGCGTTCCGATGCGGAAATTGCGACAGGGCCGCCTCGAGGCGCCGCTTGCCGACATAGCACCAAGGGCAAACGATATCCGACCAAACGTCGATACGGAGCGCTTTCATAGACGAGCAATGTACGTCGTTCGAGCGCGTTCGCTAGGTCCCCGCCCGTCGAACGTCGAGCTTCGTAGCCGGCGCGACTCGGCTGCCCTGGAGCCTACCCCGGCCGGGCGGTATCATCGCCGCGATGAAAACCGGACGATGCGCGTGCGAGTCCGTGCGCTACGAGGTAATCGGTGAGCTGGAGCCGGTCACCTACTGCCATTGCTCGAAATGCCGGCGCTGGCACGGACACGTCGGCGCGTGGACAGCGGTGGAGCGGGCCGGCTTCCGGCTCATCGACGAACGCGGTCTGAAGTGGCACGCGATGAACGCCAACGTGCGGCGTGGGTTGCCGCATGGGTTGGCCTCGCGCTCTTCTCGCCTTTGTGCCGCCGAACTGCGACGCTGGTCAGATGGCCGAGACCAAAGCACGAACCACCCGCGTTTTGGCATGGCCGCTCGGATGCGCGGTGGTCTTCTGGGCCAGTCTTTGGGTTGCGACAGGGGCGACACCAATGGCCTAGCCACTTCGGCCGATTGTCAACAGTTGATGTCCGCTATCTGCAATCGACTCGCGACGTGCGACCCGGTCGATCTTCGACAGCAGTACGGCGATGTCGCAACCTGTACCGCTCGACACATGCTGGCGTGCTCCTATTTCATCTTGCCGGGAACGGCGTGGTCGCCCGATAAGGTCCAACGCGGTGTCGCGCAAATGCACGCAGCTACGGACTGCTATGAAAAAGTGTTCGCCTTCGGAGCGTGCGATAGCGAGCCAGGAACGCTGTCGGACGGCGCGGCGTGCCAGCGAGAGACACCATGCGCGGGTGGCCAATTTGACCGACCCTCTGTTACTTCCCCCGACGGTGGCTCTTCATGTCCCGCCTGCGGCGTCTGTTCGCACTCCGATGCGGGGATATCGACCCCGACTTGCGGCGATGGGGCCCGTGTCAATCGCTCGAGCGCTGCCTGTATGACGACAACCCGCCGTCGCCGCGGTGCGTTTTGCCTCAGCCCGAAGGCGCAACGTGCATTGGCGGCGACTGTGCGGGCGCACTGTTCTGCAATCGTTCGATATCCGATGCGGGCGCGCCGATTTGCGTCAAACCTGGTGCGGCCAGCGCGATCTGTAGTTCCTCCGCCGACTGCCTCACCGAAGCCGGCCTTCGGTGCGCCTCGGGGGTTTGCGCGGAACCCACTTTCGGTTCGCTCGGTGAAAGGTGCGATTTCGCCGGTCGATTGTGCGAACGGGGGACCAGCTGCCCTTATCCGGTCTTACCGCCGCCGCTCATGTGTCAAACGAATGCGACGGATGGCAGCGGCTGCCACGACGTCCTTGGCCCGCGCTGTAGCTTTCCCGCGAACTGCCTTGACGGCATCTGTCAACTGCCGCGCGACGCGGCGTGCCGATAGCGAGACTGGCCTCGACACCATCGCGTCGGATGAATCGGATAGTGCAGTGCTATGCTGCGCGCGTGAGCCGAAGCGACTTCTACACCGTCGTACACAAGCATCTGCGCCGGTCGCTTTTCGATGTCTCGGTGCAGCTCGGCGGGCTTGATCGGACCAACGTCGTCACAGTGGTGGATGTATTTCGGGGCATCGCCGGCATGTTGCACGGACATGCTCAGCTCGAGGATTCCAGCGTCGCTCCGTTGCTGCGCCAGACGTCGGCCGATTTCGAAGCCGCCATGACGTCCGATCACGAGCAGCTGGAACGACAGCTCGCCGCGGTCGAAGCGCAGGTGCTCCGCCTTCCATCGCTCGCCGATGACGATCTCGAACTGGCAGCGCTCGACGCGTACCGCGGCTGGAATTGTTTTGTCGCTGCTTACCTCATGCATCTCGACGACGAAGAGAAGCGTCTTTTCCCGGCGCTCGGTGCAGCGAACCCGGCGGCGAGCGGCGTGGCTGGCCTCATCGTTCAACGCGGCGACCAAGGCTTGGCTTTTTTGGCCATGCTGCTGCCGATCCTATCTCATGACGAACGTTTCGAGATCATGCGCCACCTGCGCGACGCGCCCAGCTTGTTCGAGCGCGGGATTGGGGTGGCAGGAGCGTCGCTCACCCCCGCCCAGCTCGGGCTTCTGAAGCAAGCCCTCGAGATGAGTTGATCCGTCGCGCGCGTCGTCGGAAGGATGATCATGATTCGCGCTCCCGGTTTGATGTTCGTTGCCTCGCTGCTGGCCAGCAATTGCGCAAGCTCGCCCCCTCCCGGCAGTATCGCGACAGACATGGAAGTGATGCCGCACCTGCGCGCCGGTCTCGGCATCGACGTGTTGAACGAGCAGCCCGAGCGCTGGGCCGGCGTCATTCAGCATGACGGCAACGTGGGGAGGACCGACGTCCTCGCGGGTGGCGTCGTGAGCTGCACGTTGGGATCCGTCGTCGCCTCTCTTGCGGTGAAAATTCCGGTGTATCAGCACTTCATCGACGTTTCGCATGGTCAACAAGGTGAGCGCGGCCAATTGACGTATCCCGCGATCGTCAACCTCGCCGTGCAGACGACATTCGGCGGCAGCTCTCCCCTTTCTCTTCTTTCGCGGCCAGATCCCAATGCGAGCGGGCCTCCCGATCCGCGCGGACCTCTTTGAGCGACGCCCCACGCGTTACCCTGAGTTGAGCAACCCGCCCCGAGCGCCTGCTTAATCGCGCAGCCGTTGCTCAATGCGCTGCCGACTGGAGACAGACCGATCATGGCCCAGCCCCAGCTCAATCCCAAAACGTTTTCGCCTACATTGCGCACACCTGGACCCTCGCTGTGCGATTCAGATGACGTCCTCTTGGCCCTCGAAACGGCTCTGGCGCTCGAGGTGCGCGGCGACATTGTAGAAGCAGCGCGCTGGCTTCGGCGCGCCGCCAATGAGTCGGAAAAACAAGGCAACGACACGCGCGTCCTCCTTCTCGCGCACGCCGCGGCCGATTTGACGAGCGCGTCAGCGCAGGCGCCCGTGACCAAGGCGCCGCCACCCCTCGGCTGGAAGCGCGAATCCCTCGACTCGGACCCCACGCTTCTCTGGCGCGCTACGCCGCCCCCGCTTCCCGCCTCCGCCTCTTCCCTGCCCGCGCCTTCCACGCCGATCTCGTCCGTCTATCAGCGCTCGATGGCGGCGCAGCAGCCCGTCATTGAACGCAAAGCGCGCCTCGGCGCAATTCGCGTCGCGATCAAGAAGCAAGCGCCCAACGTCCGGTCGTTTTCGGTCGAGCGCTTGGACGCGCACCAGCCCTTGCCGCCCGGGGCCGTCGAGGCGCTGCTCGTGCTGACGGGCGAGGTCGACGAGCCGACCGAACGAGAAGCCCATCCTTCGTGGAACGCTTACTTCCCCGAACGCAAATGATCGTCGAAGCTACCGCCTCTACCCAACCGATCTTTCTGAAGCGACGGAAGAATGAACGGAATCTCGCGCCCGCGACATTGCTAACTGTCCGGGCACGCGGCATTTCATGAGATCGGTGCCCGCCCGCTCCGTTCAAGGTAGGGCTTGAGCACACATTGATGAGGTCGCATATGGCGCGTGGTGTTTTCCTCGGGTTTTTTCTATTTGCGGCCGCCTGCGGTTCGGGCGGGGACGATTCCACCGCGGGAGCCGGACCAAGGACGGGCGGCACCCCAACCACTGGTTTCCCGACGGGCACGGGCGGTTCGGGCGGTTCAACGAGCGGCACCGGCGGGAGCGGCGCGATGGGGGGGACGGGCATCATCGTCACCGTGCCCGAGGGTGGTCTCGGCGGCTCCGGTGGCAGGTCCGATGGCGGCAGCATCGTAGGGCCAGTGCCAGCCGATTTCACGAAAACGGAAGCGGGTGGCTACAAGCTTGGCCCCCCGGTAACCGGCGCCGGCACGATGGACACCGGCATCAATAACCAAGGTGGATGCGGCATGATCGTCGGGGTCGTGCGCGATTTGATGGGGAACAACGAAATGATGGGGCACGCCGATTTCGAGCGCTTCTCGGGCTCGACGGCGACGACCGGGCTCGTTTCGAGCACGCTCGGCGCGGATCAAAAGCCCGTTTACGCTTCGCTCTGCGACGTCGCGAATCCTCCGGGTGCGTCGTGCGCCAATGGGCAACAGACCACCGGCAAAACCAACTATGACCAGTGGTACCGCGCCACCGACAACGTCAATAAGCCGTACCTCATTTACTTCATGTTCCAAACGCAGCCCGGAACGGGCGTCATCACGTTCGACAGCCAATTCTTCTTCCCGCTCGACGGAGCTGGCTTCATGAGCACGGGGCGCGGCAACGACGGCAAGATGCACAACTTCGGCTTCACCACCGAGCTGCACACCAAGTTCCGCTACCAAGGCGGCGAAACCTTCACGTTCGAAGGTGATGACGATCTCTGGGTCTTCATCAACGGCAAACTGGCCATCGACCTCGGCGGCCTGCACTCGTCGCTGCGCGGATCGGTGAACCTCGACACCGCGGCGACGACGCTCGGTCTCACCAAGGGCAACGTCTATTGGCTCGAGCTGTTCAATGCGGAGCGGCACACGAGCGCTTCCCATTTTCGGCTCGATACGACCTTGACGCTCGTCGACTGCGGGAGCATTCCTCCAGACATCAAGTGAGCGCATGGCCCAGCATCGCCCCTAGGTCCGGAAGCCGATTGCACGAACCGCGAAGACGGTTCTGGCTAGCCCCGTACGTAAGCTTGTGCGGATTGGCAGTGGCATGCAGTGGTGACCAGAAGCCCTCCGCTGACGATGCGGGCGCGCGGGCGGGGGCGCCTCCCGACGGATCGATAGCAACAGGCGGTGGCGGGGGATCTGGAGCGAGTGGCGCAGCGGGATCGGGAGGACGCGCCGGATCGAGCGCAGGCGGCAGCGCCGGTGAGGGCGGTGGCAGAGGTGGAAACGACGGCGGGGGCACGGCGGGCTCCGGCGGAGTGGACGCCGGTAGCTCGGGCGCCGGCGGAACAGCGGGCGGCGGTGGTCGGGGCCCGGATGGATCAGCGGGGGGGGACGGAGCGGCCGGGGCCGCCCCCGATGCGAGAGGAGCCGACGTGTCTGACGCACGCGTGCTCGATGTGGCGGTGCCCGGTGATGGCAGTGTTTTCGACACGGGAGGCGCGGTCGACGTGAGAACCTTGCCGCCCCCGCCAGTTACTTGGCAAGAGCACTGGTTCGAGCACAACCAAGTTCTGCAGCTCGTCGACTACAATGACGACATCGCGATTTATTTCGATGCCGACGTCGACCGGACGATGACCGCCTGGATGCTCCCGTTCCTCACCAACGTTTGGCGATACACCCGGGCCACTTACGGCGAGTTCAAAAACGCGACGACCGACGGCCGGCTCTACGGAATCTTTCATCAAGGCCGGTACTCGGGAGGCCATCCGTCGACCTATTTCGACACCTCGCACGACATGCGCAACGTCAGCGACTGCGGGCCAGGGCCGTGGCCCGCAGCGAGCATCGACCTGCCCAGCCACGAAACCGCTCACGTCGTGGAAGGGGCCAACAATGGCGTGCACGGTTCGCCTGCCTTCGGCGTGTGGATGGACAGCAAGTGGGCCGAATTTTATCAGTACGATCTCTACGTGGCGCTCGGCTTGACGAGCGACGCCGATCGCGTGTTCACGCGGTACACCAACGGGACCGACGATTTTCCGCAGGCCGGTTCGCACTGGTTTCGCGATTGGTTTTACCCCCTGTGGCGCGATCACGGGCACGCCCAAGTCATGGTGCGATTCTTCCAGCTGCTGGCGCAACACTTCCCCAAGAGCGGAGGCAGCTACAGCCGCGATCTCACGTTGGCTGAATTTGTCCACTTCATGAGCGGCGCCGCGCAGGTCAACATGAAGGCCCAGGCCAACTTGGCGTTTGGTCCGAACTTCCCAACCGATGTCCAGTTCGACGCAGCGCGCGCCGCTTTTCCGCAAGTGACTTATTGACGGCCGTCGCGCCGGTGCTCATCGCGTCGTGGCGTGCACGAATCGCCGGTCGGTGAAAAAGCCGCCCCGTCATTGAAAATTTGCGCTGCGGGCGCGTCGGCGAGCAACAAGCGGGGGTCGGAAGGACGCGCCGTGATCGGTCTCGGCGCAACGTGTCCACTACACCGGGACGATGCGCGACAGCAGCTTTCTCACGCTGATGTTGTCAATCATGGCGTCCGGAGCGCCGGCTGGACTTTCGTTGGGCTGCGGTTCGGAGTCGGCTGCGCCCGCTTCTCACGCAGACGAGGGCGGCAGCAGTAGGCTCGACGCTAGCGACGGCCTCGACGCGAACCATCGCGACCAAACCGTTACCGATGGTGGGCAAGTGGTCGACAATCAGAGCCGCAGCGACGGCCGACCGGCAGTGGACGGAAGCAACGATCCCATTGCGAGCGACGGTGTCGACGACCGAAGCGTCACCGACACCCGCGACGTGAGCGCTTCCGACCGCGCGCTCGAGGAGAGCGGCAACGACCGGGGTGACAGCGGCGATACGGGCGCTGGCCCCACCCCTCAAATCCCTTCGCCGCCCCTTCCCAGCGTGGAAACGGATTCCTTCTCACCGAGCAGCAGCATTATCGACATCTCCGACGACAGCGCCATTTACGCCAACCCGACCACACCCGAGCTCAGCGTGGTCATTGCGGACAACAAAGACGATATCACCGGTGGCGTCGGCGTCTTCGACATGCAAGGCAAACTTCTGCAATTTCGACAGGACGGCAAGATCGGCAATGTCGATTTGCGCTCCGGATTCCCTCTCGCCGGTCGATCCATCGTGCTCGTCGGAGGAAACAACCGAACCACCGACACGCTCATCTTCTGGCAGCTCGACCCGGCCACGCGGCAGCTTTCCGCGCCGATCGGACTGACCATCGCCACCACCTCGCCGAACTACGGCTTTTGTCTCTATCACAGCGCGGCGACCGACAAGTTTTACGCATTCGTCACGCAGGAGACAGGCACGTCGGTGATGGAACAGTACGAGCTCGGTGAGGACGCGGGCAAGGTCTCCGCCACCAAGGTGCGCTCCTTCGACGTTGGCAGCATCACCGAAGGGTGCGTTGCGGATGACGAGATGGGGCGGCTCTACGTCGCCCAGGAAGACGTCGCGCTTTGGCGATACGGCGCCGAACCCACGGCGGGGGCCGACTGCATGCAAGTAGGCGCCGTAGGCGATGGCCATTTGGTGATGGACCTCGAGGGCGTCAGCCTCGCCAGAGGGCTGGGCACTTCCGGCTACCTGGTGCTCTCCCTGCAGGGCGATAGCAGGTTCGTGACCTACGATCGCGAGACCAACGCCTTCCTCAAGGAGTTCACCGTCGGAAGCAACGGCTCCATCGATGGGGTCAGCCAAACCGATGGTCTCGACATCTCCACCTCCGACCTCGGCCCCGGATTTCCCAAAGGCGCGCTCGTCGTTCACGACGGCAGCAACACCGGCGGCGTAACGTCGAACCTCAAGTACATCCCGCTGCAATAGGCTGAAACGCGGTTGCCATCGATTCTGCTCCGCTATCATCAATGTCGCCCGTTCGCGTAGGCAGGCGTGTCCATCCCATAGTAGTTTCCGCGCGCGATTCCCGCAGCGTTGCCAGTTAAATGATGCCAGGCAAAAATCATCCGATAGGGCGTGTTCGCATTGTAAGTGGTGGGCAGCTTGAGAATGTAAGTCCTGTTCACTCCCCCAACCATCATCGAGAGGGTGCCGCTCTGGGTCGAGGTGGATCCGCATCCTGGACTCGGCGTCGCACCGTCCGCAGGACCCCCACCGCCACCGCCACCCGAATCGGTGGGTGTGGTGCCCGTGTCGCGAGTACCGGTGCTGCTGTCCGCCGTGCGCGCATCGACCGTACTCGTATCAGGCGTGGTCGCGCCGGTGTCGGCGACGCCGGCATCGAATTTACCCGCGGAACCTCCCGCGCCGCTCGATCCACTGGAGCCCCCCGCTCCGCCAGACCCGCCCGAACCGCCAACGCCCGACCCACCGGAACCCCCGACGCCCGACCCACCGACACCGCCGGACTGACCATCTCCGCCCGACCCGCCAGTCCGTGACGACCCACCAGCGCCACTCGTGTTGTTGCCGGCCGAGCACGCGATGCCGAGGAGCGCGAACACAAGAAGAAAGAAAGCCTCGTGCGACATCCCGCTGTTTCGTCGCCTAGTCATGACTAGCTCCAGCCACTGTCCCGATTTCGTTCGTGACTCCGCGATCGAATTCGTTGGAATCAGATGGAGCAGTGCGCTTCGCGAGCGTGCCTCTGCCCTGAAGGCAGCCTCCGTTCGAAAAGGGATGTTTTCGCGGCTATGACGAGAGAAACTTCAGAATGGCGGCCGTGCGCCAAAGCGCGTGCATCATGGCAGTAGCGTTCGGCCCTGAAAACGGCTCACCGCGAGGAAGGCGAGATGGCTCGAGTCCGTTTCGCACCTGGGCGACCTCGCGTGTCGCCGGCGCGCGGGCAGAGCGACCATTCCAATGCAATGGCCGACCGCTTCAGTCGGTCGAGACAGTCTATGCGCTGAGCTCGAAAGCCGACGGTGTTGGATGATCCGTCGTAGCGCTGGCAGGGCGTTGCGCGTGATCGAGACATCGGAGGTGGGCTCCCCACGTGAGCCGCTTGCTGGCTTCGCACGCTGGACACGGGGGCGCGATCGGCTCGGATGCGGGGATCGATTTGGAACGGATGATCAAGACGGGACAACGCGCCGTTCGCACGAGCTTCTCCGCGAACGACCCGAAGAAGGAGCGATTTACTCCCGCGCGATCGTGGTTTCCGATGACGACGAGGTCGGCTTCGATGTCATCGGCCAACTGGGCGATCACGGTGGTGGCGCTCCCCTCGTGCACGTGGGCGCACACTCGTGTGTCTCGCAGCGAAATCGTCGCGGCAATCCGATGGAGAGCGGCTCCTGCTGCGTCGGAATCTTCGACCGATGTGAGATCGGACAACGCAGGAAACCAGCGCAGTTGATCGATTCCGACTGCGGGGCCAAAAGCATGCACGAGATGCAGTTCGGACTCGGGCGTCGTCGCTACGAGATCGGCCGCCGATTGCAGCACGCTCGCGCCATTCTCGGAAAAATCGACTTCTACCAAGACCAAGAATTTGCCGCTGCTGTTGCGGCCCATAAGAGTGCGCATCGGTACCTCCTCGTGACGGTCGCGACTTCTTTCACAGCACGGAGCAAAGGTCGCCTCCGGCTGCCCGTCCCCTGTTCAATCGCTACGAAGCAGTCGCTCTATCTTTACTTGTGGCATTCGCGCGAAAAAGCGATCTCTCGGCGACCGAAAGGCGGCGTTTCGCCCGCGGCGCGGTGCCCATTCCTCGCGCTTTTACGGTCACAGGTAACGGGCATCTACCGTGCGATCGTGAATGGCCGAGCCGCACTTGACTCCCATTAAACCTGCGTCGAACATGACGCCAGCCTGCGCCTCGGACCTCCAGCGCCACTCAATTGATCAAATTCGTCACTATCGGATTGCGTCTCACGCTCCTCCTCGTGCCTCTCGCGTGTTCGCGGGCGAACCGCGACAACTCACCGGGCTCATTCGCAAGCCCAGACGGGAGCGGCGGGGGAAAGAGCGGCGACGATGCATCGAGCGCCGACGCCACGGCGGGAGGAGATGGCGACGACCTGCTCTTTGTGCCCGCTGGTCTTCCCAATACCAATCTCGATGGCGATCGAGCAGGGGGTCTAAAGCTGGTTGCCTTCACATTGGTGCGGGAGCCGAAGGGGCTCAGCCTCTACGCCGCTGTCACCAACGAGGGGGATACGCCGGCCTGCGAAGCAGGCATGACGACCTACTTTATCGACAAGACCGATCAGGTCGTCACCTCTGCCGGCAGCGTGCTGCAAAGTAAGCAGTTTTATCGACTCGACGGCGGCGTCATCATTCGTTGCATTGCCCCTGGCCAGCGTGCGATGAGCGCCGCCACCGACCTGCCGAGCGACATCGTGATCGAGAAGCTCGGATACCTTCAGCACAGGTTTCCAGCCTTCACGATCGATGGCATTGTAGCCGTCGAAGGATTCGATGTGAGCGACGTGCAAGCGATCACGAGCGGCAACGGCAAACGCTATACGGGCAAGCTTGTCAATCGATTCGACACAACCGTGACTGATCCTAGCGTTGCTATCTTCCCGATGAATCGAGTTGGACGCCCGCTCGGCGTAGCGACGAGCAAGGCGACGGCGGACCTTCCAACCGGCAACAGCTGGAGCTTCGAGTCGACGGACGTCGCTGACTTCGGAGTTGGTTATGTAGCCTACGCCACTGCGTCGATTCCCAAGTAACACGATTGCCCATTCATGGGCATGGGCGCACCACATCGGGCTGCAGTCTTGCAAATCCTGCAAGGCCCCGTGGATACTGCGCCGAGATGCCGGCAGAGCGTCGCGCTGGGCGCGTGGAGAGTGTGCACGAATCGTGACGGGCGACCTGCATCGGCACCCACGCACTTGGAAAGCGCTTTCTTGAGCCAGAAGGTTCGAAGGGCGCCACATCGTAGGGATGGGACGTGAGCATCAGGCGATCTGCCTTGGATGGCTCGGTCCTGGTGGCGCCTCGATCCCTGCTCGGCAGGATAGTTCCAAAATTTTCCACCCGTCCTTGACCGACGCGAACATGAAGGAGCACTGTCGATGCATCAACGCCTCGGTTTCTGCCTAATTCTAACCCTTGCCGCGTCGTGCGGTCCCCTGACCGAGCCGTCCGGACCCAAAGAAAAGGCCGACGGCTCTGCAGGATCCAATGCGACCGGCGGCAGCACCGGAACCGGCGGCCCTGCTGATTCGAGCACGCCTGGCAAAGGTGGAAGCTCCAATACCGGCGGCGCGACCGGAACGGGCGGCACGACCGGAACGGGCGGCACGACCGGAACGGGCGGCACGACCGGAACGGGCGGCGCGAGTGGCACCGGTGGCTCGGGGGGCACCGGGGGCGTGGGTGGAAAAGGCGGCGCAAGTGGCACGGGCGGTGCTGGCGGGACAGCCGGCGCCGGCGCGACCGGCGGCGCAAGCGGAACGAGTGGAGCCGGAGGCAGCGGCGGATCGAGCGGCAAAGGCGGTGCAAGTGGCACGGGCGGTGCTGGCGGGACGGCCGGTGCTGGCGGGACCGCTGGCGCAAGCGGAACGAGTGGAGCGGGAGGCAGCGGCGGCACCCCGCCACCGCCAGGCGACGGCGGCACCTGTGCGAGGACGGTGGGATCTTGCGCGGCGCCCACGGTGAAGGTCACAGACGTGGCCTTGGGGATCCCGGTCACCGGCTACGGAAACGAGAGCGACACTGCGCCGATACCGCTGGCGATTGCGGCGATGCCCTCGGGAGGCTCGCGCGTCGCCTGGCTCGGCACGGACAGCAAGGTCTATGTCGCGCAACTCGACTGCAACGATAATCTGGTCGGGACGCCCTTTAGCTTCCCAGGCATCAATCTGCAGGACCTCTACGCCGACGACAGTGGCGGCGTGGTGTTGCTCACGCGTGAATCCACAGGAACCGGAACCGACCATTGCGGCTCCGGCATGCTATGCGGCGGCACTTCCAGCCCCTGCCGCGAGATGTACATGGTGCGGTTCAACAACACCGGTCAAGTTGCTTGGGAGACCCAGGTCACGAACCTGACCTCATCGTTAGAGGGCTACCAGAACGGCGCGCGTTTCGTCTGGTGGTATCAGCATCATGGTCGGCTCGCCTTCGATGGCACGAACTACGCTGCGTACTTTGGCGTCGCGATCACGGTCAACAACGCCAGCTGCGTGGATATCCATGAGGGTGACCGGATGCAGGTCGTCAGTGGCGCTGGAGCCATATTGACGGGTCACGATAGCTTCGAGGTGGGATGCAGCCACAGCTGGACCACGCGCATCGTCTGGGACCCGCGAACGAGTCACTTCGTGATGGTCTGCGCCACGGACAACAGCTGTCGCATCGCCCGGCCGAACCCCTACCGGACGATTGCTACCGGGACCTGTGACGGCACCCTGTTCGGCGGTGATCTCGTCCTTGCGAGCGGTAGCGGTTACTGGACGGCCTGGAGCCAGGGCGGCGCCATTCGGCTTCAGCACTTCATCGACAGCGGCCCCGACACGGCCGTCGACAACGCGGGAAGCTCGGGACACCCGCACCTGGTCTCTTACGGAACGAGTCGCATGCTGCTGACCTGGGCTTCCGGAACATCGATGGCCGCACAAGTGCGCGATTCCGCCACCGCCGCCGCCGTGGGTGCCCAGTTTACAATCGCCGTGAACGATCACGACTATCTTGGCTTCAAGGCCTATTCGGACGGGAGCGTCGCCTACGCGGCGTCGGGAACCAACAACACGTCGATCAAAATTGCGCGCGTGATGCCTTGCCAGTAAGCACGCAGTTTACTGCTGGCTCGCTCCATTCGCGATCCACTGCCGAACGCCTTCGAGGTAATCGGAGGGCGTACAATTGTCGACACAGCCGAGAGGCATTTGCGGAAGAGTCGTCCCGCAAATGCCATTTTGTGCCAGGTAAAAGGCACTCTCCTGCGGAGAGCCGGGCTTGACGAGGAGCCGATTACCACAGCGCTGCGACACGTAAGTCGTCAGTGTCGCGTAGAGCTTTGCGTCGTCTACCAATCTCGGCTCCTTTTCACCGGAGTGACAGCCGGAGCCTCCGCATTTGAAAGCGACAATATCGCGAATGGCGGCGAAATTGGCATAGGGCGAGCCTCCTCCCGCGTCGGCGCCAGAGGCATCGCCCGCCTGCGTATCACCATCATGCGCATCGCGACCACTCGGGCTGCCACCGTCGGCGCCCGCCTTTCCTCCGGCTCCTCCTGCGCCCCCGAGTCCGCTCGCACCCGCACTCGGCCCGCCATCGGAAGCACCCGCGCCGCCCCTCCCCGCTTGGACTCCCCCCGTTCGTCCACTGTCTGCATCCGGCTCGAGCGCGCAACCGTCGCTGGATCCGAGCAACACAAAAAGGAAAAGCGTTGCGACGAGGAGATGCGCCGATCGGTTCATCGAGGACAGAAACGTTTTGGATCTAAGCGCGAAGCTCTTTGTACTCTCCCGGGTTCTTGATCTGCGCGGCCTGGGTGGTGTTGAACAGCTTGGTGTCATCGTACTTGCCAAAGTGTGTCACTTCGCTAGTGCCGCCGACGGCCGGGAACCCGTCCGCGCCTGCTTTCACACCGATCGCGTTCATCAGATTGCAGAAGTATTTGTTGATGGGCATCGCTCCTTGATCGGGAGGCGTTCCGACGGAGTCCAAACCCCCAATCGGCGACTGCCCGTTCTTGCAATCCTCTTCACTGTGCCCGACGGTCAAATCGGTCTTGCCGGCCTCCACGTTGATGGCCTGACCGACCTTGAAGTAACCCGCGCAACCTCCCGCCTGGAGAATCGGTAGATTGTTGATGTTGTGGCTGTTGCCATCCGACATTTCCTGCATCCACACAGTCGCGGTGTTGTCGAGAAGCGTCTTGTCGCCCTCGGTGATGCTGTCGAGCTGCTTGACGAGAAATGCGAATTGCTGCGCGTAAAACGTGTCGATTTTGGCGATCATTTCCATCACGCCGTCGAGGCATGCGCCGCCCATGTTGGCATTGCCGATACGGTGGGACAGACCATGGGACTCCACCGTCAGGCCGAGGTTCTTGTAAACATAGTTGGGGGGCATTTTCATGAAGATCACGCGGTTGGAATCGCAGACGGCCGTAAGCACCGCGAGATTCATCATGACCGGCGTGATCACGGAGAGGTCGGCGTTGAGACCGCCGCCTGCCGCTTTCTGCACGGCATCCGCCGTCAAGCCAATCTTGGTTGCGGTATCCATGCTGCATTGGGCCCCCACCGTGCCGCCCGTTTGGTTGAGCAGATCGACCCAGTCCGAAAGCTTCTTTTTGTCGGAAGTGCTCATGGTGACCCGCTGGAGAGAGCTCAGGTCGTCTTTTACGAGGTCGACCACGCTCTTGCCCCGGGCCGCTCTGTACGTGTCCGGCGTCACGGGCCCCTTGCCGAAGAGACCGGTCAGACTGTTCCAGATTTGCGTCGGTGACCCGTAGCCCGGAAAAATCTGATTGGGCTTGTCGAACGAAATACACGACTGGGTATTGCTCGTGCTGCCACCAACGCCCCCAATTTGCATGAAGAGCGGAGCACCGCCGCTGGCGTTGACCTGCTCGGCGCAGATGTGATCGAGGGATCGACCGGTGGGCGTGGCGGTGAACTTACCGTCCGCCGGTGTCACTGGTTCACATGTAAAAAACGAGCCGCAGACCTGCGTGTGCGGGTCCGTCGTTTGACCGTAGGTGCCTTGGAAACTCCACTCGTTCATGGCGCGGACGCCCCGAACCATCAATAGCTTATTCGCATAAGGCGCGAGGGGGGCGAGCGTCTGCATCGCCATGTAGTCGGCTTGCGTCAGCGGGCCATGGGACTTGGCCGGGAACCATCGATTCGTCAGGCACCCATAGTGTGTAAAGAACACGATGAGCCGCTTGGGAGAAGCCGCCCTGGTGCCGTTTGCCTTCGCCTCTCGTTCGGCAACGGAGCTGAGAAAGGGTGCGGCGACGACAGCGCCCCCCAGGCCGCGAAGAAATCGTCTGCGGTTCAACGACTTCGTGGTCATGTTCATGATTCCTTTCAGTTCCCAACGGTCCGCAAACGGAATGCATCCGTCGCTGTATAGTCGGCGATGAGATTGACGACGGGATAACTGGCATTGGCCAGGTTGACGCTAAGCTGGTTCACGATGCATCCGTCGTTCGGATTGGGTGTCCTCCCCGAGGCGAAGGCGACCCATTGCACGGTGTAGTTGCTCTGAACCTCGGGAAGATTGGCGATCTCGGTCATCATCTCGAGGGGCGTGCCGACTGTCTTGGAGACCGCTGCGCCGAAGCGGACGGTGGCCGTCCCGTCGATCGCGCCACCTAGCCCGTCCTTGTCCTGCCACATACCGACGGAGTTGTACCTTTCAAGCACGAAACCCGGTGGATTGATGGTGACAGCGTGGCACGCGCGGCACGGGTCATTGGCCGTCAGCGCCTCGATGGCTTGGCGCTGGGTCATGTAGTTGCCCGGAGGGGGCATCATCTTCGTCGCCGCGGGATCGGGGGTACCTGGATTGATGCCGAGCACCCTGCCGGAAATGAACGCGCCTCGCAGAATGGGACTCGTGGCGTCGAACTTGGAAAAGGTGCTCAGGAATCCAGCGCGTGTCAAAAACCCTGGTCGCTGGTCCGCACTGAGCTGGACGCGCGTTGCCTGCGCGGTGTAGCGCGCGGGATCGAGTCCATAGAGAGGCGCGGTGTCCTTGGTGACAAACGCGACATTGCTGAGAAAGAGATCGCTGAACTTACCGCCGCTCAGCACGACATCCTGGAAGAAGGCGTCGATCTCCGCCATCATCGGCGGATAGGCGGCGGCGGAGTAAGCCGGAAATTTCGTCGTATCGTGATCGCTGTTGTTCACCCAATGCGAACCGGGTTCCATGCCGGCATAGTATTGATGGAAGCTTCGCACGACAGCCGCCGCTTTGGGGCTAGTCAGCATTCGCCGCGCCTGGGCCGCAATCTGATCCTTCGTCGTGAGCTGGCCACCGTCCGCCGCAGCGTTCAGCGGATCGTCCGGAATGGTGCCCCAAAGCAGGAACGAGAGCCGCGCCGCCAGTTCGTAGCTGGACAGCTTGAGCGCCGTCCCTTCCTTGTCCTGCGCCAGCTCCGGCACCGTGATGAACGAAGGCGAGGAGAGGAAAGCGTAAAGAATCGCCTCGGCGACCTCGGCGGGCGTTCCCTTCGGGGTGAGGCTGTTCAGCCGCACAAAACTCGTTACTTCCGCGTCCGTTAGAGGACGACGAAACACCTTACGACCGAAGGACTTGATCGTATCGTTCAGGCAAGTGCCCACCGCCGGATCGCAGGCGATGAACTTGGATTTATTGGGCCCAGCCATGACTTCGGCAGCAATCTTCTCTGCCGCGGTCAAATAGCCGTTCCAAGCGATATTCGTTAGACTGCCCGCGGAGTCCGGCGCAAGGAGCGACGACGGAGGCGCGTTTCCCGCCGTCGCCAAGACGCTGACCCCGAGTAGATCGTTCACGACCGCGTCGTAGTGCGCATTCTTCAAGCGCGCGACTTGGGACGTCGAGGGGATTCCCGGCACGCAAGGGACGCCGACAGTTCCGCCGCCGCTGCCACCTGCGCCTGCCGTTCCGGCACCACCGCCCCCTGCACCGCCGGCCCCACCGGACCCGGCACTACCGCCCGCAGTGCCGCTGCCCCCGGCGCCGCCGCCCGCTCCGGCGCCGGCGCCGCTGCCCCCGACGCCGCCGCCCGCTCCGGCGCCGGTTGTTCCTGCACCTCCGCCCTGATTGGTCCCGCCCCTCGCATTGGTATTCTCACCCAGGCTGCCGCTGCAGCCTTCGCCGAGCCATGCACAAAGGCAGACGAGCGAAGAAGCAATCGCTCGGTGGCACGACTGAGTCGTGATTGCTCTCATGGTTCTGCCTTTCCGTGATGGATGCGAGCCGGGAGATGTTCGTCCAAAATTCCGCGACGACTGTTGAGTTGCCGCACAGTTGCGCAACCAATGGGCAAGCTCCTGCTCATTGCTAGAAATATGGGGCACACGCTCCAGAAACTTCATTTGGACCCACGATCGGAGGGTTCGGCGATGCTGCGATCGAACGCACGAAGGTCACGCATGCCCGCAAGCTCGACGAGCTCACCACGCGCCCGTCCCTGCATGCCCCGTCGCTACCCCGATGCAAGCTCAGGGCAACGCCGTACGTACTGTTCTTTCGCGGCTCGAGCGGAAAGGCTGGATAGGTCGATGCGGACCGCCCTCAAAGGAACTGCTGCGGCACCCAGTCCTTGGCAACTGGGCGAGCACATCGGTCGGGCTCCCCTCGTGCACGTGGGCGCCTTCGGCTCGGGTGTCACATTCGATTCGTGACCGGTGTCTCCATGCCGAAAGCAGATAACCCGCAGGAGGAATCATGGCCCGCAGTACCAGGATCCCCAAGGCAGAGGTGACCGGCGTCTTCGGCGCGATCGTCAAGTGGATGTCCCGCAGGATGCTCGGCGACGTGCCCGAGGGGCTCGGGGTGCTTTGGCACAACCGAAAAGTCCGGAATTTCAGCCTCAGCCTCGGTCGTAAGATCCACCAATGGGACCAGTGTGACGAGAACCTGAAGTCGTTCGCCCACATGGCGGTGGCGAGCCTGGTCGGCTGCAGCTTTTGCCTCGACTTCGGCTACTTCCTTGCCCACAACAGGGGCCTCGACGTGACCAAGGCGCGCGAGGTGCCCCGATGGCGCGAGTCGCCCGTCTTTACACCGCTCGAGCGGGACGTCCTCGAATACGCCGAGGCGATGACACAGACCCCGCCGACCGTCACCGACGCCCTGTCGGCCAGGCTGCTCGAGGCGCTCGGCCCGGCCGCGCTGGTGGAGCTGACCACGGTCATCGCGCTGGCGAACTCCATGGCGCGCTCCAACACTGCGTTCGGGATCGAGTCGCAGGGATTCGCGGCTACATGTGATCTCAAGCCTCTCGCCGTAGCTTCGACCACATGACCGACAACCTGTTCGTCACGCACCGCAGTCTCCTCTTCACCGTGGCCTACGAGATGCTCGGCTCCGCGGCCGACGCCGAAGACGTGGTCCAGGAGACTTGGCTGCGATGGGCCGACGTCGACCAGACCGACGTTCATGATGCGCGCGCCTATTTGGTCCGGATCGTCACTCGGCTCGCCCTCAACCGGCTTCGGGCGCTGGCGCGGCGACGTGAGGATTACATCGGCGAATGGCTGCCCGAGCCGGTGCTCACCAGTCCCGATGCGGCCGAGGACACCGAGCTCGCCGAGAACGTCTCGATCGCGATGCTCACCGTGCTCGAAACACTCGGTCCGGCCGAGCGCGCCGTGTTCGTGCTGCACGACGTGTTCGAGACGCCGTTCGAGGAGATCGCCGAAGTGGTGGGCAAGACGCCAGCCGCGGTGCGGCAGATCGCGCATCGTGCCCGCGAGCACGTCGCGGCGCGGCGGCCGCGGATGCAGGTGGACCGAGCCGAGCAGCAGGCAGCCGTCGAGAAATTCATGGCTGCCATCTCCACCGGCGACATGCAGGGATTAGCGGAGGTGCTCGCCCCGGACGTGGTGTTGATCGCCGACGGCGGCGGCGTCGTGGCGGCCGCTCGCAAGCCGATCAACGGCGTCGCGAAGGTGCTCGCGCTGCTGACCCATGCCATGAAGCTCCCGGGCTTCGCGGCGACCCCCGCCTGGCTCAACGGCAAGCCGGGTGTCCGAATCGACATCGGTGGGGCGTCCGCTGCGGTGAGTCTGGTGGTCGAGGGCGGCCGGATCACCCGGATCTACAGCATCGGCAACCCGCACAAGCTGGGAGGGCTGGAAAAGGTAGTGGAACTGCGACGGTGACCGTTGCACCGGTCCTTTCCTAGCGACCGCCGCTAGAAAAGAGATCTTTACTAACATTCTCGCTTGGTAAAGAATGCTTTACGAGCGACGCATGCGGGTAACTGGTCGAAAATCAGTGCGCTTGCTGGGCGGCGAGCAGGTAGCAAGCTTCGTCCCCGAGCCTTTACCACCGCGAGCCCCGCCGCTCAGCCTCTCCGGCGGACTGGCCACGTCGCTCTCGCGGGCGGAACGGTCTCTCGCACGCCTCGAAGTCGCGGGTGAGATGGTCCCATCCCTCGACTGGTTCATCTACGCGTTCGTGCGCAAGGAGGCCGTCGTGTCTTCCCAGATCGAGGGCACGCAAGCGACGCTCGTGGATCTCTTGGAGTACGAAGCGGAGAAGCCCGACGGTCAGCCGTTCGACGACGTCCGCGAAGTGTGCAATTACCTCGACGCTCTCAAGTTCGCACGGCGGCAGCTTGCAAATCCAAACGGCCTGCCTCTCTCGATGCGACTTCTCCACGAGACGCATCGACGTCTCATGCGCGGAGTCCGAGGCGCCGACAAACATCCCGGCGAGGTTCGTCGCAGCCAGAACTGGGTCGGTGGCACGCGGCCGGGCAACGCCGCATTCGTTCCACCTCCTCCCGAGCAATTGCCTGCACTGCTCGGCGATCTCGAGAAGTACCTTCATGCCGAGAATGGCCTCGCTCCACTCGTTCGCATTGGCTTGGCGCACGTGCAATTCGAGACGATCCACCCTTATCTCGACGGCAACGGCCGCATCGGTCGCCTTCTGGTCACGCTGTTGCTCGAGCACTGGAACCTGCTCTCGTCGCCGCTCCTCTACCTCAGCCTCTTCTTCAAACGCCACCGCGCCGAGTACTACCGACGGCTCACCGAGGTGCGCAGCAACGGCGATTGGGAAGGTTGGATCGCCTTTTTTCTCGAGGGAGTAGCTACCATCGCCGACGAGGCGGTAGCGAGCGCGCGCGACATTTTCGGGCTCGTCAACACCGATCGCCAGCATGTGCTCGCGTCTTCTGGGGCATCGGTGTTTGCCATCCGCTTAATGGACCAGCTGCCGGTCCATCCTGTCGTGACGATTGCCGGTATCGTCAAGCTCTTGGATACGACCAAGCCCACGGCTGCCAAGGCCGTTCAGGTTTTGCAGAAGATAGGCGTGCTCGCCGAGACGAGCGGCAAGCAACGCGATCGAACGTTTGCCTATCAGAAATATCTCGACAAGCTCCGCACGGGCACCGAGCTCGATATGCGGTGATAAAGGTTGTCAGCGCCGTCTTACGCGTGCGGGCGGGGGCGCCGCCTCTGTCGCGACAAAGATCCTCGGGCGACCCGTGAAGACGCAGACGGTCCCGACGCCCTCGTTCCGACGCTCACCAGCCTCGACATATCGCAGAACGTCGCCACTCTCTACCGCGAGATGACCGAAGCGCTCGGCAAGGGCATCGTGCGCTTCGACGGAAAAGGGCGTGCCGTTCGCGGTAAGACGACGCTGGAAGACGTTCTCCGGCGCGGTCTCGGGACGGCGTAGTCGAGAGCGCGGGGCGCGACGCGGGGCCGAGAGTGCGCGAACTAGCGATACCCACGCGCAAGCAAGAACTTCGCTCCGGCCTCGAACGCCTTGGGGCCCGGCACGAAGAACTCGAAGGCGTTGGCGAGTCGGTTCGTCGTTTCGAAGCCAAAGCCTACCGCAAGAGCATCCGCGATCTGCTCGCGTGACGCGCCGGCAGCCAAAACCGCGCGCATGTCATCGGCATCCACCGCGTGCTCGCGCGTCAACTTCCCGAGCATACGCAGCGTCGCCCGCAGCGACTCCGCTATAGAAGCGGTCTCGAGGTTCGCGAGCACAGCAGAAACTGTCGAGCCCTCGCCATAAGCGCGTTCGGCAACGGCTCCGTGCGCTTTGATACAGAATTCGCACTCGTTCAGCTTCGAGATGAAGGCGGCCATGAGCTCGCGATCGGCGACCGACCATGCAGATGGTCCGCGCATCGCCTCATGGACCAGCTTCTTCATCGGTGTTCCATAGAAGTCGGGCCGGTACATGACGAGCTTGACGGCGTCGACCACCCGCTGCCCGGAGAATGCAGCTATCACAGCGAAGAGAACCTTCGAGCCGACTGTGTGGCCCTTATCGAGAATCGCGAGGCGCATGCTCACTCCCGTTGCTCACGGCGTCGAGGGCCGCCATGGCCGTTTCGTACTGACGGTTGGCCTGACCGAGCGCGGCGCAGACGACGAGCTCGAAGATCTGATCCTCGCTCATGCCCGTGGCCCGCAGCGCGTCGATGTCTTTCGCCGTGACCCGCGACGAGTGCAATGCCACCTTGTGCATCAACGTGCCCAGCGGTTCGGCGAGTTCAGCATCGTCGAACGCACCTCGGCGTTGAACGCGAGACGACTCGCCATCGCCTTCGAGAACGCGTCGGACGACCGCCGCGCGTGCCTCTCTGATGTCGGCCATGTTCGATCCTTTCTATGCAGTGGCGGCTCGGGCAAACATCTCGAGAAGCTTTCCCCAATCGCCCTCCGTGTCGAAGATGCGGCGCATTTCGTCACGACGAACCCCATAGCGATCGAGCTTGCGGTGTTCCAAAATCACCCGGGTCGCATCCTTCCCGTCCGCAATGAAGCGCACCTCGATTTCGGTATTCAGCTTCGGGTCATATTGCCAGTCTGCGCTGATGTCCCAAGTGAGCACCAGACGTGTATGCGGCTCCCATGCAAGGACGCGACCCCAGTCACAAGTGCTTCCATCTTCGCCGCGTTCGTACCAGCGGCCTCCGACGCGCGGCTCGAGCACCGCGTCCACCGCGTTGGCCTTTCCGATCTTGTAGTGTCCGAGCGGCCACCAGGTGCCCATCTTCTCGGTAAACACGCGCCATGCGATATCGGGCGGCGCTTTCACGCTCATGACCTTCCGTACGGCGTTCGGATCGTATTCGCCGGCCTTCTCTTGCTCCGTCATCACGGTTTCCTTTCCTTCGCTGCTTCTCGCTCGGCGGCCGCTTTGAAGGCTATGAGCGTTTGGTCCCAGAACCCATCGACCCAGTCTCGCAATGTCGCTACGCCCCTGCGGTCCACGGCGTAGAGCCGGCGCGTGCCTTCCGAGCGGTATGTCACGAGACGCGCCGCTCTCAGCACGCGGAGGTGCTGCGAGACAGCGGGACGGCTCACCTTCAGTCCCTGCGCAAGCTCGTTGACCGACCGCGCTCCACCGCGAAGACGCGCGAATACCGTCCGTCGCGTCCGATCGCCCAGTGCATCCAAAACTCGATCTTCGTAAGTCACTATTTACGTAAGTTCCCACTAACGTATGCGACCGTCAAGTACAGCTTGCAGTTCCCGGTGCATCTCGCCGTCGGACGGGTCATCATGCGCCCTGAAGAAGATGCCCGACGGCACGTGGCGAATTCAGGCGCACAGGTGGGACGACCCGGCAACCAACGCCGAGACTGATTTTTTGCGACATTTGCCCGGCGCCAACACTGGGCTAGCCTCGGCCATGCAACACCAAGTCGTCGGAAGGATTCGTCAGTGAGCGCCTCGATTGCGGAGGACATCGCCGCCCGTTTGCGCGCGCAAAAGACGCTCAACGCGCCCATTCTTCATCGACTCCGTCGTGAGTTTTCGAAAGAGGTCGAACACCTGGGCGGCACAGACGTGATCGCGATCGCGCACGCTATTCTCGACATGCCCAACGTGCGCGGTTCACGAATGATCGCTTGTGCCCTCGTCGGTCAGCACCCGCGAGCCCTTGCCGACCTTCGGGTTTCCGATCTCGAGCGACTTGGACGCGGGCTTGCGACATGGGGTGACGTGGACGTCTTCGCGTGTCTGGTCGCCGGTCGTGCTTGGCGCGATGGCTCGATACCGGACCGGACGATCCAGCGCTGGGCTCGATCCACCGATCGATGGTGGCGTCGCGCCGCGGCCGTGTCGACCGTACCGTTGAACGTTCGAGCGCAGGGCGGCAGCGCCGACGCGAAGCGTACGCTCGCGGTTTGCAAACTTCTCGTCGACGATCGTGACGACATCGTCGTCAAGGCGTTGTCGTGGGCGCTTCGGGAGCTTGCCGTTCGCGATCCGCGGGCGGTTGCGAAGTTCTTGACGCAGCACCGCACGGTTCTCGCGGCCCGCGTTCTGCGCGAGGTCGAGAACAAGCTCAAGACTGGCTTGAAAAGTTCGCCACGCCGCCGGAAATCGTCGTCCCGGCGGCGTGATTTGTCTTGAACATGACATTCAATGAAATGGTTGACAATCGTCTGCCATGGTTCTAGAGACACTCAACCACATGGTTGAGTCACGATCCGATCACCTCGACCACGTCTTTCAGGCACTCGCCCATCCCGTTCGACGGAAGATCCTGCGCCAGCTTCAGCGCGAGGAACAAACGATAGGTGAGCTTGCGGCGCCGTTCGACATGTCGCTCGAAGCCGTTTCGAAGCACGTTCAGGTCCTCGAGCGTGCGCGCCTCCTACGCAAAACTCGCGTGGGGCGCGTCTATCGTTGCAAGCTTCGCTCGGCACCGCTCCGCGACACGGCAAAGATTCTGGCGGGGCTTGCAGGTCTCTGGAAAAAGCAGCTGGATGGGCTCGAGCGACTTCTCGCCGGCCTGGAGAAGGAAGAGTAGGTCATGCCCATTGACGGGGTCGCGGTCAAACGGATGTTGCGCGCCCCGTGCGCGCGGGTTTTCGAAGCGTGGACGCGCGCAGATTGGATGGCGCGTTGGTTCTTTCCCGGCGAGGGCTGGACGGCGGCTGATACCGCCGACCTCAAAGTGGGCGGGCGGAGCTGCACCGCGCACGACATGCCCAGCCGGGTGGGAACGACGCTGAACTGGCGCATCAAAGACGCGGGCGGATCGGTGGTCGTCTCCCTCGATCACAGCGGATGGAAGGGACACGGGTCCCGCCCCCGTGGCCCAAGGCTGGAAGCATTTCCTCGGCAGTTTGAAGGCATATCTCGAGACGGGGACCGGCCAGCCCTGGTAGACATCGACAACGGCCATTGACGGAGACCAACCGAGCCGACGAATAGGCTCTAACCGTTTTCATCGACAGAGCGGCTATGTCCTCTCGACTTCGCGATCCAGCTATCGACCGAGAGAGGAGTCGCGCTCAAAGCGAGGGTCAGCAGCGCGGCGATATAGATGAGGTTCAACTCGTATCCGACGGGCCCGAATTCAGCTCCGGAACCGCTCAGGCCTTTGAGCTTGATGCTCGAGAATCCGTAACGAAAGTGGACGCCGAACATGGCGGCGGCCATGACCGCGGCAAGCGGCAAACTGAGCGGGACGACGAAGGCGCCGAGCATGAGCGCAATGCCCCCTAGCAATTCGAGCAGCGCCGTCGCCCAAGCCATGAGACCGGGAGCGGGGATGCCCATGGCCGAGAGAATCGCGGCAAAATGCTCGACGCCTCGATCGAGCTTCGCGTAACCGTGAAACGCCATACCGAAGCCCACCATCAGCCTGAGCGGTACAAGCGCCCATCCGCCTCCTCTCATTTTCGAGAAGCGGCCGTTATCGCTTCGGCGGCGGTCACGAGCGCGGCGCCCAGTAGAATCATGTCCTTCATGATAAAGCCGCCGAAGGGTTGTCGGGCGCGAACACGCCCGGGGTCGTGATCAAGAATGACAACGTCATGGTGAACACGCAGGCCGCGATCAAGCTTCCCGCCGCTGACAGATTCGGCCTGAAGCGACGTGTGGCCATGAGAGCGGCCGCGGCAAGCTCGATGACGCCAATGACCGCCGACGCTCCTCGGAGCCCAAACGCGGGGTACATCCAGCTCATGAGGGGGCTGTGCTCGACGAGGGGGCGGATTCCTTCCGCCTCCATCATCGTGAATTTCATCGCGCCGAATAGAAGCAGGAGCGCAACCAGACCATAGCGAAGGATCCCCTGACCGGTCGCCTCGAGACGGCGCGTTCTCCTTGCGTCGAACCAGCCCATCACGACGTGATCCTCCGGCAGCGGCACCGCGTGTTCGTGTAGCGAAGTCATCGCTTCGTCCGTGAGCATGTGCACCTCCGAGTTGAGGCCCGCATTCGTCGAGCCTACGGGTCAGTGCCGGAACCGGCGCAAACGTTACAGTCGCCGCCGGAACAAAGCGTGCGTCGCCACGAAAGCATCTCGCCGCGACTCTGGTATCGTCCCACTCCGCCGCATGGACCCTGTCGCTGACAAGAAAATCGTAGACGCGCTTCGGCGCGGTGACGAGGCGGCCTTCCGGGGGCTGGTTTCTACCCTGCAGCACGGCCTTTTGCGCATTGCGCGCGTTTGGGTGAAGGATCGCTCGTCTGCCGAGGAAGTCGTGCAGAAAACGTGGATGACGGCGCTGGAATCGCTCGACCGCTTCGAAGAGCGTTCGTCGTTGGGGACGTGGCTCTACGGAATTCTCGTCAACGTGGCCCGCACACAAGCTCGGTCCGACCGAAGGACGGTACCGCTCTCGTCCCTCGCCGCCGACGAAGCGGGCGAGATGGCACCGTCGGTTGAGCCCGATAGATTCTTGCCGAGCGATCACCGCTGGGCGGGCCATTGGGCCGTCGCACCGCTCCCCTTTCCATCGCCGGACGCGGCGCTCGAGCGCACCGAACTGAGGGCGTTTCTCGAGCTCGCCATCGCAAAGCTGCCGCAATTCAGCAGCAAATTCTGGTCTTTTGCGACATCGAAGGGCTGATCTCGCGGCAATGTTGCGCACCGCGCCCGCGCCAGGCGACGCAAACGAGGATCTCCTCAAGCGCTTTCGACAGTGGTCTCGGAAATGAATACGCAATGACAGCGTACAAGTTTCTCGCCAAGGATGGAGTCGGGCCTATTTCGGGGCACCACTGGCCGTTGCCATCAGGCGATGCGCCAGGCGCGTGGGTAGAGGCTCTCGGGCCGCTCGCGCTGTGCGAACGAGGCGTTCATCTATGCAGCGCTTTGGATCTCGCGCACTGACTGCACGACGAGTTGTGGGAAGTCGAGACTGACGGCGAGCAGAATGCCGGAACGAGATAGAGATCCGTGAGAAACGCGTCGCGTCCGTTGAACTCGAGGTCAAACCCATAGGTGAGCGTCGCATAGCCTGCGACGGAGTCCTTCTGCTCGAAAATCCACACGGTTCCGAGCGACGCGTTCCCGAGAAGGGCCCGCAGCGCCGGTGAAAGCTGGGTTCGGTCAAACGGAATGCCTTCGATTGCGAAGAAGTCCTCGATCATCTGAAGAAGCAGAGGAACATCGGCTTCGGTGGCGGGACGAACGTTCATGGTTCGTTACAATGCCACACGGTGCCTGGGAGCACCCTGCTCGAAGCATCGCGCCAGTGGTAGATTGCTCGCACTAGCCGCATGACCACGCCGACATTCGATCAAAGTTTCTGGAACAGCTGTGGTCGAAGACGCTGCGCGAGCACGGCGACAAGCTCGCGCACCATCCACCGAACGCGCATCTGATGTCGTGCGATCGTCCTACCGATGTCTTATCCCCCGACCAAGTCGCGTCTCCCCCGCTATTGCGGATTGGGGCAGGTGTTGATAGCGGCAGATAGACCCGTGGCGTATTCGTAGGGGGACCATCCGCCGGAAAAGAGAACCCGCCCTCTCCCTTGGCCCGCGTAGGTGCCAGGGACGCATCGAGAGTACCCGTTGGCCCAAACGTTTGAGTACGGCTTACCGCCGGTGCTATTGCGCCAGGGCGAAACAACCACCCACGCTCCGCCTTGGTACTTCAGAAGCCGTACCCCTGCTTCGAGTTTGTGGTTTGCGTCAGCGTGCCACCATGTCATCGATTGAAAGTGGATCGCCCCATTTTCGAGGTGCGGTTCGTGGACCGCAGTAATTTCCAGGTTAGCGACATCAACGGCCAGCTCGGCTTCGCCTAGAGACTCTTCGAGAGACTCTTCCGTCCAGTCTTGCGGTGTTTCCCCATCGTAAGCGCCACAGGCTACGAGCGAGAAACTGCAACCAGCAATCAACGTGCACTTTGTAAATCGATGAGTCATGGAATTCTCCTTGTGAAAAGCAGTGAACGATTCGAGACGTAAGATCCGAATCTGACCCGTCACGGCGCGAGCTCTCAGCGCGCACCGAGCGGCGGCGGTTTCGTTTGCGTCGAGTGGAGCGCGCCCTAGACGATCTTGGGACGCCCCGCAGGTACGACACCGCTCTCGAGTGCTTGAAGCGTCAGCAGATGCACGGCACGCGCCGCCAGCTTCCGCATGCGTTCAGCACGGTGCATCAAATCTTCCAGACCATCGACGGGCGCGCCGGCGCGCCGAAAGGGTTCGACGACTTGTTCCTCGAAGAATCCAGTCAGTACGCGCGCCAGCTCTTGCACCCCAGGGTCGAGGCGCTCTACGAGCTCGAGCAGATCGGGCACGCCAATGCCGGTATCCACCAACGAACGACCCAACTCGAGCAGCTCTGCATTCGTGCCTTCGACCGTGTCGCCTTGGACCTCGATCAGACCGTTCTTGCGCGCTCGCTCGCGCAAAGCGCGATCCGTAGCAAACTCGGGATAGAGCTGGAGCAAGTCGGCTTGAACGAGGCGGCGCTTGCCGCGATCGAGAGGCGGCTCGAGCGCGTCCTCCACGTTGGCGATGGCGTGCGAGCCACCTTCGCGTAGCCAGCGCTGCAACAAGTCACGGATTGCCGCAATCGAGTAGCCGCGATCTTGTAAGCGCCGCACCAGGGCCACTCGGGCTAGGTGTCGCGTTGTGTAGAAGCCTTTGCGGCCTTCGAGCTCGGGGGGCTCGAGCACCCCGTGCGTCTGGAGTTGGCGCAAGTTTCGAACCGTCACGCCCGTCCGGCGCGCGAGCTCTTCGATGGGCAGCCGCGCGGGGGCTGGCGCGTTCGTAGGATCCCTCGGTTTACGAGTTTTCGAGGGCGACGAGCGCCGGCGCGCAGCGACGTTCGCGGCCGAGGTTCGAGCGCGGAGCGAGCGTGGCACGTTGCACCGAATGCTAGCAGCACCGCGCACATGCAACTCAAAGAATGGTGGCGCCCTGAGCCGTCGGGCATCACGACCTCGAACGGTAGAGGCCCAGCCAAGTCGACGATGCTCGTGTTGCTTCGGGCCGGGCAGGCGCGCGTCGTTCCGTAAATCGGCGGGTCGCGCGCTGACGACCTCGAATTTTCGAGCGACGTGAATCCCTTCACCGCAGTTTTTCATCACGACGCCCTGCCACAAGCGCGGCGACTCGCCGCCGCGTTCAATACGTCATATTACGTAACGTATAATTACGCAATCGTAGAAATGGTACTCCGGCAGAGTGGTTCGTGGGAGCCAGCAACCTGCGGCCGGCGCGACGGCTCGCGCGCCGGCACCGGCACATCGCTGCCCATCCGCCCAAGAGCACGTTCTTGGCGCGGGGACTCAGGGGCCAGCGGTCTCGTTCTCGACTTCCCGCGCGCGTGAATCGCAGAGCGCGCCGAAAGCGACCTTCGCAGCGCCAGCCGCTTCGATGTTTTCGACCTGAGCCACGATGGCACCGGCTTCGTCGCATCGCCCCTTTTCGGCCTTCGCGCGCACCTCTGCCGCCCCCCTTTGCCCGATTTGCTGACGTACCCATTCGCGCTCCGGGGAAAGACAGCTGTCGAAGCGCCTGATCGCTTGCGCGATTTCTCCCCGCTGCGCGTAGAAGAGAGCAAGATCGCACGTCTTCGAAATCGCTATCTTCGGCATGACAGCGGGCGAAGCGATTTGTGCCGCTGTCGTCGAGCTGAGCGGCGACGGGGCCGAGCCGGATCCAGCGGACCCCGGCTGTGCTTCGCTTGGATCGATAGGGGCGGCCATGGCGGCCGCGGAAGCGGTGGGTTGCTGGGCGGGCTCGAGGCCCTTCGTCACGAGCGCGACGACGGCAGGGGGCTCCCACGTAGCGGAGGGCATGGGACGACGGTCATCCTGGCCCTCGACCGCCATGAACATCGCGACGGTGGCGGATCCCGCCAATACACCGGCGAAAATCGCCAAGCCCACGTGCGACGAAGCGCGGCGCTCTTGGGCGGGCCGCTCTCGCGCTGGCGCGGATCGCAGCGAAGCGTTGGCTCTTTCGGATGGAGACGCCGACGGCGCCGCGCGATCGGGCGCTGCGACGTCGGCGACCGTTCGCAGCCGGATCAACGCAATCTCCGGCTCGGGCCTCGGCAATTCGACGCGTGGCTCGCCTTCAAGCGAGGCGTGCAGATCGGCGAGCGTGATCCATTCCTCGTCGATCGCGCGTTCGACAATCGGCTCGCGCACGTCGTCTCCGAACGCGAGCTCGTCGGCGCTTTGAGTAGGCGGCGCGATCGACGCAGGGCGCGGCGGCGCGATGGGAGCCGGCCTCGACCCGACGGAGCGCGAGCCTCGCACACTCTCCGCGGAGCGCACGCGGGTCTCCGAAGCGTCGCCTCGCGGGACCACGTCCGACCGCGCGCGACCAAGGTAGCGCCCTTCCATGTAAAGATCCGCGATCCAGCGATCGGCCAGCGACGGCGCCAGCTGGCGCATGGGAAATTCCGCTAGCGCCTTCGACAGACGACGAACGTGAGCGCTCGTCTGCGCCGCAAGCTCGCGGAACGCCGGCGAGCTCGGAACGCCGAGGACAAAGGGCAGTGCGCGCATCCCGTGGGCTTCGAGCTGTAGCGCGAGCTGCTCGGATGCGAGTGACGCGAGCCGCCCGACTGGCTTGTCGAACCATTGCGAAAGCGACGCTGACTGCACGGCAGGCAGAACGACGGCGCTGTCCAACATGGCGCGCAGTTCGGTCGCGGCGGCCAATCGCACGGGCTGCTCGAACCATGCCGCCAGCGCCGGCGCGTTGCCTAGAACGGCGTCCAGCTTCGCGATCTCCTCGCTATCGGCAATAGCCTCGCGGAGCTCCGGCTCGACGAGCGCGAGCGCTAGCGCCTGCCACGCCGTGAGCAGTGCGTTCGACCGCGCGAGCGCAACGCAAAGACGAGCCAGTCTCTTTTCGTCCTTTTGTGGCGCATCGAGGATCGCGGGCGCTCCCTGCCACGGGACCCGCAACGCCGCGCAAAACAGTCCTTCCAAACGCAGCCAACTCGCTGCGTGCCACTTTCGTGTGGAGATCCCACCCTCCGCCATTTTGCCAAGTTACCACAACCCGGCGCGACGTTTCGCGCCGTGGCCCCTACAAAACGGCGAAAGTCTCGATCTTTCGATCGAGGATTCATGTGCGCCGATTCACTACCCGATGCGCAACTTGCGAGCCCGTCCAACGTGGTGGCTTACCGCCTCTTGGCGATCCACACGCACATCCTCAACTGCGCATTTGGCGCACGGCAGCGGAAACGTCTTTGCCATTCACCGCGACGCCCAGGGGCTTGAGGTGCTTCATCGCGACCCCGGTCGCTTGGCCATCGTTACCGGCGGCTTTCACGGCTTCGGCTACGGGCGCGAGCGCGGCGACGATTTCCGACACGCCAAGCGGCTTGGGCAAGAAGGAGAGGAGCACTTCAATTTCGGTGCGGAGCGTTTGCTTCTGCGCCTCATCTAGCGACAGCGCGAGCGTCTCTTCGTTCGACTTCACGAGCTTCCTGAGGTGCGCTTGTGCTTCCGCGTCATCCCCCTTCTTGCCGGGCCGCGCGGCGTCGGTCGTGATCTCGCCCATGGCGACCTTCAAGATCTCCTTCTCGATCGCGTTACCCGCCTTCATCGCCTGAAACATCCGAGCCTTGATCTGGTCGAGCAGCGCCATGGGCGCAGTGTAGCAGCACCCAAAAACCGAAGGCCCGCTTCGGCGGAAGGGAGACTCCAGGATCGCCTGCTCGACTGTCTCAGAGGTCGGGCGAGCGCGTCTCCAAAGCCGGGGAGAACATCATCGCGAGCAAGAAGAAGAAGACGGCGAAGAAAAGCACGTCCGGCGGACGGAAGACCTAAATGAGCTCGGCCCTAGTTTGACCAAGCATTCCTGTGTTCTGGCATGCTCGCGCTCCCCTTTCCGATGTCGCGCGCCCGCTCGCTCTCGATTTACCTCGCCGTAGCGTTTGGCTTCAGCTGGTTCCTTGGCGCCGTCTTGTTCATGCTCCGACCTCGTGCGCATGGCGCCGCGCGCAGCTCACTAGTCAGGGACAACGCGCCCCGCACGCGGCTCGGACCAGGGCCGTCACCCCGCGCGCACCAAGCGCCAGGCGTCGAGGAGCCTCTCGGACGGACGGTCTTCGATGGCATCCGAGTGGGCGACGAGGAGACGCTTCAACGGGAGCGCGGCCATGCGATCGATCGATCGCGCCGCAGCGTCGTTGGGCTTGGTCTTCGCGTGCGCGTCCGGCGGCGTTCGGACTTTGCCATAGCGACCGTGAGCCGCGCGGCCCAGCGCCAGCTCCAATGGTCCCGCGCGCACGCGCTGATCAAGATGTCCGCGCCGATGAGCGAGCGCGTCGGACGATGGAAGAACACCGTCTCGTCCAGAAAGGGACAGCCATCGAGCGGGATCGCGTCGAGCCCCTTCACGACATCGAAGCTGCGTTCCGAGGCTAATTGTGCGAAAAGCAACTCATGGCTCTTTCCGACATGCCGCTCGTTGCTTTCCTCACCACCCGAGACGCCGCTCGCTCGCGAGCTTTCTACGAAAGCACGCTCGGTCTTCGCTTCATCGAAGATACGCCGTTTGCGTTGGTCTTGGACGCGGCCGGTACGCTGCTCCGCATCCAGAAGGTCGAAACGTTCGCGCCCCATCCGTTTACCTCGCTCGGTTGGAAGGTGCCCGACATCGCAGTCGAGGTCGCAGGCTTGAGATCCAAGGGCGTGCGCTGCGAGCGCTACGAATCTCTCGAACAAAACGAGGACGGTGTTTGGACCACGCCTGACGGCAGCAAGGTGGCGTGGTTCAAAGATCCCGACGGCAACACGCTCTCGCTCACCGAGTACGTGTACGCGACGCCGATCGCCTGATCAGTGAGCAGCGCGTAACAACGACCGGCCAACCTGAGGTGAACGCCGCGGTGTGCTACCAATTGTACTACCATGGCGAAACGTGCCGGAAGCACAGTGAAGCTCAGCATTTCCATCGACAAGAGCGATTTCGAGCTCCTGACCAAGCGAGCCAAGAAAGTCTCGGGAGGAAACGTCTCTGCTGCCATCACGCAGATGATTCATACGACAAGGGAGTGGGAAGGACGCGAGGCGCTTGCGACGTGGCTCGGTGACGGACGTGAAGAACCGTCATCGCAAGCGATGGACGCAGTTCGGGCGGAGTGGCGGGGCCCGTCACGCCGCAAGCGATAAGGGCAGCCCCAAGGTGAACCGTTTCGGCCTCACGTTCGATACCGGGGCGCTCTTCGCGCTCGAGCGGCGCACCCAGCGGATCTGGGACATCTACCGCACTGCAATGCATGACGCGATCCCGATCACCGTCCCGGTCGCCGTCGTCCTCGAGTGGTGGCGAGGGCGCACCGGCGTTCGCGAACGCATCCTGGGTGGCATCCGCGTCGAGCCCCTTCACCTCGCGTTGGCGCGGGCAGCCGGCGAAGCCCTCGCTTCGGTAACGTCGGCCAGCGCCATCGATGCAGTGGTCATGGCCTCGGCCGCGCTCCGCGGCGACGTCGTCTACACCTCGGATGTCCCGGACCTCGAACGGTTGCGAAGACACTTTCCGACCGTCCGTGTACTCGCCGTGTAGCAAGCCCGTCCACTGTCGATCCACCCGGCCCGCGGTGCTAAACGTGCCACATGTCAGAGCCGGATCTTGCCACCCGCATCCAGGAGATGGAGACGCGCTACATGCTTCTCGAGCGCTACTTGGACGAACTGTCGGACGTTGTCGCTGCGCAGCAGCAGACCATCGACGGTCTGAGTGCCACCATGGCACGTCTGCGGCCACAGCTCATGAACCTCGGCGAACTGCAAGACGCGGCCCCGGACGAGCGGCCCCCACACTATTGAGTGCGGGTCTGCTCGTCGTTCGACCTACGGCTCGATGTAGCCCCAGACGCCCGCAGCCCACATGGTGCCGACGAAGATGTTGTGCTGGCCATCGCTTGTCACCACGATGTGGTTGGCTCCGATGTTGAGACCCGCGGGGACGGCGGGCTTCGTGAAGGTCGTACCCGACGGAAGCGGCGCCACTGGAAGCTCGCGCCAAGCTCGCACTTCGAGCACGCCCAGCCCCACATCGTGTAGACGTTCTTGGAAGTGCCCCAAGCGATCGATAGGCGTCGCACGAAGCCGAAGCGGCGGGATCCGTAACGGCAGAATGGCGCTATCGATTTCGTGGAATATGGCTATTTGCTGAATCCATCTGGCGAGCAATCATCGCAAGGTGAACGGCGCAGCATGGTTCGGCGGCTGCCCTCCTCACCATCACCGTGCCTCTCGTCATGTCGAACCACACCCCTGCGCAACCCCTGCCGATCGTCGCGCTTCGGCAATACCGCCATGAGCCAGCGTAACGCTGTGGGCTCGCAAGTCCACTGTGTCGGACACTGTCGCCTCATTGGGGTCTCTGGTGAGAGACGCAGTGCGCCGCGAGCGATGACACATTGCGCCGCCGCGGCCGACGCGAATAAGTAACAACGATTTCAACGGGACGCCGAGCGGCGCTTGGGAGCCATGCTGCGCGCTGTATCCATACAGTGTCGCAGGATCGCTCAGAGCTTGCAGGCGACACCACCAACATCGCCTCGACCGCGCAAGATGGCGCGCACTTTGCGAAGGGCGATGCGGGTTGCTCGTCCGTCCGTGGTCACTCAGGATGAAGAGGACGAGGGGAACTTGGCGCAAGGACCAGCTACGGGTCACGGGACGTCCATCAAGGAAGTGGACGACAAAGCCGTCATCGACGAAGCGTCGGGAGCGGCCAATCAACCCGTTCACGCGCCATCCCAGACGCGACTCAAGACCAGTGACATTGCGCGCGAAGCCAAGATCGCCGGCATCGTTCTCAAGGACGAGCCGCTGGACCTCAGCGACGAGGCGCTTGGCCTCAGCGAACAGTCGCTAGTCCACGACGATTCAACCATCACCGAAGTCGATCTGCAGGGCGCACCGCTCCCTGCCAATTCGGTCACCGAGAGACGTCTCGAGAGCATGCGCCCGCAAAGCGCAGCCTTCGAGAGCGAGCGCCCGCAAAGCGCGGCGATGGAGGACGCACACCTCGTCGTGAGCACGCTTTTCGGTGCGATCGCCGGCTACGTGGACACGGTGGGCTTTCTCGCGCTTTTTGGGATGTTCACCGCTCACATTACCGGGGACCTCGTGGCATCGTTGGCGGAGCTTCCCCAAGGGAGCGTCACAACACGCGTGCTCATGCTGCCGATCTTCATGATCTCGGTAGCGGTGACGACCGTGTTCGCCCGCGCGACGCGCCGCTATAGCGATGCACCGCTCTTCCCACTCTTGGCGCTCATGACCGTCGCTCTTCTCGTGTTCGGCGCGACAGGCATCGTCCTGCGGCCGTTCATGACGAGTCACAGCAACTGGGCGGTGAGCATCGTCGGCGCAATCGGCGTCGGCGCCATGGCCATTCAGAACATGATCATGCGCGATGCGCTGAACAGCTGGACGCCTACCACCATCATGACCGGCAATTTGACCCAGGTAACCATCCAGCTCGTGGAGCTCGCCTTCGCGGCGCGAGAGGGCGACCCGCAAAGGCGCGCTCGAATCCACGAGCGCGCGGTCACGCGCCTCGTGAAGTTCGGTCTTCCGCTGGTGGGTTTCGTCACAGGAGCAGTTTCGGGCGCCATGCTGACGCGCCTTTACGGATTTTGGAGCATCGCCCTTCCTGCAGCCGTTGTCGGTGCACTGACCGTCTGGCATTGGCGACACGGACGTCTCCGATAGTCGGGCTGCGCTCGTCGCTGCGCCCTGTTCGGTGTTCTTGAGCCCGCCGGGCATTTTGCCGGTAACATCGACGGCGGCACGCTGCTCCTCGTCCGTCATCGACCGCATCAGATCGCTGATCACGGCGCCAGGATGCACCGGAGAAAACGCGCACCCGGTGGGCCTGCCCGCGCGCCGTCGAGGGCGGCCGCGAAGAGAGCGTTTGGCCGTTTTGGATTGGCCGTAGGCCATCCATTTATCGTAAGGGCGTCGTTCGAAATGCGGATCTTCGAAGTCGAACGCAGCGCGGACGTGTCCACGCGAGGATAGCGAGACGACCCGCCCGCCATTAGCTGCACAGAGCGCCGGCCATAGTCGAGCCGTGAGCTGGAAATGGCCGAGATGATTCGTCGCGCGCTGGAATTCAAAGGCCGCTCGTCTCCCTCATGAAACAAGCCCGCGCGTTCGGCGTAGGCGTTGTCGTCGCCACACAGAACCCGATGGACCTCGATTATCGCGCCCTCGGCAATGCAGGGCTCTGGTGTCTAGGCCGTCTACAAGTCGACGCCGACCGCGCCCGCGTACTCGACGGCCTCGCGCTCGGCGAAACGGGCCGCGACGACGCCAACGAGCTCGCCCTCACCTTGCAGCGGCTCGCACCGCGGTGGTTCGTCATGCGCGACGCCCACGCATCCGAAGGCGCGCTCCTCCTTCAACCGCGCTGGACCATGTCGTTCATGCGCGGACCCATGACGCGCACTGAGATCCGCATGGCGCTGCACCATCACCACAACACGACCGTAGAATCGGAACCGAAGGGACCAACCAATGGGCACTCCCAAATTCGTCATCCAGCACAGTAATGATCAATTCCATTTTCGCCTCACCGCCGCCAACGGCGAAATCATCCTCACGAGCGAACGCTACACGACGAAGGCAAGCGCCGAGAACGGCGTCGCCTCCGTCAAATAGAGCGCGACGGTCGACCGACGCTATGACAAGCGCGTGTCGACGAATGAAAAAGCCGTATTTCGTGCTGAAGCGGGAAACAACGAGATCATCGGCACGAGTCAAATGTGTGCGTCGTGCGAGACGCGCGACGGCGGGATGGAAGCGGTGAAGGTGAATGCGCCGATTGCGGGGGTGGAGGGGTGGCGGTGACAGCGCGGTGAAGCGATGAGGTAAAATCGGCAGACGCCGCTCAGCGCGTCACGCCTCTGCACATGCACGAACCGCCCTCCCTCATCTCCGCAGTCGCCCGTCGAACGAAAAAGCGCCGAGCACCGTCACTTTCACTTTGGCAATGCCGGCGTGATGCGGGTTGACGAGCCAATTCATCTCGTGCGGCACGACCGCCGAAGGAACGCGGAGCGCGAGCTCTGCGCGCCTTCTCGCCCACATCGTACCAATGTCCTGCGTGGCCTTGGAGAAGGGATAGGCAGCCCAATCGGGCGGCAGCTCTGCAATCATCCGGACGCCGGGAATTGGCACATCCGGCACGTCGTACGCGACGAGGACCATGTTCTTTGGCAAAGTCTCGCCATGCACCAGTGCCTCGAGTACCGCGAGCGACACGTGCGACGCGGCGTACACAATCGCCGTCCCCTTGTGGTTCCATCGGCCTCCGTAAAGGCGCGCGCCTTCGCCGGTGACGAGATCGTTTGGATCGCGCGTGTGCTTCTCGTTCGTAAGTCGATAGACGCGCGGCATCAGCCGAACACGCCGTGCTCCAACCTGCCGAGTACGTCGACGACGAGCTCCGCGCCGGCGTCCGTTCGCACCAGTTCGAATGGCTTATGCCCGCCCAAAGAGCGGTTGGTCCGATGGAGCCATGTCACCGCCTCGTCGCGCCCTCCGAGAACCTCTTCGGCTTGTGCCGCCACCCTCGCGAGGCGCATCGCACGGTCGGATTCCTCCGGCGAGAGCAGGCCGGCTTTTAACCGGCGCGTGAAGGTTCGTGGAGATACGGCCAGTGCATCGAGCAGATCTTCACGGGAAGCTTGCAGGCTTTTGGAGAGCGCATCGATGACAAGAACGTGCAGGCCTCGCTCAGCGGCAGCGTGGAGCTGCAGAAGTGTCGAAGCGGGCCGGCGCAGCACCTTTGCACCGCCCAGAAATGCCTGCATGCGCTCTTCGCGGCTCGGGTCGGCTGCGGCTTTCGCTGCTTGGGCCATATGGCCTACTATGCCGCGCCATTTGGCGCGGCGCAAGGATGACGGTCGGGTTCCTGACGCAGAGGAGCGAACGATGTGCAGTCCCCGCATCACGCCTTTCGCTCACCTACCCTACTTGCGCAGTGACTTCACGTGGTCCTGAAGAACCGCCACTTCGCGTTCCAACATCTCGCGCAATTGCGCTCTCGCAATGGCGGCCGTGCACGATGTGGTGGTCGAGGAGGACGCGTTAGCGGTTGTCTTCGAATGGCCAGGCGACTGTGGTGCCCTGCACGACACCAACGTCGCGTCCGCGGGGGTACGACTTGGCGATGAGGGCTGCCGCTCAGACGTCGATGATGTTCAGGCTGCCGATGAAGTCCTGCTTACCGACATCGACGCCGTTGTGACGCAGGATGTTGTAGGCCGTCACGAGGTGGAAATAGGTGTTGGGGAGGCTCATCTCGGTGGCGAAGTCGGAACCCTTCAGACCCTTGCCGGGCATGAACCCGAGCGGCACCTTACGGTCGTCGGCGCTGGCAAAGTCGCTCTCCTTGAACGACGAACCGTACTCGATGACCGCCTTGATGCGCGTTCGGATCTCCTCGAGCGTCTTCTCGGTGTCGGGGTGCTTCGGCGGCTCTTTGCCGGAAAGCCGTGCACAGTAGAACTTCACGCCGTCGCACGACGACTGGAGCTGGCGCATCAGCGGGTACATGTCCGGCGCGAGCCGTGCCTCGAGCAGAACAGCGGGTTCGAACTTCTTCTTTTCTGCGTACGCGACGGCCTTGTCGAGCCAGCCGTCGAGGCTCTTGAGCATCTTGGTCAACTGCACCGCGGTCGCGTGAGCTTGGTTCATGTATTCCTCCATCGCACCCGTTGGGTCCTTACACGGGGTGCTCACGCATGGAGCCACGGGAGCTCGGGGTCAAGTGAGTTCTCGACGACCTCGTATCGACCCCGATCCAGGTCCTTCGTGTCGGTCAGTGTGCTCGCCTGCATCTTCTTTGATGAGATCCCGTTAGGCGTCGAGAAGGCATCCACACCGGCTCCTGGTCAGTCCGCAGACCCTGTACGCGTCGCGCGAGACGCGCGACGGCGGGATTCAGCTCCGAGAACGGCGTCGAGCGAGCGTGGCCCCGCTCCGACGAGGAGAAGGAAGAGCGAACCTAGGAGCATCGAGATGTCCGTCCTCGCCTCGTGGAGCATGTTCCAAAAACCTGTCTTCGACCCGGACGGGTTCGAAAAGAGGAGGTAGCCGTGTCCGAGAAGGATTGGCATCTTGGTCGATGCAATCGCCACGAGCATGTCGATGATGAGGGGCACCGCGGCAAGGCGCGTCAGGAGCCCGCCGAGGATGAGAAGCCCGCAGACGGTCTCGATCACGCCGACGAACGGCCCCATGACTTCCGGCGCGGGGATGCCGATTTTGGCGAATCGGCCCGCGCCGAGTGCGTCGGGGTCAAGAAATTTCTGGATACCCTCGGACGCGAAGACAACGCCGACGGCGAGGCGTATCAAAATCGTCCATTTTGGCGCGCTCGAGTCCATGATGCGCTTGAGAAGTCCGGACATGGGATCCCTTCATTACCCGCGTACGCGGGCGTTCTTCTCACTGCGCCCGCTAGGGCGAAAGGAGATTTTGGAAAATGAATCGCCCGCGAGTGACTTCATGCGTCGTAGCCATGAGCCTTATCGGCGTGGCCGCATCTGGGTGTGCGGAACGGCAGACACCTCCGGCACAATCGTCCGCGCCGCAAAACGCTGTCGCCAACACGGCGCCGCGGTCGACGACGGCGGTTCGCCTGTCTCCGCCGATCGACGACCACGCGGTGCTGTCGGCAATGGGGGTCGAAAAGGTCGACAAAAGTCCCGACGGAACGGTAAAGGCCTCGTTTCCGCGCAAGGACGTCGACGTGGCGGTCGACGGGTGGAAAATACCACCGTTCATGGGTCTGACATCCTGGGCGGCATTCTCGCCGGGTAAAGCAGAAGTCGCCGAAGCCATGGTGATGGGTGATCTCGTGCTCTTCGAAGACGAGGTCAATCCGGTGATGAGCGTTCTTTTCGACAACGGCGTGGACGTCACCGCGCTTCACAACCACTTTTTCTTCGACGCGCCAAAGGTCTATTTCATGCACATCAGCGGCGAAGGCTCCCTTGCTGCGCTCGGTAAGGGTGTGCGGCTCGCCATGGACAAGGTGGCGGAGATTCGCAAGCGAGCTCCGAAACCGTCGACCAATTCGAGCGCTCCGGCGCTTCCCGCCAAAAGCACCATCGATGGCAGCCCCATTGAAAATGCGCTCGGGGTCAAAGGCGTCGCGAACGACGGCATGTTCAAAGCAACGATGGGGCGTCTGACCAACGCGGCGTGCGGATGTCCTGTCGGCAAAGCGATGGGTGTCAATACCTGGGCCGCGTTCGCAGGCGCAAACGACAATGCTGTCGTCGATGGCGACTTTGCGGTGAGTGAGCAGGAGCTTGCTCCTGTGCTGAAGGCGCTCCGGGCGGGTGGCATCGAGATCGTGGCCATTCACCACCACATGGTGGGCGAGACACCGCGCATTCTCTTTCTCCACTATTGGGGCCGCGGCAAAGCCGCGGATCTCGCGACGACCGTTCGCCGGGCGCTCGATCTCACGGCGTGGGATGGAAAGACCAAAGGCACGTGACACCGGCACGGGCGCCATCGAGCTGCCCCATCTAGCCGCGCTCAGCGAGGATCGGATGCGCGGGGCCGACGGGATACCAAGACGGCGTGGGGCGTGCCACGATGATTGCGTGGCTCACCCCTCATCGCTCCTCCTCCTCGCCGCGATGCTCCTCGGTTGTAGCGGCGCCCAGCAACATCACGCGGGCGAGCCGGATCGGGCGCAGGCGCACGCGGACGCCAGCGTCGCCGGCTGCAGCGCCGCGATCGCCGCCGCCATGCGCGGATCGCACCGCTCTCCCGGCGCCGCAGATCGCGATCCGTACCGCCACCCCGTCGAGACGCTCGCATTTTTGGGTTTCACGCCGACGATGACCGTGCTCGACGTCGGACCGGGGGGGCGTGGGCTCGGGGCTGGCTATTACACGGAGCTCCTCGCCCCGGTGCTCGCGAAGGACGGTCTCTACCTGGCGACGAACAGGGAGCCGCCGAGCACCGCGCCCGCGCCGAGCACGCACCACTGGACGCTGCCGCCGGAGCTCGCGCTCGGCGACGTGGACCGCGACAAGTACCTGACGATCGGAGAGAGCGATCGGATGACGCTGAAATTTGTCAGGGTGGCGGACGGAGCCGCTCGCTGAGCTGGCGGTCCTCGCGGGCAAAGCGCTCGCTACTGTCGTAAAGGCGGGGGATCTAGGGTACGAAGAAAGTCTGACCCAACAACGGGGACTCGACCAAGCGAACGCGGTACGCTCCGCGCATGCTCAAGGTCTACGGCTTCGCTCGAGTGAACAAAGTGGCGCGCGGCAACACTCGCGACTTGCGCGTACTGTGGGCGCTCGAAGAGATGGGGGTACCCTACGAGATCGTAGGGATGGATCACCCGAACCACGATCTCGATTCACCTTCGTACCGCGCGCTCAATCCATTCGGGCAGATTCCCGTGATCGATGACGATGGTGTCGTGGTCACCGAGTCCGGCGCAATCTTGCTTTACCTCGCGCGAAAGACCGGCAAGTTGTTGCCGCGCGATCTCGCAGGTGAATCGCAAGTACTGCGCTGGTCCGTCGCCGCACTAAGCACCATCGAGGTACCGGTGCTCTCGCTGTGGTTTGTCAACATGAGTGGCGGCAAGGGTACCAAGCCAAGCGAGGCGCTGCACGATTGGGCAGACATGCGCCTGAAGCAGCTCGAGGGCTGGCTCGCAAGTCGCCAGTTCATCGCGACCGACGACTTCACCGTCGCCGACATTCTCATGACCCACGTGCTGGGAGGCGGGACCGATCCCGAGCTGTTGAAGCCGTACGCGAACATCCTTGCATACCGAGCGCGCTGCACCGAGCGCCCGGCGTGGAAGAAGACGCTCGACGCGTACTACCAGCGTGTCGAAGCCGCGTGACGCCCCGGCGCCTCGAGGGACGCGCCTGAATGACGCCCGCTCTATCTGCGCGTCGTCAAGTAACGACGTCATTCTGGGCGTACATTCGCTCCCGCCGATCGACTCGCGGTCTCGTCGTCGTTTCCGACTGTTGCGATGCACGCGCAGAGCGCTCCGTAATAGCCATCCGCGAGCCATTGATAGCCGCCGCTCGTCGTCTGGACGAGCGAGTCAAAGCCGAGAAAACCGTCGGTAGAGCACACGTTCCAGCGCCAGCGCGCTGATGCGCCTGCTCCGTCGCGCAAGGCGACCTGAAACATGAGCGAACAAGTGCCCGCGTTCGTGTCGCAAAACACGTGGCGAAATCGAAAGTCGTAGTCGCTTTCGCACCAGGTGTCGCCGCAGATGTCATCGACGAGCTTGAGCACGATCCGCGCCTCGGCGCGGCTGAGCGCATTGCCGACAGGGCTGACGCGGAGACCTTCATCGTGAAACGAGGCAACTTCCGGCGCGTCGCCATCCGACGACGGCGGCGGCGCGCCGCAATCGAGAAGGGCGCAACTGAGGAGACTGCATAGGCCGAACTGAACGAGAGCGGTGGTACGGTGAACCATGGGCATGAGCGCGATCTTTCTGCGAGCGTGCGCCCCACCTGGGCGGTGGGCTCGCGAAAGACCCTTCGGCAATGCGCCTGGCGAATTGCTTGCCAAGATCGCTGTCGATATCGATCTTGCTACAATGGGTGCCTTTTCGTAATGTTTCGCTCATCTGGAGCGCCGCACGGAGACGGTCACGTGACGTGTCAGCGCCGAAAGCTATGCGTAAAGCCTTTTTGACCCTTTCTTTCGTCGCGTCCTTGGGCGTTGCATGCAGCGCGGAGCCCACCGGCGGATCTGGCGGCCACGGAGGTGCCGAAACAGGCGGGGTGGCGGGCGCCGGGGCGAGTGGCGGCCAAGGCGGAGGCGCAGCAACGGGAACTGGCGGCAGCACTGGAGGCGCAACGGCGGGAGGAACGGCCGGCGCATCCGGTAACGGCGGCGGAGGTGCGGGGAGCGGCGGCGGAGGTGCGGGAAGCGGCGCCGGCGGTATGGGCGGCGCCTCGGCCGGTGCGGGAGGTGTCGGAACCGGCGGCAGTAGCACCGGCGGTACGAGCGGCGCGGGCGGCGCGAACGGTGGCCAGAGCGGGGCTGGAGGTACCGCTGGCATCGGGGGTTCGAGCGGCGCAGCGGGATCGGGCGCGGGCGCGGGAAACGCCGGCGCGGGCGGCGCGCCCGACGCTGGACGCCCGATGGACGCGCAGCCTGATCGGCCGACCGTCGACATCACCGGCGACGCTTGCGCCGGCATCGGTCCCGCCAATGTCGAGCTCGGAACGCCGACCGATTCGGACCCCTCTGACGACGTGATCCTCGATCACACCTATTACGTCGTTTCTTACAACCCGACGACGTACGATCCCAATTGGGTCGCCTGGCATCTCAGCACGGACGACGTCGGCAGCACTGCACGCCAGGACAACTTTGCCGCCGACAGTCTTTTGCCGTCCATGTATTACCGGGTGAAAGCGACCGACTATCAGGGTTCCGGCTACGATCGCGGTCACATGTCGCCGTCGGCCGACAACACGGCGAGCGTGATGCAGAACTCGGCGTCCTTCATCATGACCAACATGCTTCCGCAGTACCACGAGCTCAACGCCGGCCCGTGGGCGGTACTCGAAACGTTCGAGCGCGGTCTCGCGCTGACCAACCAAAAGCAGGTCTACATTTTCGCGGGCCCTATCTTCGATGCAGCGCCGACGAAGATTGGTCCCGGAGTCGCCGTGCCCAAGTCGTGTTTCAAGATCTTGATAGCGCTCGATGCCGGACAAGGGCCGTGCGACCTCACCTTGAACACGCCGATCTATGCCGTCATCATGCCGAACGAGAAGAGCACGAGCGGGACGGCGTGGGGGGACTACACGACGAGCATCGACGCCATCGAAGCCGCGACGGGATACGACTTTCTCTCGAGCGTGCCCCTCAACGTTCAAACGGCCATCGAAAGCCGTGTCACCAAGGCTCCGTCCGACTGACGCGCGGTCCCGCTCGCCGTCACTTTCCTACTTCTTGTTCAAACCCTTCTTCTCGGTGATCTCCGCGTTCTTCGCGTCTGCGCGCCGCAATGCGGGCCTCGCGCTGAGGCGCTCGACGTAGGCGGAGAACGCCGGCCGGGGTTCGATCGACTTGACCATCATCATGTAGCGAAGGGTCCCGCCGAAAATGACGTCGGCCATGGAGAAATTCTCTCCGAGGATGAACGGGCCTTTGGAGACCGCGCTCTCCATCGCTTTGATCATCTCGTCAAAGGAGCCCCAGCCTGCCTGACCCGGTTTGAAATCCCACTTGCCCATCTTCGCCATCATTCCCGGCTCGATGACCGACGGAGCGAAGAGCGACCAACGGAGGTACGTGCCGCGTGCGGGATCTTCCACGCGCGGAGAGAGCTTTCCGTACGCGTAGCGATCCGCGAGATAGAGACCGATCGCCGCTGCTTCGGTGACGACGGTGCCCCCGTCGCTGAGAACCGGCAGCTTGCCCATGGGGTTCAGCGCAACGATTTCCGGCGCCTTCTGCCCGCCCGCTAGGATATCGATGTGGTGCAATTCGTACGGGGCCCCGGCTTCTTCGAGCATCCAGAGAACGCCAGCCGCCCGAGAAAACGGATGATGGTAAAGAACGATGGACATGAGACCGCTCCTTTCGGTGAGGGAACGGAGTGTAGTTCGGATGAGCGGCCCTTGGTTGCACTTCTCGCCCATTCAATTGTGTGCTGCCATTCGGCACCCAATCAATCCACCCAACCGAGGGGCCGCAAATGCCGAAAGTCCAAGTCGCAACCGAGAACAAGCCGCCGATTGAGCTTCACTACGAGGACTATGGGACGGGCAAGCCCATTGTTCTCATCCATGGATGGCCGCTGAGCGGCCGATCTTGGGAAGCGCAGGTGCCCGCGCTCGTCACCGCCGGGCATCGCGTGATTACGTATGATCGACGCGGTTTTGGCGAGTCGTCGCAGCCTTGGTCGGGATATGACTACGACACGTTCGCGGCCGATCTCGATAAGGTGCTCAGTCACCTCGACCTCCACAGCGTGACGCTCGTCGGCTTTTCGATGGGCGGCGGCGAGGTGGCTCGCTACATCGCGAAGTACGGAAAAGCACGCGTGGCGCGCGCCGTCTTCGCCGCCGCCGTGCCGCCGTGCCTGTTCAAGACAGCGGACAATCCCGAAGGCGCGCTCGACGACGCGGCGATCAGCGGCTTCGAGAAAGCCGTGAAGACCGATCGCCTCGCCTTCCTCGAAGATTTTACGAAGAATTTCTTCAGCGCGAAGGGCAAACTCGTCGTGAGCGAACCTCAGCGCATTTACGCGCGGGAGATCGCAGCATTCGCTTCGCCGAAAGCCACACTCGACTGCATCGCCGCGTGGGGCCGCACCGACTTCCGCACGGACCTCGCCAAGATCGACGTTCCCACGCTCGTCATTCACGGCGACGCGGACGCCATTGTCCCCCTCGAGGTCAGCGGGCGGCGCACCGCGAAACTCGTCCGCAATGCGAAGCTCGCCGTCATCCCCGGCGGCCCGCACGGCGTCAACGCCTCCCACCCCACAGAGTTCAACGAGGCTCTCCTCGGTTTTCTCAGCTGAGCCGTGGATGGAGACCATGCCCGCGCAAATCCAGGATTAGCGAGTTCTCGTCCTGCGCGTTTGGCCCCTCGCCGCATCGCGTTCGGAATGCTCGAACGCCGGAGCGAACGATTCGAGCTCAGCGTTCGTCATGCCGAGCGAACGCCCCTCCTTGCGCCAGCCGGCGACCGCGCGCTCGACATCTGCAACGATCTTCTTCGCGCGAGGGAGCGGGATCTTGAAGTACGGAGCGACGGATAGCAGGGCCTCAATCGTCGCGTCTGGCCCCGCCTCCGAGGATATCCACGTCTTAAGCTCGCGAACTCGATCGGGGAACGGATTGAGATCAAAGGCTGGAGCGAGCCGCCACAAGCCATGCTCCACATGCAAAAACCCGTGGTTCATTAAATGGTCGTCGATATTCGTGATCAAAATGGAAAATGTAATGCGGCGCCACAGTTCCTCAATGTCCTTCTGGGCATCGGCACCGTGGACGCGGATGGAATCGACGATCTCGGTGTAGTCATGTTCGCCCGGATCGCGCGGCTCTGCACCAAGCATGGTGGCAGCCGATGTGTAGAGCAATCGCGCTCCATCTGCGGTCCGATCGAAGCGCCTGATCAGAGCGACCGGAACGCCGTCGCTGTCTATCAAACGCGCGTCGGCTACTTCCATCCCGGCTGCTTGGGCGAGGCGCATCGCTAGAACCTCTCCCTTGGTCACGGCGCGCTCGTCGGCGACGCTCGGGAATTTTCCAATCGATAAACGCCCCTTATCATCAACGATCGTGCATTTCGGTCGCAAACCGCCGAGCGATGTACCGCGGCCACGCAGATATTCGAGATCTGCTTCAGTTTCCGTGTTGGTCTCGAGAGAGCGCGTGGCAGCCGCAATGCGCGCCAGCTCGACGAGCGGAGGCACCGTGCGCCGACCCGGCTCCGGAGCGCGCCGAAAAGCTTCTTTTTCGTCCTGAAAACGAAGGGCACCGACCCGACTCGCATCGTCGACTTCGAGCAAGAAATCGAGTTGATTGAGCGGTCGAAAAGGCTCCTCGACGCCAAGGCGACGCGCTTGCTGCCTGCGTTTGGCGTGATCACGGAGGATGACGTTGCGACTCCAGCCGTCGGGTTCGGTATCCGCGATGGCAGCATGGAAGATGGACCCGTCGCGAGTCTTCTTGTGAAACTGCGCGCCGGCTACTAGCTGCAGTGTTGGGTCGATGGAAAACCGGTCGGGCGCCGCGAGCCAATTGGCATCGTATTCGAAAGCTCCGCTTTCTCGCGCGCCATCGGCGTTGTAGCGGAGCACGCCGATGATGCGAGGTTGTTCGCCCAAGAAGACTTTGATGGTGCGTCTCATCGCGACGTCGGCTCTCTCTTCGGATGCACGCGTTTCGGAACACGCTGCTCATCGAGCAAGAGGCCCTGCTCGTCCCTGCTCGCGTCGACGAGAGCCGCGAAGACATCTCCAAACCCTAGAACAAACAGCGCCATTGCGAAGACGCCCAGCGACACCGTCGGGTCGCCTTTCTCGACGCGAACATAGGTGCTCTTGGCCACGCCCAGACGCTCCGACATCATGGCGGTAGTGAGGCGCCGTTTGCGACGTGCGAGAGCAAGGTCGGCGCCGAACTTCTTGAGCGAACGTCTAACCTTTGGTGGCAGCACATCATGCACGGCGGATCGCATCCAACAACTTATACATGAATCTGTTAGCGACTTATAGACTCATCTATAAGACGTTACCTTGGCCGGGCGGGAGAGTATCGGCACGCTGCCGACGCGATGGGCAGGGAACTTCGACGCTCCCGGGCGGTGCGGCCAGCGCAAGCGGCCTGAACGCTCCTCACCTCATGCGTTGGAACGAGATCGAAGTGAATTCGCGGAGCTGAACGTTGCTCACGTCGACTTCGTCAGCGGGTGGTCAATTACGACGTGTTCTTGCTCCCCGCCGAACATCACCATCGCCGCCGGTGTCTACGTCTCGCCAACCGGCAGGGTCTCATCCATCTTGAATTTCATTCGGCCGTGCTGGAACGCGTCTCAATCAATCCCTCGCGCGCCAGCTCGGCTCCATAGGCGACGCTTGCCCGCACGTCTTCGAACGACAGAGATGGTAGCTTCGAACGATTTCCTCTGCCGTTAGGCCGGCAGCTAGATTGTCGAGCACGACCAATACGGGAATCCTCGTGCCCCGCACGCAGGCCTTTCCGTGAGCCACGGCCGGGTTCGAACGATGCGCGTGCGCCAATCCGTCATATCCGGTGCTCCGGGTCAGCAACCCAAATGCTACTCAAGGCCGCCACCCCTGCATCGCGCTGCGCGAATTGGGCGACTGAACAACGTCGCCGCGGGCTAACCACTCGAAATCAGCGGGGCGGACGGGACTCGAACCCGCGGCCTCCGGCGTGACAGGCCGGCGTTATAACCAACTTAACTACCGCCCCGAAGCGGCATCACTTCCTACCACAGTAAGCTCGTTGATTCTCGTGCAATTTCGCGGTTTGGCCCGAACGGGGCGAAAGCCGTGAGGCCCGCGCTTCTAGCACCGGGCGGCAGGGTGATCAACCCTTCACGCAGACGACTTGTTTGAGCGTGTGCACGACCTCGACGAGGTCTCTTTGCGCGGCCATGACGGCGTCGATGTTCTTGTATGCCCCCGGCGTTTCGTCGATGACGTCGATGTCGCGGCGGCACTCGACGCCGCAGACGGCGGCTTCGTGGTCGGCGAGGGTGAAGCGCCTCTTCGCTTCGGTGCGCGACATGATGCGGCCGGCGCCGTGGGAGCAGCTCTCGAAGCTCTGCGCGTTGCCTTTGCCGCGAACGATGTAGCTTCGCGCGCCCATGCTGCCCGGGATGATGCCGAGATCGCCGGCGCGCGCGCGGACGGCGCCTTTGCGGGTGACGAGCACATCCGTTCCGAAGTGGCGCTCACGCTCGACGTAGTTGTGATGGCAATTGACGGCGACCTCGGTCGTTTCGAAAGGGGGCAGTCCGTCGACGCGCGCGACGGCGGCGATCACCGCGCGCATCATGAGCTCGCGATTTTCTCTTGCGTATTGCTGCGCTTTTGCGACCGCTTCCACGTAGTCGTCGAAGTGTTTCGTGCCTTCGCGAAAGTAGGCGAGATCGCGATCGGGCAAATTGCCGAGCGCGGTCCACATGTCGCGTTTGGCGAGCTCGATGAAGTACGAGCCGATGCGGTTACCGAAGCCGCGCGACCCGCTGTGCAGCATGAACCACACCTTGTCACGCTCATCGAGGCACACTTCGATGAAGTGGTTGCCCGTCCCCAGGGTGGCGAGCTGGCGATAGCCGTTGCTCTCCGCGATTTTGGGGTGCTTTTCCGAAAAGGGCTTCAGCCAAGCTTGGAACGGGGCCCACGCGGCTTGCACGTGCGGCGGGGGGCGGCCCCACGCGCCGCGGTCGTTGCGACCGCCGTTGTCGGTGCGGCCGTGCGGTACGACACTTTCGATGGCGCGCCGAACCCCTTTCAGATTGTCGGGCAAGTGCGCGGCGGGAAGCGTGGTTTCGACCGCCATCATGCCGCACCCGATATCGACGCCGACCGCGGCGGGAATGATGGCGCCCTGCGTGGCGACCACCGAGCCCACCGTCGCGCCGATGCCCTTGTGCACGTCGGGCATGAGCGCGACATGGCGAAAGACGAACGGCATGCGCGCGAGATTCTCGACCTGGGCCAAGGCCTCGGGCCCGACGGGAACGCCGTCGGTCCACGCTTTGATAGGCACGCCCGAGGTCGCGGTGGTGCGCATCGAGCCGAGCATGCACATCGATTGTGGCACGTAGGGTGCAGTATGGGGAGGGCCCTTCGCATGACGACCTTCTCGCCGACGCTCCCGCGCACGCGCCCGACGCGCGCATCGTCATCCATCGCGACTTTTGTTCGCGAGAACGGGCTCTCGCTCGTGTTGGTCGCCATGTTCCTCGCGGCGACCGCTGCGCAAATCGGCTTCGGTGTGGCCGCTTACAACGAAGAACGCGCCCACGACGGCCTCGCCGCGGTCGGCGTGGGGGCTTACCTGTCGAGCGGCCATTTCTTGGAAGCGCTGTTCGAGAACTGGGAGAGCGAGTTTTTGCAGATGGGGGTCTTCGTTCTTTTGTCGGTCAAGCTCCGTCAGAAGGGCTCCGCGGAGTCGAAGCCTCTCGACGAGGCGGACGAGACTGACGAAGACCCGCGCCTGCATACCAAGGATCCGGACGTGCCATGGCCGGTGCAGAAAGGCGGCCTGCTGCTCGTTTTGTACGAGCATTCCCTGGCGACCGCGTTCTTCCTTTTGTTCGTCGTCTCTTTCGTCCTTCACGCCGTCGGCGGCTTTCTCAAGACGAACGAAGAGAACATCGCCCAGGGTCGGCCCGCCGAGACGCTGGCGCAATATTGGGCCTCCAGTCAATTCTGGTTCGAATCGTTCCAAAACTGGCAAAGCGAGTTCCTCGCCGTTCTCGCGATCGTCGTTCTCACGATCTTCCTTCGGCAACGCGGCTCGCCTCAGTCGAAGCCCGTCGCCGCGCCGCACCACGACACCGGCAAGTGATCGGGGTTCTTTCCCGCTCGCGGCAGCTACATTGCCGCAAGAGATTCCGTCCTTTGGTTCCATGGCCGTGTCGGGCGCGGAAGCCCACACACCTCTCAGGAGGTTATTGGCATGCAACGTAATCGATCGGAAAAACCTGCCTCGAATCACCCTGGTGGCCGCGACTACGAGCGCGAAGATCGCTTCGAAGCCGAGGGGCAACCGGCCCGCGGCGCCGCGAGCACGACCAAACGCTCCCCCGACGTGAGCTCCCCGGGAACTCGGCTGTCGCCCCCTAAACCAGCTCGCGGCGAATCGACGCGCGCCAAGAGCTCATCGAAGTCGACCAAGAAGTCGTCCCCCGCCGGGTCTCGCGGCGCATCGCGGACGGGCTCGTCGAAGACCGGCTCGTCGAAGACCGGCTCGTCGAAGACCGGCTCGTCGCGATCGGGGTCCCGCGGCCGTCGCGCTTCGGCGTAGCGGGTGTGCTGCAGTCCCGCCTTGACCGGACCGGAAGGCCGGGGGAAACTCCGCGTCCTTCTCATCCGGGAGGGCGGGTAGCTCAGTGGTAGAGCTCTGGTTTTACACGCCGGCTGTCGCAGGTTCGATCCCTGTCCCGCCCACCGCTACTTCAAATTGATCGTCTGCACGCCCCACTGACCGCTGGCCAGGAAGATCTGGTCGCCCTGGCGTGAGGTCGACCCGCCGTACCCGCGCGTGCGCACGAATTGATCGAACTTCGGCTCGGCGTCGGACAGCTGGTAGATATCGAGCCCGTCCGAGCCCCACCCTGACGTCACGAGCGCGCGATCGCCTTCGATACCGAGGAGCCAGCCCCACCCCTTCTTCTGTTCGGAAGTGCGCGCCACGATGGAGCGCGGGTTGGCGAGGTCGAGCTGGTACAGCTTGACCGTCGAATGTCGGTAATCGCCGTCGAGGTACTGCTGCACGGACATGTACGCCTTGTCGCCGCGCACGAACGTGCTGCCCACGTTGCCCGGGATAGCAAGCGACGACTGAAGCACGGCTCTGCCGTCGGCGATGCGCAGGACATCGAACTCGTTGGCACCGTGGTCGCTGTACCAGCGAAAATCGACGGTGTAGATGAGCGAGGGATCAGTCTCCGAGCCGCCCACCAGCATGCCCGGCACGTTGATCGACGAGCCGATGCGCGGATGCTTGCGATCGGTGAGATCGATGCGATCGAGGTAGTAGCGCACGTACCCCATCGAGGTGACCGAGCCGCCCGTCGACCTCGCGGGACGCTCGTGCCATTCGTAGTGCGTCGTGTAGAGCGTATCGGCGACCGCTCGCATGTTGCCCCACCACGCGTCGTGATCGCGCGTGATGACCGTCGAGGCAATGCCGGGATCGTCGGGGTTCGAAAGATCGACGACCCATAGCGATGCGTGACCGTCGGCATAGCTACCGTTGGGCCAATAATTCGGCGCCCAGCGGCGGAAGGCGAGCACGTCCTCCCCCACCTGGACCGCGTCGTCGCCGTAATACCAATCGCCCACGTAGCAGCCGCGAAAGCCCATGCCGCCGTAGTAGTAGCCACCGAGATCCGGCAGCTCTACTTTGCCGCGCAGCACGGCGGTGCCGCTCGAAAAATCGACGACCTGCACCTGCTCGCGCCATGCCGTGCATTTGGTCTGCGTAGTGCCGGTCCGGCCGGGGGGAACCGGCGTCGTACCGCCCTTGTCCCCCGTCGGCCCCGTGGGGCACTCGATCTCGTGCTCGACGTTGCTGACGACGTAGGAAAGTGCGCCATTGTGATAAACGCGCGCGTTCACGCCTTCGATCGCGACCTCGGCGAGCGCGGCGTCGGACACGTTCTCCTCCGCCTGATCGATGGGCAGGATGCGCAGCGCGGAGTGGTCGTGATCATTCTCGTAATACCAATCGCTCGACAGCTGGGCGATCGTCTCGCCGTGCGGCCGCGCATCGACGACGTTGCGCGCGAGCGTCAGCTCGGCGACGACGGTGGGCTGTTTGTGGTCGGTATAGTCGACGACCGAGAGCGACAAGTCGCTGAGCGACACGAGCCGATCCTTCACGAACACGCCGCGCTCGACCCACCCTTTGGTGCGCGCCGCGCCCGAAGTGGTAACGGAATTCTGCGAGAACTCGATGAGCTGAAGGCCGTTGTTGTACTGCCGGAAATCCGAGCTCCAGCCGCTGAACGGAAGAACGACGAGCCCCTCGTTGTCGTTCTTCGTAAAGGCCTTGAACGTGCCAGCCGCGGGCGTCCATGCCCACCCTTCCCCGAAGGACGCCGGCGATCCCATGACCGCCGGATGCGTGGCGTCACTCACGTCGAGGTAGCTCACGGAGATCTTGCTGCTGTAGCTCCCGGTTTGAAGGTCGCGCTCGTTACCAAGCGTGAAGAGCCGATCACCCGCGGGGGTGAAGTTCCACACCGAGCCGGGGATCTGCGTTTGCCCGGCGAGCTTCGGCGCGGCGGGGTTGGTCAGATCGAAGACCTGAATCGGCGAACTGACGCCGCTAAAGTCGTCTCCAGGAGCGAGGTACATACGCGTTTTGTCGAACCGCACCGCGGGCGACCAACCCGTCGACGGTAGCGCAAGCTTCGACAAGAGCGCCGGCGCGTCGGGATCAGTGAAATCGGCCGTCGCCAGCAAGTACCCGCCCTGCGAACCGCCGCAGTACGCGCCGGCGCAGCCGACGACGCGGGCCACCTTGCCATCGGCGAAATCGAGGTTCCACCGTCCATTGTCGGTGCCCCACGCCGCCACGTGACCGGCAAACTTGAGACTCCCCCGCGGAGCGATCGTGCCGCCGGGATCGCTGATGTCGATGTAATCGAGCGACATGTCGGTGGGGTTCACGTACGGTCCGTTGGCCGGCGTGTCGACGGCAACGTCGTGCGCGAACAGGATCGCATTCGGCGTCACGTTGAAAATCGCGCCGTAACCGGGCACGTCGTAGCGTCCCTTCGATACGATGACGTTGTTGGCAAAGCTCACCGACGACACCACGGCTTTGGAACTGGACGTTGAGCTTACCGAGCCGCCGCCGACGCCAATCGGCGTATCGGGCGCGGCCTCGACTTCCCAGCCGTAGTTCCAGTTGTACTCCTCGCTCACGGCGTAAATCACATCCCCGACGACGCGCGTGTCGCGCACCCAGCCGCCGAGCTTGGCGTCGCCGAGAATGCGCATGTTGGTGGGATCGGTGGCGTCGATGCCGCGCACGACCGATCCGTGAAAGGGCGAACCGTCCTCCATGGCGCCGTACCAATCGGCGACGACCACGATGGCCACGCCGTTGCGAACGATCATCTCGACCGGGCTACCGAAGATCGGGGAGCGTCCAAGGAGCTTCGGATGGTTGACGTCGGCGACGTCGAACACCATGAGCCCGCGGTAGCCGTTGATGTAATAGAGGCGGTCCCCTTCGAGGCGGTAGAGATCCGTCTCTTCGACCTTGCGATCGGGCGCGCTCGTGCCTTTGCTACCACCGGTCGGTGTAGCGGGAGGAATGCCGGCATTGCCTCCACCCCCCGTCGTGCCAATGCTGTCGCGCTCCGCAAAGGACGATCCCCCCGGGGGCGAGGAGATGAAATCGCTCTGCCCCTCGACGCGGTCGGGTCCGCTTCCGGGGGGGTTCGACCCGCCACAGGCAGTGATCCCACTCGCCATGAGGACGACGGCCGTCGCACTTCGCACACCGTAAGAACGCCTATTCGAGTTCATCGCATCACCTCGCCGGGAGGGTTGACTGCGCAGCAGGGACCGCCCCCTGTTAAGCACCAGCCGTGCCGAGCGGCCCAAAATCGGCAATGTGCCGATAACATTACACCTTTGCCCCGAGGAGTGCCACGCGGCAATTGTGCCACTGGCACACCACTCGGATCCATAAGGCGCGGAGCGCCAGCACACTTCAGCTAGATACCGGGGCGTTCTTCCGGCGTTTCGACGGGGGGGCGCTCGCTCTCCGGTGCTCGCGGAGGCGTCGATGGGGGCACGCCGTTCACGACGAGCTCGCCACCGCGGTACTCCATGAGCGGGCGCGGCGGCCCGAACACGGCGTCGGGATCAGTCACGACGAGCGCTTCGCGCAGGACTTCGTCGACGTGGTCGACGAGCACGACGCGCGTCGTCTTGAGCACGCGGCGCGGAACCTCGCGCAAGTCGCGCCGATTCTCTTTGGGAATGATGACGGTGCCGATACCACCGCGATGCGCAGCGAGGAGCTTCTCTTTGAGCCCGCCGATGGGGAGCACGCGCCCGCGGAGCGTGATCTCGCCCGTCATGGCGAGATCGCGCCGCACCGGCACCTTCATGAGCGCCGAAACGAGGCTCGTGGCGATGGTGATGCCCGCGCTCGGCCCGTCCTTGGGGATGGCACCTTCGGGGAAGTGCACGTGCAGATCGATCTTCGAATAAAAATCCTGCTCGAGCCCGAGTACCGCCGAGCGCGAGCGCACGTAGCTCATCGCGGCCTGCGCCGACTCTTGCATCACGTCGCCGAGCTTGCCGGTGGTGATGAGCTTTCCCTTGCCGGGTACGACGGTGACCTCGGCCGCCAAGAGGTCCCCGCCGTATTGCGTGACGGCGAGCCCGTTGGTGAGGCCGATCTCGTCTTTTTCTTCCTTCTTGCCGAGCCGGAACTTGGGTACGCCGAGGTACTTGGGAATCATCTTGGCGGTGATGTCGAGCATCGACACCGTTCCCTGCTTTTTGTCTTTGACGACTTGGCGCGCCACCTTGCGACACACGCTGGCGATCTCACGCTCGAGCGCACGAACGCCGGCTTCTTTCGTATAGTGGTGGATGATGGTTCGAACGGCGTTCTCGTTCAGGTTGAACGGCGTTTCGTCGAGCCCGCACTCTCTCTTTTGCCGGAGGATCAGGTATTTGAGGGCGATGTTGAGCTTCTCGAACTCGGTGTACCCGCTGAGCTGAATGATCTCCATGCGGTCTTGGAGCGGCAGCGGAATGCCCCCCAAGGTGTTGGCCGTGGTGATGAACATCACGTCCGAGAGATCGTAGTCGAGGTCGAGGTAGTGATCGTTGAACTGGTGGTTTTGCTCGGGGTCGAGCACTTCGAGGAGCGCCGCCGCCGGGTCGCCGCGGAAATCCGTCGACATCTTGTCGACCTCGTCGAGCAAGAAGACGGGATTGTTCGTCCCCGCTTTTTTCAGGCTCTGGATGATCTTGCCGGGTAGCGCGCCGATGTACGTGCGCCGATGACCCCTGATCTCCGCTTCGTCGCGCACACCGCCGAGCGAGAGCCGCACGAACTTGCGACCGGTGGCCCGGGCTATCGATTTGGCGAGACTCGTCTTGCCGACGCCGGGCGGCCCCACGAAACAGAGCACCGGGCCTTTCAGCTTCTTGGTGAGCGCCTGCACGGCGAGGTACTCGACGATGCGCTCTTTGATGCGCTTCAAGCCGTAGTGATCCTCGTCCAGGATCTTCTCCGCTTCCTCGAGGTCGAAGCGTTCTTCGCTCTTCTCGTACCAGGGAAGCCCCAAAATCCAGTCGATGTAATTGCGCACCACGGTCGCCTCGGCGCTCGTGGGGTGCATCATCTTCAGCTTCTTCAGCTCCTTTTTGAGCTTGGCGGAAGCCTCTTTGCTCATCCGCTTACTCTTCAGCTTCTCTTCAATCTCCTGAATCTCGTTCTTGAACTCGTCGCGCTCGCCGCCGCCCAGCTCCTTCTGGATGGCCTGCATCTGCTCGTTCAGGTAGTACTCCTTCTGCGTCTTCTCCATCTGCTTCTTGACGCGGGAGCGGATCTTCTTTTCTACTTGCAGGATCTCGATCTCGGCCTGCATGAGCTCGTAGAGGCGCTCGAGGCGGGCCTTGGCGTCCTCCATCTCGAGGAGGGCTTGCCGATCGGAGAGCTTGATCGTCGGCAGGTTGGCGATGATCGTGTCGGAGAGACGGCTCGGATCGTCGATGGCTTGCACGCTCATCAACACTTCCGGTTCGACCTTCTTGTTGAGCTTGACGTACATCTCGAAGGTCCCCTGCACCGAGCGCATGAGCGCTTCGATCTCGACCGTCAGCTGCGTGGTCTCGGGGATTTCTTCGATCTCGACGAGAAAATAGTCGTCGTTCTCCTGGAAGCGTTTGACGCGCGCGCGCTGCTTGCCCTCGACCAGCACCTTCACCGTGCCGTCGGGCAAACGCAGAAGCTGCATCACCGTGCCGATGGTGCCGACCGCGAAGATGTCTTCCGGAGAAGGTTCGTTCGTCTTCGCGTTCTTCTGTGCGGAGAGAAAGATTTCCTTGTCGCGGTTCATCGCCTCGTTGAGCGCGTTGATCGACCGCTCGCGCCCGACGAATAGCTGCGACACCATGTGCGGGAACACCGTGATGTCCCGAAGCGGCAACAGCGGGAGAGTGCGCCGCTTCGTTGCAGGTCCCGCACCTCCTTCATTTTTGAAAAACATGGCCTTCCGATCGGTGGTGCGGCAGGACCCGCTTAGCGGTTCAGCAAGAGAGCGGGAGCCATGCCGCGCGAAAATGCGGCGGCCGAGCTACGGTCAGGCGAGCTCGGCTTCTTTCTGATAGACGATGAGCGGGGGCTCTCGCTTCGTGATGACATCCTCGTTGATGACGACTTCTTTGATGCCATTGCGTCCCGGCACGTCGTACATGATGTCCAACATGGCGTGCTCGAGGATGGCGCGCAGCCCGCGAGCGCCGGAATTGCGGCTCAGCGCTTCGCGCGCGACGCCGACCAGCGACCCCTTGGTGAACTTCAGCTTCACCCCATCCATCTCGAAAAGCTTCTGAAACTGCTTGACGAGGCTGTTCTTCGGCTTGGTGAGAATGTCGACCAATGCCTCTTCGTTGAGCTCGTGCAGCGTCGCCAAAACGGGCAAGCGGCCGATGAACTCCGGAATGAGCCCGAACTTGAGCAGGTCCTCGGGCTGCACGAGCTCGAGCAGCTCGCCCAGCTTGAAATCCTTCTTCGACTTGATGTCGGCGCCGAAGCCGAGCGCGGCCTGGCCGACGCGGCGCTGAATGATCTGATCGAGGCCGACGAAGGCGCCGCCGCAGATGAAAAGAATGTTGGTCGTGTCGACCTGCAAGAAATCTTGCTGCGGATGTTTGCGCCCGCCCTTGGGGGGAACGTTGGCGACCGTGCCCTCGATGATCTTGAGGAGCGCCTGCTGCACGCCCTCGCCGGAGACGTCGCGCGTGATGCTGGGGTTGTCGCTCTTTCGGCTGATCTTGTCGATCTCGTCGATGTAGACGATGCCGCGCTGCGCGCGCTCGACGTCATGGTCAGCGTTCTGGAGCAGCTGAACGATGATGTTTTCGACGTCTTCACCGACGTACCCGGCTTCGGTGAGCGTCGTCGCGTCGGCGATCGCGAAAGGCACGTTCAGGATCTTCGCCAGTGTCTGCGCGAGGAGCGTCTTTCCGCTGCCCGTCGGACCGAGCAAAAGGATGTTCGACTTCGACAGCTCGACATCGTCGGCCGTAGAGCGCGAATCGATGCGCTTGTAGTGGTTGTGAACGGCAACGGCGAGGATCTTCTTCGCGCGCTCTTGCCCGACGACGTACTCGTCGAGGACCGCCTTGATCTCGCTCGGCTTGGGGATAGGAGTCGACCCCGCGTAGGGCTCGTCCTTCTCGACCTCTTCGGCGATGATGTCGTTGCAGAGCCCGATGCACTCGTCGCAGATGTAAACGGTCGGACCCGCGATGAGTTTTTTTACTTCTTTCTGCGACTTACCGCAGAAGGAGCAGCTCAGGTTACCGCTCTGGTGGTCGTCTCGTCTTCGCTCCACTTCTTAGCCCTCAAAACGAATGCCCACTAGTCGCCTACCAAGAGCCGCTTTGGTCGATTCTAGTGCCGCCGCCCCTGTACCGCAAGCTAACGGCAGTCGACGCCCGCGCCTGAAGCGGGGGTTGTAACCCCCCGCGACCATTTGCCTCAGGCCGAGGACCGTGCGCCCCAACCGGGCAGCACGCGCGTACGGTCTTTCGCAGCGCACCACTCGTTCAGGTGCGGAGCGACCCACGTTTGAAGACTTCATCGATGAGGCCGTACTCCTTGGCCTGCGCGCCTGAGAGGTAGAAGTCGCGGTCGATATCCCGGGTGATGTCCTCGCGCGTCTTGCCCGTGGCCTGGACCAGGATATCCGTCAGAAGGTCCTTCATATGGCGGATTTCGCGCGCCTGAATCTCGATGTCGGTCGCCTGGCCGCGCGCGCCGCCCATCGGCTGGTGAATCATGATGCGCGCGTTGGGCAGGGCGTAGCGCTTTCCCTTCTGACCGGCCGCCAGAAGGATGGCAGCCATCGAGGCAGCCTGACCGATGCAGATCGTCGACACCGGAGTGCGCACGTATTGCATGGTGTCGAAAATGGCGAGCCCAGCCGTTACCACGCCGCCCGGCGAGTTGACGTAGAGCTGGACATCCTTGTCCGGGTCTTCGCTCTCCAGGAAGAGGAGCTGGGCAACGATGATGTTGGCGACGTCGTCGTTGACGTCGGTGCCGAGAAAGACGATTCGATCTTTCAGCAGGCGACTGAAAATGTCCCAGCTGCGCTCCCCGCGGTGGGTCGTCTCGACCACTTGCGGATACGGGATGAAGTCGCGCGGCGGCTCGAGCAAATCGGCGCGCCCTCCCGCTTTCGTGCGTTCGAGAAGCTCGATGGCTTGCGTCCGATTCTCAGGTCGTCGGGGCATGGGGGGTTGTTCCTTTCAAGCTTCAGTGATCTTCGACTTGGCTTCGATGATGTCGAGGATCTTGTCCTCGATGATCATTCCGATCAGCATCTCACGCTTTTTCTGATCGCGGTACTCGACGCGCATCTTTGCGACCTGTTTGCCGGTCTGCTCGGCTAGCTCGACGAGCCCCTTTTCGATGTCCTCTTCCGAAACCTTGATCTGAGCCTCTTTGGCAATTTCCGCCATGAGAAGTCCCGCCCTCACTTTGATTTCCGAGTCGGCGTGGACCCGGGCGTGGAGCTCCTCGTGGCGCGGCACCGGCTCGCCCGTGCGGCGGGCCTGCTGCATGATCTCCTGCTCCATGAGCTGGCACTGCTGCTCGACGAGACTCGGCGGACAAGGGATCGGGTTCTTCTCGACGAGCTTGGCGACCAGCTGCTCGGCGACCGCGTCTTCTGCCCTTTGCTTCATGGCCTTTTCGAGCTTGCCTTTGATGTCTTGCTTGAGCTCTTCGAGCGTCTGGAAGGTGCCTATGTCCTTGGCGAAGTCATCGTCGAGGGCGGGCAGGACACGCTCTTTGATCTCTTGAACTTTGATGTGGAAGGCGGCGGGCTTACCGCGGAAATCGGCGCGTGCGTGATTCTGCGCGAACGTCAGCGAGGCGTCCTTCGCGTCGCCCACATTGGAGCCGACGAGCGCTGCTTCGAGCTCGGGCAGAACCTGACCGGAACCGAGCTCGAGCTGCACGCCCTCACCCGATGCTTCCGGGATCCGCTTGCCCGCGACTTCGACCGTAAAGGAGATGTCGATGACGTCCCCCTTCTTGGCTGGGCGGGGCTCGGCGGGGGCGGAAAGGGTCGCGTGCGCCTTGCGCAGCACTTCGAGCTCGTCCGCCATCATCGCGTCGGTGACGGCAATGCTCGGCCGCGTCACCTCGAAGCCGTCGTAGGTGACCGACGCAATCAGAGGCCGCACTTCGAAACGCGCCCGGTACGAGAAATTGGTGCCCGTCGCGAGCTTCTGCGGCTCGATGTCGGGCTGCGAGAGCGGCTGCACGTTTTTTTCGGTGAGCGCTTTGGAAAGCGTGTCGTCCACGAGCTTGCGGGTGACGTCCATGCTGACCCGCTCGCCGAAGAGGTGCGTGAGGATGTCGCGCGGCGCCTTGCCGGGCCGAAATCCCTTCACGCGCGCCGTCTTCTGCAACGCCTGGTACGCCTTGTCGACCTCGACTTTGACGCGATCGGCGGGAATTTCGACCTGGAATTCGACGAGGACCGGCGAAAGCTGCTGAACGTTGACCTGCATGACCTAGAGCTCTCCAAGAAGAAACGTCGCAAGACGGGAATTCGGCACGACCACCTCGAGCGGGGAACGTCCCGCGGTCGGTCCCCCCGGCGAGGGGGCAGAACGTACATGCAGCACGCGTCACGTCAAGCGTCATCCCACGGCCGCCGCTCGACAAAGAAGAGCCCCGCGTCGAGGCGTGACGCGGGGCTCGTGTCCCGGGAGGGACGTAAGTTTTTGCGAGAGTCAGGGACGGAGCGGGCGTGGTGCGCGAGGCGCCCCGCTACGCATCGTCGTCCGAGGCGTCGTCGTCGTCTTCTTCCTCGTCCGTTTCGTCGACGGAATCGAGGTGAAACTCCCCGACGCCGACTTCGGATTCGGCCTCGAAAGAAGTCTCCTCGAAGTCGTCGATGGAGAACCCGATCTTGAAACTGGGCCTGATCTCTTCGCGCTCGAATTCTGCCAACGTTTGATAGTTTCTCGGCGACTGCGGCATCCCGTCCTCCTCTGGTTTGGTGAGGTCCGCCTCACCGCTTCCGGACTTCTCAGGCCGTGCATCGGGCTACGATCGGCTCCGTCGGCGTCGGTCGCGACCGGCTCGGATGCCGTCGCGTCGTCGTCGTCATCTCCGCCTGCCTACATCTGACGACACTGTATGACACCCCAAGGTGAACACCCAAGAAAACGGGGAACTTGAGGTACGGTGCGTGAAGAGCTACCAAGCTTCCCTTCCCCCACCCCAGATGCAGACCCGCCCGAGAATCGTCGTCGTCGCCAACCAAAAAGGTGGCGTCGGTAAGACGACCACGGCGGTCAATCTCGCGGCCAGCGTGGCAGCGGCCGAAAAGCGGACGCTCATCATCGATACCGATCCGCAGGGCAATGCGTCGAGCGGCGTCGGCATCAAGCCGCGCACCTTGAAACGAAGCCTCTACGAGGCGCTCATCGGCAAGGCCACGCTGGAAGAGGTCATCGTCAAGACCGACATCGCGACGCTCGACATCATCCCCGCGACGCAGGATTTGGCAGGGGCTGAAATCGAGTTCGTCGAGCTCACCGATCGCGCCGAGCGGCTGCGCAAAATGCTGGCGGGCCTCAAAGGGCCGAGCGAAAACGGCTACGAGTACGTCTTCATCGACTGTCCCCCATCGCTCGGTCTGCTCACGCTGAATGCGCTGGTCGCAGCCGATCGCGTCATCGTCCCGTTGCAGTGCGAGTACTACGCACTCGAAGGGCTCACCCACTTGATGGCCACCATCGATCGCATCAAAGGGACGTACAATCCGAATCTCGCGGTGGAAGGTATCGTGCTGACGATGTTCGATCCGAGAAACAACTTGTCGCACGAAGTCGCGGGAGAAGTGCGGCGCCACTTCCATGTTTTCGACGCCGTCATTCCGCGCAATGTCCGCCTCTCCGAAGCTCCGAGCCACGGGCGCCCCATTCTGCTCTACGACGCGCAGTCGAAGGGGGCGCAAGGGTACCTCTCGCTCGCGCGCGAGGTGATCGAGGCGACGGAGCGATGACGGCGACCGAAAAACGTCGCGCGCTCGGGCGGGGGCTCGACGCTCTCTTGCCGGAAGCGCCCGCCATCATGTCCGGCGGCAAAGAGCAGGTGTTCACGTGCCCCATCGAGCGGCTCATTCCGCAAAAAGGGCAGCCGCGACAGCACTTCGACGATGCGCGGCTGGAAGAGCTGGCGCAGTCGATACGCGAACACGGCGTGCTCGAACCGCTCATCGTGCGCCGCGCCGCGGGCGACGTCACCGCGACGGCGGGGATGGACCGCTACGAGATCATCGCCGGCGAGCGGCGATGGCGCGCCGCGCAGAAAGCGGGGTTGCGCGAGCTGCTCGTCGTCGTCAAAGACGTCACGCCGAACGACACGTTCGAGCTGGCGCTCATCGAGAACATCCAGCGCGAAGACCTGAACCCGCTCGAGCTCGCCGAGGCACTCGATCGCTTGATCCGCGATCACAGCTACACCCAAGAGGTGCTCGCCGAGCGCATCGGCAAAGATCGAACGACGATCGCCAACAGTCTGCGGCTCTTGAAACTGCCGGCCAAGGTGCGCCGCATGGTGATCGAGGGCGCGCTCTCGGAGGGACACGGGCGGGCCCTTCTCGGCGCGGCGAGCGCGGAGGCGATGGAGAAGCTCGCCGAAAGGGTGGCGCGCACCGGCCTCTCGGTGCGCGAAACCGAGCGGCTCGTGCGGTCCGCCAAAGCCGGCGGACCGAGCAAAGAAGGAACGGGCAAAAAGAGTCCCTCCGTGCGCGATCTCGAAGACCGTCTCGCGCGGCATCTCGGGACGCGCGTCGAGATCGCGGACAACGAAGGTAAAGGGGCGATCGCAATCCGCTACGGATCGCTCGACGAGCTCGATCGCATCTTGGACGCCATCTTCAAGTGAGTCATTTGCCGCCTTTTTTGGCGGCTTTGCGCGCGGCGTCCGCTTGGTCTTTCGCCTTTTTTCCGATTTCGCTCTGCGGGGCCGCGGCAGCGGCCGCGTCGAACTCTTTGGCGGCTTGAGCGGCATTGCCCGACGCGAGCAGGGATTCGCCGAGGTAGTAGTGCGCGGGGCCGAACTTGGGATCGAGCTTGGTAGCCGCTTCGAAGTCGGCTTTCGCGCCGTTTTCGTCCTTCATCGAGTGCCGACACAGGCCGCGCCGAACGCGGAGCTCGACGTCGTCGCCCGAAGCAATCGCCTTATCGAGCGCAGCGACGCACTCCGCGAACGCTCCCGCCGATCCGAGCGAGCGCCCGATCGATGCGAGCAGCGCGCGATTCGATCCGGCCGCGGCGAGTGCGCCTTTCAGCTCGCTGGTGGCTTTGGGTTTGTTCCCCATCTCGAGGAGCAGCGTCCCGTAGGCAAAACGCAGGTCGGCATTGTCGCCCACCACCTTGATGGCGCGCTCGTATTCGGCGGACGCGCCCATCTTGTCCCCCTTGCCGCGCAGCGCGAATGCCATGTTGGCGTGCAAGGCGGGGTCGTCGGCACGCTTGGCGAGCCCTTTTTGCGTGACGGCGACGGCCTCGTCCCAACGTTTGCCGTCGAGGTAGATCGCGCCGAGGTTGACCGCGGCCTCGGCAACGTCGGGCGCGTTGGTCATCGCGTTCTTGTATTCCTGCTCGGCGGCTGCCTTGTCCCCGAGATTCTCGAGCGCGACGCCCATGTAATACGAAGCCATCCCGTTCTTGGGGTTCTTGTGGAGCGCCTGCTCGAGCGCCGCCTTGGCGCTGCGAAAATCGTTGGCTTTGATGGCCGCGATGGCGCGATCGACTTCCGGCCCGCCTTTGTCGGTCGGCGGCGGCGACGACGCGGCGGGCGCGGAATCGGCTGGAGCAGCGCCGCCCATGCTGGGCGGCAGCGCAGGTGCGGTGGGAGCGGGTTCTTGCGGCGGAGGCGCGCTGCCTCCGCACGCCGCCAGAGCCAGAACGAGAGCCGTACAACCGATACCGAGCGCCGTCTTCATCCGTGTCTCCCCTACTTGGCGAGGTCTTCGAGCACGCGCAGAAGACGCGCCCGTACTTCTTGTGTACGAGGACCGGACTCGATTTTGGAGCCGCCGGTCTCGGTCACGTAGAATACGTCAGCGACACGATTGCCTTCGGTGTTGATTTTGGCGACGCCGATCGAGAGCCCGAGCCCGTATAGCGCGTCGGCAAGGGCAAAGAGCAGCCCGGGGCGGTCACGCGTAACTACTTCGATAACCGTTTGATCCGCGGAAGCGCGGTCGTCGATAGCGACTTCCGTGGTCACCGCAGGCGCGGGGCGCTCGGCCCAGGGAGACGAAACGCGCGGCGCAGTCAGATCGCGCGGCGTCGATTTGCCCGTGAGCACCGCGCGCAGATCGCGCTCGAGCTTGGCCATCGCTTTGGTGGCCCCCGCCGCGCCGTCGCTGCGGTGCCGCACCCAAAAGAGGTCGACGGCTTGGACCGTGCCGTCAGCGAGGGTGCGCGAGTGAATTTCCGCTTTATGTACCTCGAGCCGGCTGGCGGCTACCGCCGCGGTGAGCGCCGCGAGTAGACCGGGGCGATCGGCGGCAATGATGCAAAGCTCGGCGGCCTCCGGATAACGCGAAGGGACGAGCCCCGCCACCACCGCTTGTCCTTCCGCTTTGCGCGCCAGCGTGGCGTGCGCTGCGATCTCGGCGAGCGAATTGGAAATGAGGTAGCGCTCCGGCATGCTGCCCATGAACGCATCGAGGAACGGCAAGGTGGCCGCGTCTTTCCATTCTTTTCGCACCTGCTCGGACACGCGCATCGCCCGCCCCTCTTCCTTCGGTTGACCGGAGAGGCGCGCATCGGTGGCGAGAAATAGATCGTCGAGCATCCGCGCCTTCCAGGTGGTGAGGGAGGTGGGGCTGGTGGTCGACAGGTCGGCGACCGTGAGAAGGTAGAGGTCGCGCAGGCCCTCGCGATCGGTAACCTCGCGCGCGAACTCGACGACCGTCGCCGCGTCGTCGAGGTCGCGCCGAGTGGCCACGTGGTACATGAGGAGGTGCTGCAGAATGAGGTGGCAGCCCTCCTCGCTATCCTCGGGAGACAGACCCAGCCGCGCGAGGATGCCGCGCGCCATGTCCGCGCCGCGCCGCGAATGATCTTTGCCGCCGATCGCTTTGCCGACATCGTGCAGGAGCGTCGCCAGAAAGAGGATCGCGGGACGCGTCACCTCGGCCGCGAGCCGGCAGGCGAGCGGGTACTCGGTGGCGATGTCGCCGCGGACGAGCGCCCGCAGGCGATCGACCGCGGCGACGGAGTGAACGTCGACGGTATAGACGTGGTAGAGGTCGTGGTGCACGCGCCCGACGACCGGCGAAAACTCGGGGATCATCGCGGTGAGCAGCCCCACGTCGTGCAGATCGGCGAGCACGGAGCCCTGGCGCAGGCGCGTCTCCTGCGCGGTAGAAACGAGCTCGACGAAGAGCGCGGCCGCCTCTTGGCTCTCACGCAGGGCGGCGCCGAAGCCCGGATCGCGCGCCACCCGCGCCATCGCGTCGCGCGCAAACGCGAGCACCGGCATGGAACGGGCGATCGCCGCGGCGTAGATGCGAAACGACAACGCCGGGTCAGTCGTGAGCTCGGCGGGATCGGTGAATGTGACTTGACCGTCGAAGGTCTTGAGCCCGCGCCCAATGTCCTCCTCGTGCGGCCGTTTGCGGCCCACGCACGGCGTGGCGCGGGCCACGATCTGCTCGCGCGCCCGCATGATGGTGCGCGCATGCCGGTAGTAGTCGGACATGAACGTTTCGACCATCGCGCCCGAGATATCGACGGCATCGTCGGAGAGCTTACCCACCCTGGCTTGGTAGCCCATGGCCCGGGCAATGGTTTCCTGCTCTTCGAAGGTGAGCCGGTCGCTGCGACGGCCAGCGTGGTGATGGAGGTGGTTTCGCACGGTCCACAGAAAATCGCACGCCACGTTGATTTCGTTGGCTTCGCGCGGAACGAGCACGCCGAGCCGAACGAGCTCGGTCACCCCCTTCACGCGCCAACGCGCGCGAGCGGCCCACAGCGCGACGTCGAGATCGCGCAGTCCTCCCGCTCCGTTTTTGACGTCGGGCTCGAGCAGGTACAGCGACGCACCGAAGCGCTGATGGCGCTGGCTCACCTCGTTGTCGAGCCGGGCCATGAACGTGTGCAGCTCCCCCTCGCTGAAAATTCCACCGAAGGCGCGTTCTTCGAGCTCTTGCCCAGCACTGACGTCGCCGGCGATGGCGCGCCAATCGAGCAGCGCGGTCGCGGTCGGCAGATCGTCGCGCGCCGTTTCGAGCGCGTCGCTCACGCTCACCACTTGGTGCCCGATACTCACGCCGGCGTCCCACAGCGGATAGAGAAGCGCCTCGGCGATCGGTGCCGCACCCTCCGGCGATTGGGTCGTCAAAATGCGCACGTCGAGATCGCTTTTCAGCCCCACCACGCTGCGGCCATAGCCGCCGACCGCGGCCAGCAGGACCGGCGCCCAGCGCTTTTGCTCCTTCATGGTCGCGAACGCCGCGGGGTAAAGCGCCGTCAGCAAACCGTCCATGATCTTGGCGTGACGGCAGCCGAGCGAGACCCCCCCCTCCCCTTCGGTGTCGAGCATGCGGGCGAGTTCCGACCGATGCCGATCGAGGTAGGCCCTGAGCTCCGGCAGCAGATTGGGGGCGACCGTCTCGAGCAGGGGGGCGTTCAGGGTGTCCACCATGCGAAAAGGCTCCCGCTTCTAATACCCACATGAAGGGCCTTAATCAAACGCGTGAAAGAGTCAAAGGGAGCGCAGGGAAAGACCCCTGTGCTAGTTTGGCCTGGTGCGGCCCCGAACTGCCATCCTCGCCACCCTGGCCCTTCTCGGGGGCGCGCCCCTCGCCGCCTCGATAAGCCTGGCGCCCCGCGTCGCCGAAGCCGCTACCGCCATCGAGCTCACCATGCCCGATTTGGTCGGCAACTCGACCCTCGTGGTCGCGGGAACGCCGCTCGACCGGCGCTCGCTTTGGGAGGGGGATGCCAGCACCTACGGGCGCCGGATCGTCACTTACACGCGTGTGCGGGTCGACCGCTTGATCGACGGCCCCGCCCAGTCGGAGGTGTGGGTCCGGACGCTGGGCGGCGAAGTCGACGACATTGGTCAACAAGTCGCCGGCGAGGCGGCCCTTCGCATCGCCGAACCATCGCTCCTGTTTCTGCGCGCTCGCAACGACGGCACCCACGTCGTCGTCGGCATGAGCCAAGGGCAATACTTGCTCGACGACCGCCCCGAAAGCGGCACGGTGCGCGTTCGCACACCCCTCGAAGGCAGTCACCTCGTGGTCAAAGCGGTCGCTTCGCCCTCGGCGCAGCGGTTCGCGCGCCTCGCTTTGGTAGGGCGCACCCTCGACGAAGTCGCCCAGCTCGTCGCCGCCGAGCGCCGCGCGCATGCTCCCTGAGGATGCACGCCTTGCGCAGATCGCGCCCGCACCGGCAATGACTTCCGAAGGCGAGACGCGTCCCGAAGAGGGCGCAACGGTCGTCACGACGCGCGCCGAGCTCGCGCGCGTCGTCAGCGCGGCGCGCGCGGCATCGCGCGTCGCCGTCGACGCCGAAGGTAACGGGCTTTTCGCCTACCGCGCGCGGCTCTGCACCGTCCAGCTCGCGTGGCAAGAAGGCGACGCTACGCAGATCGCCGTCATCGATACGTTGGCCGTCGATCCCGCGCCGCTCGGCGAGCTGCTCGAACGATCGGGGCCGATCAAGGTGCTCCACGACTTTACTTTCGACGTGAAGCTCCTCGCCGAGGCCGGCGTCGCGCTCGACAACGCTCATGACACGTCGGTGCTGGCGCGTATGCTTGGGCGCAAGGCGACCGGATTGGCGTCGCTCTTGTCGTCGGAGCTCGGCATCGTCGTCACCAAAGATCTCCAGCAGCACGATTGGAGCCGGCGACCTTTGCGGCCTGCCGAGCTCGCCTACCTCGCGTCGGACGTTCGCCACCTGGCGGCGCTCTACGACAAGCTGTCGCTCGAAGCCCGTGAGCGCGACATCGAAGAAGAGGTGCTCGTCGAGTGCGCTTTCAAACGCGAATCGGCGTTGGCGCCGCCGCGCGAGAGGCGGCCCGGTTATCTACGGATCAAAGGGATCGAGGCGCTCGATCCGCCCTCTCTGGCAGTGCTTCGGCGGCTCGTGATGGAGCGGGAAGCTATCGCCGAGCTCTGGGATACGCCTCCTTTCAAGGTGGCCGCCAACGAGACGTTGCTCTTCTTGGCGCAACGCAAACCGCCGAGCCTCGACGAGCTCCGGCGCGTCAAACGAGGCATTTCACCGAGGCTCACCGACTCGGGCGAGCGGCTCCTCACCGCTATCGCAGCGGGGCTCGCCGATGGCGCGGTGCCCGCGAGCGACCGCGCCATCGAAGTACGCCTCGACCGCGCCACGATGGCCGCGCGACGCACGCGCGAGAGGCGCTTGCTCGCGTGGCGGCGCACCGAAGCGGCAGCGCGCGGGCTCGACGAGCAAGTCGTGCTGCCTGGGCATTGCCTGCAGGACCTGGTGGCGCTCGATGTCCCCGACTTCGGCGCGATCGCCGAAATCCGTGGCATCGGCGCCAAGCGCTGCGCGTGTTACGGCGCGACGCTAAAAGCGCTACTCGAGGGAGAGCCCCCCGTTTCGACACAAGGCGAAGCGGAGATCGAGGCGTGACCGCCGCCACGGGCGCTGGCGCTTCGCGTGCGTCGGGGTCGGTGCTGATCGTGGCTGGCGAGGCGTCCGGGGACAGGATTGCGGCGCGCATCGCGCGCTCGCTGCAGCGGGACGGCGCGCACTGCGTCGGCATGGGGGGCCCCGCTTGCGACGCGGCGGGGGTGGAGCTCGTTGCCGACCTGCGCGAAACGGCCGCGATGGGACTCACCGAGGTGGTGGCGCGGCTTCCCGCAGTCGCGCGCGCGTTCGCACGCGTCGTCGCGCTTGCACGGGACGTGCGGCCAGCCGCCGCCCTGCTCGTCGACTACACCGAATTCAATCTGCGCCTGGGTACCCTTCTCAAACGCTACGGCGTGCCCGTGCTTTGGTGTGTGGCGCCCCAAGTCTGGGCTTGGCGCGCGGGCCGCATGAAACAAGTCGCCAGGGCGCTCGATCGTCTCGCGGTGATCCTGCCGTTCGAAGAGCCACTCTGGCGAGCGCAGGGGGTCGAAGCTCACTACGTGGGTCACCCCGCCCTCGACAACGTGCCGATCGATGCGGCGGTGGCGCGCGCGCGGCTCGGGATCGGCACCGCTTGTCCAAGCGTCGCGATTCTGCCTGGAAGTCGCCCCCATGAGATCCGCAGGCACGCACCCCCGATGCTCGCCACACTGAGAGAGCTCGCGAGGGCGGGAACGCCGGTGGAGGCGCGGCTCGTGCTGGCCGCCTCCCTCGACGCTGCGACGCGCCGCTGGGTGACGGCGAAAGCCGACGAGGCCGGCCTTCCGATTCTCGCAGCCGACGCCGATGCCGGCGCGGCCCCATGGCTCGGCGCTTTCGACGTGGCGCTCACCGCCTCGGGCACGGCGACGCTGGAGTGCGCCTTGGCGGGCGCACCCCCGGTCGTCGTTTATCGTCTTTCCCCGCTCACCGCGGCCGTTGCTCGCCGAGTCGTGCGAACCCGGTTCGTGGCGCTGCCGAACATCCTGCTCGGCACCGGCGTTTATCCCGAGCTCTTGGATCGCGAGGTCGAACCTTTGCGCATGGCCCGCGCGCTCTCTACGGTGCTCGAACGCCGCTCCGATTTCGAGCACCGGGCGGAAGAGCTACGCGCCCTTCTGGCGTGGAAAGCGCGTTCGTCCGGCGTTGGCTCCGCCGCCCCCGAGGGCGACACGTCGGCGGATCGCACAGCAAGCCTTCTCTCTCCGTGGCTTTCGCCCCGCGCGCGTCCGCGCTCGACCGAACCGAAAGTGTGGCCACGCCCGCGCGCGCACGACACGAGCGTCCCGCCGTGAACCGCGCCCCGCTGATCGGCGCGCTCGCCGCCAGCGCCGCACTGCTCTTCGTACGTCTCTACGCCGCCCAGCACCTTGGTTTCGGCGACGCAGAGGCACTGTACGCGTGCTACGCGCGCCACCCCCAGCCGGTGTACGTCGACCATCCTGGGCTCATCGGCGTACTCGCGCGCATGATCGGCGGAGGTTCATCACCATCGCCGCTCGCGGCGCACCAGCTGACGGCGTGGTTGTCGACCGCGGCCCCATGGTTGGCAGCGCTCGCCGCCCGCGCCGCCGGCGCGACGGCCATCGCCTCGGGGTCGGCTGCTCTCGCGCTCATATTGGCGCCCGAGATCAGCGTTGGTCTTTTCGGCCTCACACCCGATCTGCTGCTCATCGTCCTCTGGTACGCAAGCCTCGCCACGAGCTTGTGGGCGCTTTCGGGCGCACCCGGATCGCTGCGGGCGATGGGGGGCGCACTCGCCAGCGGACTTGCAGCTGGGCTTGCGTGCGACGCCAAAGTGAGCGGGGTGCTGCTCTTCGCGGGGCTCGCATGGGCCTGGGGCTCTCCGCAGGCGCGTGCGCACCGAGGCACGCTCACGCCGTGGGCCGGTCTCATCGCCGCCCTCGTCGTTGTCTCACCCGTCGTCCTCGACGAGATCGCGCGCGGTTTTCCCATGCTGAAGCACCGGCTCGTCGACACCCAAAAAGACGGCGGCTTGTCGTTGCGCAACGTGGGTGCGCTCATGGGGGGGCAGCTCGTCTACGTTACGCCTCCGCTGCTCTTCGGTGCCTTCGTCGTCGCCCGCGACCTTCACCGACGTCGTGACGAGGACACGGCATCGCGGCTTCTGTGGTCGGTGACGATCACGACCCTTCCGCTCGCGCTCCTCTGCTGCGTCTCTCGCGTCGCCGAGCCGCATTGGGTAGCGCCTATCTACCTCGCCCTACCGCTTCATCTAGCGCGGCGGGCGCGTGATCAGAGCCTCGTCAGCGGAGCGATTGCAAAGAGCGCGATCGTGACTGGCGCCATTGCCGTCGTGCTCGCCCACATTTGGGTGCTGTTTCCGATCGGGCCCTGGCTCCTCGGAGGGAGCTACGTCCCTCGCTACGATCTCGCCAACGACCTCTATGCGTGGGAGGCGGCGCTTCCCGTCGTCCGCACAGCGCTCGTTGAATCCGCCAACCCCGACCTACCTCCGACCATCGTCGTAGGCCCCCACTGGACGGTGTGTGCGCAGGTTCACGCGGCGCTCCCGGCGGAGATCCTCGTCGGCTGTGAGGCCGAGGTGCCCGACGACTTCGCACGCTGGCTTCCTTCGGCGATCTGGCAACGCGCGCCCGTGATTCTCTACGTCAGCGACGATCGCTTCGATGGGCGCGCCCAAGCCCTGCCCGATTACCGCAGTGATTTCTCCTGGCACGCCGACGTCAATCGCGGTGGCATGCGCGTTCGTCGCATCACCATCACGCGCTTGGTTGCCTCCGCAGTCGCGCGCTCCGTCCCAGGCAAGGGGCGTGGTTTTGACGAGAAACGCGTCCTTGATTTCTGATCCGGCAAAAAGTTTGCCCTTGGAGTGGAACTGGTGTCGAGTTCGCGTTCGCCGAATCGA
>DATHEQ010000413.1:0-26912 GCA_035318505.1 Polyangiaceae bacterium | reverse complement strand
GCCAGCGATGATGGCCACGCGCGCTGCTGGCGGGTTGGTGCTCGAGCCGATCACCTTGCCGAACGGCGAGCGAGTGTGCGGGTGTGACGATCCTCAAGGCGCGGCTTTCGCTCTGCTTGAACGCCAACGAAACCGCTGAGGTCCGTGGTCAACCATCGGCGCGTCCCGCCGCCGCGCGCCCTTCGAAGTGGCTCGCGGAGACGCCCGACCCCTCGAAGCTCATACGGCGGAAGAATTCGGAAGAGGCGGCGGGGTCGAGCGGGACATAGATCGCTTCGGCGGTTGCCACGACCGCACCGCTCTCATCGGTCAACCTTCCCCCCGCCTTGAACGCCCGCTGACTCTTGGAATCGGAGGGAAGCTCCTTCGTCACGAGACGAAGCTTCTTGCCCACGGTGGCGGGCCGCTTGAACGTGACGTTGAGCTGGACCGTCATGCAGAGAAGCCCGGTCCGATAGATGATGGGCCACGCGCACCCCTCATCGAACATGGCGCTAATGACTGCCCCGTGGACGTACGGTGCGAATCCCACGAATTGCTGCGCGGGTGCGTATTCGCAGACGACGCTTGCGCCGTCTTCTGCAATCGCGAACTTGAGCTTCAAGCCGTGCTCGTTCTTGTCGCCACAGACGAAGCACTGCGCCAGTCCCGGAAGAGCTATCATGATGGGGTTCCTTTCATGCGAATACTGTAGTGTTGCCGCTCAGCGACGCATCCACCCCCGCGAAAGCATCAGCGTTCGCCCCCCGCGGCGTCGATAGCACGATCGACGACATTCGTGTCACGGCCGACCGTCGGCATTCCCGTTTCCGTCGGGGGACCATATCCGCGGAACGGTCCGAGCGTCTAGCGCGAGTCGTCAGCAAGACCAGGTCGCCGCCGTGCACCCCTGTTACGCTTGGGATGTGGCGCTTCGATGTGGAGGGGATATCTTGCATTGACATGGACCGAAACGGTTCGCTCGCCGACCGAAAGCACGAGATCCACATGAGAGCGAGGCTGCTAGTCGGTAAGGGCCCTCATTCATGAACATGCGCGCTCCCGTCGGCTTCGCGGTCGCTATGACTGCGCTCGTGTGCAGCGGAGTCGCGGCGGCCGGGCCAAGTGCTGCGGCCCTCCTCGGATATGCGCCCAGCGATGAGTTCGACGATGCGACTGCGGTCGGCTACGGCCTGGGTTTGGGCGCGCGCGCTGGCTGGTCGCTCCCTTTCAACCTCTACGTCGGCGGTACATTCGTCTATCACCTGGGAACCGACCGGAACGAAATCACTTCCAACATCATGTATGGCGGAGGGGAAGCTGGTTACGATTTCGGCGAAGGTCGGGTCACGATCCGCCCTTATCTCGGCTTCGGTTACGCCAACTGGCGGTACGAGTCGTGCGGACAAATCCAATGCGGCCCGGGCGTGCGCAACGAGGGCATGTTCGCCCTTTGGCCAGGCGCCGCCGTTCTCGTCCACGTGGATAGCCAGATCCTCGTCGGTGTCGACTTGCGCTATTTCGCGTTACTCAAGGAATATGGTGAGAACGCGCCGAGCGCATTTCTTACGGTTGGCGCGAGCTTCTGACCGGGGCGTCGAGGTTCATCGATGCGACGGCGCTCGCCGGCGCCAAGGCGTTCCGGTGGCGGCCGATTCCGGAGGTCGATGCCAAACGTTTCGAGGGCAAGATTGAGGGCGGCAACCTTCTGATTTCCGCTCATACGGAGAACAGCGACGAGGTGAAGCGGGCGGAGCAAAACAATGCATGACGACTAGGCGCCGTGAAGAGAACCTGGGAAAAGTCGTGGTTCACCCAGCATCATCGGAGGAGCTGCGTCGAAAGTGGGTCTGGTTGCTGATGTCGTGGTTGTACGAGCATCAGGATGAGGAGATCAATGTGTTCGAGACCATCGACCGACTCTATGCCGATCTTGGGTACCCGCCGGAGATGGCGCCATTTGGCCCATATGTCCCCGCGTATCAATCAAAGGGGGATCCGCAGGAAGCGAAGAGGCAGGTTGTCCGCGAATGGCACGAATATCTTGAACGCGGAGAAAAGGAATTCGGCATAGATCGTGAGATCTGATGCTCGGAGGCGTCGACGCCCTCGTAAAGGAGTTTGGCGATCGAACATATTCTCGAACGTCAGGCCTTGGAAGCCCGGCAGCAAACGCCGGGAGGTTGCGCGTGACGTCGACATCCCGCAGTTGATCAAGGACGCCGTGGACAACGGCGCGATCCGTGGAACGCTGCGGGGCGCGTGGACCACAACCGGGCTCGCGTCTTCTCTCCCTTCGGAATGGGCGTGCTCGACATCGGTTGGAAGATGGATTTATGACCAAGCCAGGAACTGTGACCAAGCCAGGAACAACGGTGCCGCCATTGCCATCCGGGACTTCTTCGACCTCACCCGCTGAGGGGACCGTGCTAAACGAAGAGAACCGACAGGCCTGGAACGCGGCGACCACGGCCCACAACTCGCACCGTCCGGACCCGGCCCCCTACTTCCGGAACGGGGGCTCCACCCTCTACCCCGAGGAGGTGGGGCTGCTCGGCGACCTCGCGGGCAAGCGCGTGCTGCACCTGCAATGCAACGTCGGTCACGACAGCCTAAGCCTGGCCAACCTCGGCGCGCAGGTCGTGGGAGTGGACATCAGCGACGTGGCCATCGACACCGCTGTCCGGCTCTCCCGCGCCAGCGGGCTCGCCGCCGCTTTCCACCGTGCTGACGTGTACACCTGGCTCGACCAGTCCGCGCGCTCAGAGCCACCCTTCGATGTGGCCTTCAGCTCCTACGGGGCGCTGATGTGGCTCTCCAACATCGAGGCCTGGGCCCAGGGCGTGGCGCGGGTTCTTGCCCCAGACGGTCGCCTTGTGGTCATCGACTATCATCCATTCGCGCTCCTCTTTGACCCCAAAGGGGTCCGAGACGCTAACTACTTCGCGGGGGGCAGGCCCCGCAGCAGCATCAACGGCCTTGTGGACTACGTGGGAGAGGCGGGCCCTGCAGAGGCGCCCTGGGGTTTCCTCGAAGGGGTGCGTGGTTTCGTCAATCCGCACCGCAGCCACGAGTTCTTCTGGGGGGTGGGAGAAATCCTCTCCGCCGTCCTCTCCGCCGGGCTCCGGATCGAGGCCTTCGTGGAGTACCCGTACTCCAATGGCTCCATCTTCGAGGACATGACGAGGTCAACCACCTATCGAGGCCGCTACGAGCTGACGAGCGGCCCGAATCTTCCCCTGATGTTCTCCCTCGTCGCGCGGCGTCCAGCGGCTGCGGCCCAGTGACTTCAAGGTGCACGCCATGAAGTCGAAGACATCTCAGACCGCCCCGCCATCACCGACTACCAGTGGCGACCCATGTCGCCACTGCGATGGACCGGCAAGAGCCGGGCAAGGTTGGCGTCCGCGCTCTCGAGGGATGGCTGGCAGGTGAGCTCGACGACCGTGGGTCGGCTGCTCAACGGAATGGGCTAACCGCTGCCCAGTACCGGTTTCTCTCGCCGGAGCTTCGAAGCATCTCGAGGAAGCGGTTCGACGAAACTGCCGACCGCGCGCGTCATCAGCAACGCACACGGGCGTACTCCCGGACGGCAGCACGTGCTGACGGTGTTCAAAGCACTCGAAGCTCGAATCGGAGCGACGGAGCGATCCTTCCATTCGCTGCGTCACTCCTCCTGCTCCGTGCTCATCCGGCACGGCGCGAGTGTCGAAGCGGTCCGAGTGCTCGCCGGGCACAGCAAGCTCGACATCACGCAACGCTACGTGCATGCGAACGCAGCCGACTTGAGGGCGACGATCGCCAAGCTTCCCGGCAACTAGCGGGAACGGTAATCCCGTCGCTTTTCTAAGTCCTTGTTTTTGAAACGCTTCCTTCTCTACGGGTCGGGGAGGCGGGATTTGAATGCCCCACGTTTGGAAAGGCGGTCGAACACGCGCGACCAGCGTAAACAGTGGGGATTTTGGATCTCGCCTCCGACGAGGGGTGACGCGGGGTGACGTCAAATGACGTGGCGTTGGGCAACTGGTGGGAAACGGATCCTGACGCGGCGCTCGATGCCTCGTGCGATGCCTTTCTCGATTTCTCGAAGCTTGGTCGTCCGATATCGCCCGCAGATCGTTCGACTGCTGCCCGAAGTTCGGTCCCGAAAGAATTTCTACACCGACAAGTGAAGCGACATCAGCCGCAATCGCGGCGAGCGCGCGTGCGGCCAGCGCAGAGGGATGAATCTCAATCACTCGTATGATCGCGCGGCAGCGCAACGCGATGCATGAAATAAGCAAAGCGCGCGCTGAGATGCTCCAGATACGGCGACACAAGCGAACACCGCCTCTCGACTTTCTCAACCGGATCCTGAAGACCAATGCGGCGATAGAGCTCGTCGGTGGGAATCGTAAAATGCCGCTTAAAATCTAATCCAAGATGCGCGAGACCCTTTCCCGTCGCATCCGCTTCAACCGGAACCTGCTCCAAAAAATGATAGCGTTCGTCTTTGTTGCGCCAAATCCGATCCCATATCGTCGAATTCATTCCCGGGTTTCCCCGCCGCAATATTTCCGCCTGCTCAACCTCGCATAGCAGGACATTGGGCATGTACTTCGGCTCTTCTTTCTTCTCTCGAGCTCGGAAGTCGAGCTCAAGGTCGCAATCTTGCGACAATACCAAGACGAGCGGATGTACCTTCAGGCGAAATCGAGGCTCGGTCGTTCCGATGGATTCAATCTCGTAGTGCGGCTGAGTGACGTTCGACAAAAGCTCGCCCTGGAGGATCGGCCCGGTCTGCGGAGAGCGAGCATAGATCGTCGGCGTCGCTTCGACCAACTTGACCTACTCCTCGGTAACGTGGAAATCCGGTCGCTCGTACCGTTCAGTGATTGTTGCCGGGGCGGGGTTTCTCGGCGGAAGGGATTTTGTGGTTGCTCGGGGCAATTTGTAAAATTTCGCCTGCTCTACGAGGCTGTTCTGAACTTCCAACAGTCCTTCGTCCGGAACTTGGTCGACTAGTAGGTGGCAGAGCAAGCGCAGCGACGCATTGGCGATATTGATTGGTTCGCCAGACGTTTCTTGCGGATGAAACGAAAGAACATGCCGAATGGCTACGCCCGGAACGACGTTCTCCCAGCTGACTTGAAGTCGGTGCGCAGGATCCGTATCCCCGGTCCCTTCAAGAGATTGGTTTGGGCCGCAAAGCAGCGTGGAGCCGATCCCGGATACACGAACGAAAAAGCCTTCCGGCACGCCTGTTGAAATCTTGGAGTGTCGTCGAGACATGTTGGGTTTCCACCCTTTCATCGGTAAAAAAATCACTGTCGATCACGTAGACCTGCTCGTCGTCGTCCATCGCGAGCCCATGCTTCAATCGCACTCGCGCATTATTGGTTCGAAGCCGAATTACCGTTTCATGCGCTGCATGCTCGACGGAACTTGCGATTTCAGGATGCATGAGCGTTGCCGCGATGTGCGGCTCAAGAAGTTCGGCCCAAGGTACGTCCGTCAGACCATACTCCGACCGATGGATCACGTTCACGTAGCGGAGTCCGACACGAACGAAGAACGCGGGCGAGTATTCTGCAGAAAGAGCTTCCAAGGGGCCAGCTAGGTGATTGCTGAAATCCTCCCATCGTTCGTATCGCGAGCACGTCAACGCGAGGGATTCGCGCGTCAAACTGGCTTTCCACACGGCGTCGGCCGAGCTGAATTCTCGGACCGCCGTCCTACCCATCGATAGAAGTCCGCTCGTAAGTAACCGAGTCAGTTCTGCCGGTAGTTTCAGGGTCGTTGTGGCCTGGGAAATGCCACTGCTCTCGGCGAACAGCGGATACTCCCGCCGGATTCGTTCTTGAAAGGCTGTTGGCGCCTCGGAGTCGATTCTTAAGATCGGAGGAAAGCGAAGCTGGCAAATGACCTGCTCAAGCGGATTGAGCTCGTAAACTACTCGAGCGGACTCAGGGAAGGGCATGAGCGACGTTCATGGAAGTGAACCTGGCAGGATGCAAGAACAGTCCCGCAAGGCGACCGAAGGCAGGGAATTTGCTGGCCGACGGTACACTACACATATGGTAACACTAGCCGGTCGAAGAGCTCATGGAAAGCCCTAATTGTGGGCGCTCAACTTGAGGCTGCCCTCCGGCAGGCCGCACCCCGTTGGAGCGCTCGTTGTCGCGTCGGGAGCGACCTGGCCAACTCCGGCCGACACTCAACCCTGTAGTCCGAAACGCGCAGTTAGGTGCTCAATCGTAAACGGCTGCGAAGCTTGCATGCCGAGTTCTGGTTGGCGAAGAGTCCGGTCTCCCAGATCGCGTCGTCGAGCGGGAGAGTTTTTTCCCCCTCGACGCGAACGACGTTTTCCACTTGAAATCGCCGCCTGGGTGAAACATCTATTTCGCTCTCAGGGGCATCGTCGAAAGGCGGGACCATGTGCCATCAGGCTGTCTGATCTCGAAGGTGTCGGCGCGTGTAGCTGGCTCCGTGACGCGGCGACTCCCACGTAGCCTTTCTTCGGCACGCACACGAAGACGCGGTAGCCCGGCTGAAGCTGACGCAGGGTTCGCGTGAAGCATGCTCCGCCGCCAGCAGAGACGAAGCCGTACTGGCGAGCATCCTCCAATCGCGTGGGGCGTCTTGACCGAGGAAACGTAGAAGTCGTTCCCGTTCCAAGGTTCTTTCTGTCGGGCTTGTGCCTCCTCCGCCTTCGCGTGAGCTTCTGACGGATCGCGTAACCAGGCGCGAGTGAGGGACTCGCGCGTCGCGTCCTTGAAGACGCAAAAAAAAGACGGTGTTGAAAGGTACGCAGTTCATCCGCGGATTCGAATAGGCCCAGACCGCGAAGGGCTACTCGCGCGCCGACTTCCAAGATGCCCGGAGCCGGTACTTGCCGAAGGCCGTCACAACCGTGACGGATGCGAACCGAAAGCGATTTTCTGCCACCTGGCCCGAGGCACACGGGCATCGCGGGGCAGAGACGGGCGGTGTAAGCGGTTTCATGCACGCTACCGACCGCGCTTGAGGGCGTTCGCGACTTAGCCCGTCGCAACTAGCGCAGCACGGATCCGGTATGCTCGCGCTAGGGGGCAGATGGGGCAGCGGAAAGACGACGCGAGCAATCGCTCGCGCGCCGAACGGCGCGTGCCGCGGCGTTCCTCTCCGCGGCGAAGCCTGCGCGAGATCGTTGTGCTCTGCCGTCGGGCCGCACGCGAGGCGCTCGTAAGAACAGCCACCGAGCGCGTGGATTGCTCGCGAAAGCTCAGCGACCTCTCGCACCGAATGACGTTCGCCTTTGAGACCGCTGGGCTCTCGCGTGCGGCGCGTGAGGCCGTCGGCAAGCTCGACGAGCACGTCCGGGAGACGCAGGAGGTGCTCGCACTGGTTCTGCGCGAACTCGACGAGGAGCTCCGCGAGCGCTTCGCGGCACTTGAGAAGGACGCCGACCATGTCACCGTGACCGTCTTCGGCAAAACGCGCACCGGAAAGAGCACGCTCCTGGCGGCGCTGGTAGGAGGTAGCGGCGACGGGATCGGCACGGGTCGACAACATACGACGAAGGAGATTCGCGAGTACTTCTGGCCCCCGGAGACACGAGAGCTCCGCCTCGTCGACACTCCTGGCGTCGAAGGCTTGAACGGTGCGGAGCTCGCGGAGAAGGCGCAGCGCTTCGTCGAGCGGTCCGACCACATCCTCTTCATGCTCACCGACGACGTCCAGACCGCGGGCGAACTCGACTATCTCGGCGCCATCCGCACGCTGGGAAAGTCCGCCACCTTCGTGCTCAACGTCAAGGCGGACCCCGAGTTGTTGCCTGACCATGCCGAGTATGTCTTTCGCGACCACGAACTCGACGGCCACATGCGGAGAATTCGCGGGTACGTCCGCGATCAGATGGACGAGGACGACATTATGGTCGTTCCGATCCACGCGCTCGCCGCGTGGCGATCGCAGCAAGTAAGAGAGCCTGGTCGTCGCCACGCGCTCTGGGCCGCGAGTCGCGTCGACCAAGTCGAGGCCTCCATCCGTGATTTCGTGGAAAGAAGCGCCATCTCGGCACGAATGAGCTCGCCGCGTCATCTGCTCACCGCCTTCCTTCTCCAGGCCATCGATCAGCTCGTCGAGCCACAGCGTGCAGTGGAGCTGCTTGCTAAAGCCCTCGTCGCGCAAGCCGGTGCGACGCGTGCCACTCTTCGCGGCGCGAGCTTCTACGCTCGCGACAAGCGCCCCGATGTCGTCCTTGGTATCGACGGGGTCCTCCAGCGCATTCCAAGAGAGGTCGACGATCTGATCGCGGCAAGCGCCGACGGGACTACACTTTCCGAGAAATACGCAGAGATGATCGAAGGGTGCGGACTCGCGGCTGCTTCCGGGGCGCATCGGTCGTCTGTCATCGACTATCTCAAGACGACCCTCGAAGAGCAGATCGCCGCTGCCGCGTTCGATGCGTCGGTCGGAGTTGACGTCGGGGATCTCGGCGCCGGCCTCGAGGAAGCAAACAGCATTCGTTCCTCGAGGAAGTGGCGCCGTGCCGTCCGCAGAACGATTCGAAGCGGCACAGCCTCCGCTGTGGTCGCAGGTACCAGTTGGGCAATCGGAAATTTTTGGAACCCGTCCGGCTGGCTCGCCGCCGTCGGGGTCGCCATCGTCATTGCATCGGGGATCGCTGCGCAGAAGACCGCGAAATACGCCACCGAAGCGTGGGCGAAGGCCGATGAGCTCCGTTTGGCTTCCGAGCGGAATCGAATCATCGATGGCCTCGTCGCGCGTACACGCGCCGAGCGTTCGCGGTTGCTCCTCGACCTTGAGAAGTGGGAGAAGAAGCTCTTCACAGACGCGGACCGCGATTTGGTCGGCGGGCTCGAGGCTGCTCGGGCTCATGTCGACATGGTTCGCCGAGTCCTTGGCGATGGCATACGAGAGCTCGAGAGTTCGCGGCAACGTATCGAGAGGGATCTCGTTCATCAAGCGGCGTCTCTCGTAATCCCAGAGATTCGCGAGGGACGCATCGTCATCGAGGCGGTTCATCGAACGCCGGGCATCGGAACGAAACTCCTCCTCCGCGGAACGGCGGTGTTTGGGGCTCCCATTGGCGCCTGTGTCGGTCGAGGCGGTGAGCGTGCGCGGCTTCTCCGCACTGCGTTGGGTGGTGAGCCGGTCTCGTTCATCGATGCGTCGGCGCCACTCGCTGATCAAGTGGCGTCATCCATGCAGCCCGCTCGCGCAACTGGACTCGACGTCGAGATCCCGCAGAGTCCTCACGCGCCGATCCTCGTTCGGCTCACTGGCCAAGAACTGTCGCGCGCCGTCGGGCGGGCTGGGGCCAACGTGGTCCTCGCGCAGCGTGTCTTCGGTCGCCGGATCCGAATTGTCGAAAGGACTGAATGAAAAATGCGAGACGTTGCCTTTGCCGTAGTGAAACCGCGCATCGAAGCCGTCCTCGCGGCCGTTGAGGCGCTCCTGATCGATCACCCGCGCCCGTCGACGGAGTGGGCACCCATGCTTCGCTCGAGCCGCGAGAAGATGCACGTCGACGCAATGCTCCGACTCGCTGTCGTCGGACAATTCAACGCCGGCAAGTCGTCTCTCATCGCCGCACTGACAGGCGCGGCCGTGCATATTGACGCTGACGTCTCGACCACCGAAATCGTCACGTACGAATGGTTGGGCCTCTCCTTGCTCGACACGCCTGGCGTACACGCAACGGGCGCACCGACGAAGCACGATGAGCTCTCGCGGCAGGCCGTCGTTGGCGCCGATCTCGTGCTGTTCGTCGCTACCGCGAGCCTCTTCAGCGACCGCCTCGCGCAGCACTTCCGTTGGCTCGCTGGGGCCGATGGTTTGGGCGTCGCGTCGAAGATGGCCGTTGTCGTTAACAAGATGGACCAGGAACGGAACGACTGGAACGTGATCTTGGAGGAAGTGAGTGCAGCGATTGCGCCCCACGATTCGGTTCCGATCTTCCTGTGCTCGGCGAGGAGCAGGCTCGACGCCGCGACGGCTCCTGAGCCGCTGCGAACGAAGTTCGAGCAGACAAGCAACTTCGACGTTCTCGTGGCGGGCATCGACAAGTTCGTGAGCGAACGGCAGCTCACGGCGCGATTGGCAACGCCGCTGCGCGTTGCGGACGTGGTTCTGGCGGAAGCCGCGGAAACATTGGCCGCAGAGTCGTCGGGCAATGCGCAATCCGAACAGCTCGACAAGAGGAGGCGACGGATCCTCGAGGATGCTGGGCGATCGATCGCAGCTGTGACGGGTGAGACCTGCTCGAAGATGCGGATGCAAGGTGCTGAACTCGGGGAGCAGTGCGTCCGTCGCATAACGGACAAGGCAGACCAGGCGGAGGTCGAGGAGATCCTCGAGCGCAACCTCGCCAAGCTGGGGGTCGACGTCGGCGAGCTCTCCGACCAGCTGCAAGAGCGGATTAAGGCGATTCTCGAACGCGCCGACAACGAGCTCGAGGAGCTGGGAGCTTCGCCGCTCGGCGTAGCGGTTGCCATGGACGAGAAAGCGCGGGTGTGGCGTGCCGGGGCGAAAGTCGACGTCAAGCGCGGTGGTGACGGGCGAGGGGCAAAGAAGGTCGTGAAGACGGTGCAAGCTCCACTCAGACAAGGGCTCGAACACCTTGCGAGGAACCCACGGATGCTGCGGGACGCGCTCTACAATGGCGGGAAGGCACTCGGCATGAAGTTCCGGCCGTGGGAAGCACTAAACGCGGGTAAAGAGCTGGCGAAGATCGCAGGCGGTCTGGGGAAGGCACTTCCCCTTATTGGTCTTGCGCTGGATGCGTACTTTGTCCACCAAGAGGAAGCGGCGGTTGACAAACGGCGAGCGCAGCTCGCGGGGGCGCGCGCCGGAATTCATCGGACGTTCGCCGAGCAGGCGGAGCAAGAGGCCGTCTTGCTCCGCGCGTCGATCACCGAGCAGCGGACGCTGACAATCGGCGCCGCAGAGGCTGCGTTGCAGGAAGAGCTCCTCGCGGCCGCAGCGGCGGTCGCGTCAAGCGAGAAGTTGGCCGAGCGGCTGAGCGTCCTTCGCAGCGAGGTTCGCGCGCTAGGCGTTTTGCTCGACGGCTAGGCTAGCGTCCCAGTGAGCTTTTGCGATCCAGTCAAAAGAGGGGCGCGATCCTCTCTGGCGACGAACTGTCGATCGATTGGCCATTGGACTGAAAGTCGCCGCGGCGCGCCGGACGCCCCTAGCCTTGAGGTGTGCGTCCGATTCAACCGAGGTCACGGATCGCCGGATTCTCGCTCCTACCACCGCCAGGGCCGACCGCCCCAGATACGCCGGCTGCCAGCGCTGCGTGTTGAACGCGCGCGCAGATTGAATCGATCACCGGCTCGGGAGGCCATGCGTTCCAGTCGACCGCCACAACATCGTCCTCGGTCCGCACGCGCCCACCCATCGGAGGCCCGGAGCTAACGAGGATGGCTTTCGGCCAGCCCGTAAGATTGTCGGTGTATTCCCATCGATAGAGCACCGCCTCGTGGTATCCCCCGAGCAGATAACTCGGATCGCTCGAGTGCTTGCACTCAATGACCGTTGCATCGAGGATTCGTCCGGCTTGCTCGATGGTGAGCGTGATGTCTGGCCGCAAGCGTCCGCCGCCGAGGTAGTGGGTACCACCGCGGTCTGCCGCCCCCGGGCCCAATACGGATTGATTGTAGAACAAGCGCACGGTCATCCCGTCCCGACCTGCGAGCGAGACCATGTCCTTTCGCCCGGATAAGATGAGTGCCCGTTCGATGACCCAACTTCCGTGCACATCATTCGCAAGAGCCGCTTCGAGTGCTTCTGAGAGCCGCAGAGCGACGGCGATCTCGAAACGCGTCGAGCTTTCCAGCGGCAGAAGGGCTCCTTCGGCGACGATTTTAGCGTTGCGGAGAGGGTCGTCGTCGTCGAGAGCGTCGCGCAAAAGCGATGCCCATTCGGCGGCGTCGTGGTAGCCGGCCGATCGCGCCTGACGCGCAGCGTTCTCGTGGAAGAAATCGGTCGCGACGACCGGGACGCGCCGAAGGGCCGTGCCCTCAAGAAGGTGGCGTAGCTCGCCCTCACAATCACGAATCGCTGCTGCCCACCCCGTGTCGGGGAGCGCTTTCGCCGTCCGAAGCGCCATGAGCTCCCGGTGGAGCCGCTCGCACACGGCTCGAAGCAGCAGGTTTTCCGGGAGATCGAAGACCCGACGACGTGACTGGGTAACGAATGCCGTTCGACGCCCGACGAGATGCAAGGCTTGGGTCGCTTGCACATCGAGACGACCCTGAAAGCCTCCCTCCCACAACCTCATTTCCGTTGCGCTTCGTGCCGGCAGCGATTTCGCGAGCTCGGGGAAGGTCCCCTGCACAGCACGCTGGAGCTTCTCGATGCGAGGAGCAAAAAGGGCGACAGCGCGAAGAATCTCAAGCTGATCGGGCCTACCGCTCAGGCTCTCGAGGAATTTGCGCGCTTCGGTCGTCGAGAGTGCGGTCGCGACTGACTCGGGAAGTAGATAACCGGGAAACCGGGTGCGCAGGTAGGATTCCCAGTCCTCGGCGGGCGTCACGTGGATGGCCACTTCACATGCGGAAAGAGCTCCACCATACGGGCCTGAAGATCCGCTCGCGCTTCTGGTGAGGTCCAGCCCGCCAGGGCCTGCATCATAACGTCGCGCGCCTGAACCGCCGAATCCTGATCGAGACCCTCGAGCTGAGGCAAAAGGCACATGCTGAGCGCCTCCGCGAGGGCCACACCGGTCAGATCATGCCGGCCTGATGCTCTCCTCCTCACGTAACGAATGACGTCCAGCGCCACGGCGGGACCAATGTGGCGGAGCCGCAGTAGGCCGCGGGTCGAAAATAGCTCGCGGACGGGGGCGATAGCACCTGCGGCGAACGGCGGGTCTATCCCCTGTTGTTCGGCGTGACGGCGGACCAGTGCACCGTAGGTCGCATCATCCGGAATGCCGACGTCGAGCATGGCAAAACGGCGCTGCACGGCATAGGAAAGCCGAAAGAGAGACGTCTTGTCCCAGGTGTTCATCGTCGCGATTAAGCGAAATGTCTTGGGCATAGGATGCGTCGCAGTCGAATCGGGTCCGATACGAATGAGACGTCCATCTTCGCGCTCGAATGCCGTGTCGCTCGTCCGACCTGCAAGGACAGTCATCAGCTCGCCGAACGCCCGGTCGACGTCGGCGCGGTTGATCTCGTCGATGATGAGCCATTGCCATTGCTCGATAGCTCGAAGGAGCGCACCGGAACGGAACTTCAGGCTGCCATCCTTTGAAAGCGCGTAGCCCCCGATCGTATCGAACGTCGTCCAGTCGGCGCACGCCGTCGAAACAAACGCGCCAGTGCAATACCCTTCGCTCCGCGCCGCTTCTGCGATGGCATGAGCGATCTCCGTCTTGCCGGTACCGGGCGGACCTACCAAGAGCAAATGCTTGCCCGCAGACAGCGCCGCCGCAGCACGCTCCAACACATTCTCCGGCAGCGCGAGCGCCGCGGCATGCCGCGCGAGCATCTCCGGCCGCAGATCGACCCGGTCGGCGGCCCATGCCGAGGGTTCGCCTTTTCCCGGCTTAGGAGGGACCATGCTGGGGGTGACCTCATCAACGACGTCGTCCTCATCCCCATCATCATCGTCTGGGGGGGTGAACCGCTCGTCCAGGATCGCCTCGAGCCGGCGGCGAATGGCGGCGACCTCCTCGGCGTGGCGTTCGAGCACGCTGCGGCCGGTTGGCGTTACAGCATCACCGTCCGCGTCTCGATCGGTCAGGCCGAGCGACAGCAGCCAATTGCGACGAAAACTGACTTGATTGGCCGACTGCCAAGTGACGCCTAGCAGCCGTTTGAGGAGCGACGATGCGCGCTCACTGTCGAGCTTTCCTTCGGCGTCAGCGATGACAAGAAGGTCGAGCACACCAATGTATTCCTCGTGGAGCCGATCGAAGAGGATGTCGACTGTCGGGTTGCGGAGGTAAACATGACCCGTTTCGGTCAACCGGATTTCCCCGCTCACCGCGGTGCAGTATTCGAGTCCCGTGAGGACGCCGACATAACCTTTCACGGACGTGTCGCCGGTCACGTCGTACTGGCTCTTCAGCACGTCATAGAACGCTTCGATCGACAATCCCTCTTCGCCAAGCTGTGCAAGGAGGGCGTCAAGCGTCTCCTTGTAGCTTCGGACGCCGCCGGGCAACGGCCAAATGCCGGCGCGCTTGCTGCTCGATAGCGGAACTGGAGGACGAGCCTCGGAGGCGGTGTTTGCAACTTTAGGAATCGAGAATGGAAGCGAACCTTGGACACCCTCGGCGTTCCGGAGGAAGAAAGGCAATTTGAGGATGGACAGCCTCACGAGCCGCTCGAAAACCACCGGCGCCGGCGGCGTCATCGTCAGCTCCGGAACGCTCAAGCGGCATGCTTCAATCCTGGATTCACCCACGAGAGTAAACCCACCCCGCTCGACGAGCACTCTCGCTGCAAGACTGCGCGGTGCAGGATCCTCTTCCGTTCCGTGGCTTCCGAACGGAACGAAGGAAGCTTCGAGTACCACCTCCGCACCATCCGCAGCCTCCCGCAGCGGCAAACCAGTTGTGATCCAGAGGAGCTTTTGACGAGCGGCCGGCACGCTAGCGCTAAGCGCGGCGAGATGGCGATACTGTCCCGTGCCGCGCACGTATGACGCCTGCAGGAGCACGGTCACAGCACCGCTGAGCCATGTGCACTTCAGCCGTGCGGCTTGAGGCCACGGGGCATCCTTGGCGAGGGTCAAACCGTCGAGTCCCGCAGTTGGCCAAGGAGCGGCGGGGAGGCGTTCGACAGCGACGGCAATCTCGCTGCCCTCAACCTCGAATCGAAAGTCGTGGGTGGCGTCCAGAATCACGCGAGTGACCCGCAAGGCGAGGCTATTGGTGTCGGCGCGCATCGGACCCGGCCAATGCTAGTTCACTTCGGCTGTTTCAAGCGCCGCCATTGCAGTATCGGGCTGAGATGCGCGGACACCGGACACGCTACGAGCCTGTCGCCGGCACCGGCGAAACGAGCGGATTTGCCGCGCGATACGGCACCGACGGCAATGCTTTTGAGATCATGATCTTGGCCACGCGGTTGGCCCGGCCAGATCAGGCGCTAAGACGCGTAGGAAGTCGCACGGTCGACCTCAATAGGCGAAAGCGCCAGTGGTGTGCTCGTGCGCCGCACAGAGCACATGTCGCATATTGCACCACGCAGAAGTGCAGGGCTCTGTTGTCATCAAACAGGCCGGCTCGGGACCGATGACCCATCAGGTGGCACGTCGACCGCCGTTGATGCGTTTGTGGCGAAACAGCGAGCTGTGGGGAAGCGGGCCGTGACTGTCGCGGAACGCGCATCAACATCTCTCCGAACCCGAGCGAAAGTCCTTCGCTCTCTTCCAGATGGTCACGACAGAGCAAAGCGACTCGAAAGACGTCTGCCGAATGGCGTCACCGCGGAACCGTCGTCGCGCACCACCAGCATTCCACCGCCCAGTGCGAGAAGCACGGGAACGCTGAAGTCTGCCCTGCGTCGCTTTGTTCTCGAAACGGCCGGCGGTTACCGTGGACCGGACGCGGCCAACGAGTTCACGTCGCGTCTTTTAACCTGCTTTGGATGGATTGACGGTCGACCACCCGAGGCGGATGTGCCTGCAAAGCTGTCGATCGTCGATGATGGACAACGAACATCGCGCGAAGTACCGCTGTTCTGGAAGTCGCGCCGCGTTCTCTTAGAGGTCGTGCAGCACAACGTGATGCTTAACTTCGCGTGGAAGGATTTGCTTCGCGCGTGCCTTCAACTCGAGCCCGTCCCGCAGTACGTACTCCTGACGAATCAACGCGATCTACATCTATACGACCTCGCGCGCGATCGAGATGCGCCGAGGCTCTCGATCGCGGTCGACGACCTTCCCAAGTACAGCGAAGCGGTTCCGTTCCTCTCCCCAACTTGGGTGCCGGGCACGACGCCGAAGATCATCAATGTGTCGAAGGTTTCGAGGGAGGTCGCCGATCTGGTCGCGAAGCTCTACAGGAGCCTCAAACAGCAGCACCCGAAGCGAGAAGTCGACGTCGTCAAATTTACGCTTCAATGCGTCATTTCCATGTTCGCCGAGGACGTTGGGCTCTTGCCGCAGGAGTACTTCACTTCGATCCTTTATGAAGGCGCGCGGAACCGCGACGTCGAAACGAGGCTCCGCGACCTGTTCCGGCTCATGAGCACGCGCGACGTCAAGGGCGTGCGAGTAGTGCCCTTCTTCAACGGCGGCCTCTTCACCGATCCGGTGACGGTCCCTCTTGGCGACGCGCAGCTAGCCGCACTGACCAAAGCCACCGAGGCGAACTGGAAGTACGTCGATCCGCACATCTTCGGAAGCGTCTTTCAAGGGATCATGAATGATGCCGAGCGGCACAAGAGCGGCGCGCACTACACGGCGCAAGACGACATCATGCGCGTCGTCGGGCCCACCATCATCGAGCCGTGGCGCCAGCGGATTCGCGGCGCGAAATCGCTCGCCGAGCTCCTCGAGGTACGCGCGTCGCTCCTCCGGTTCCGTGTCCTCGATCCGGCGTGTGGCAGCGGGAACTTCCTCTACGTCGCTTTTCGCGAGCTGTACCGGCTTGACACCGAGCTCCTCGCTCGGATGCGCGACTTCCCGTCCACGCAGGGCCAAGGCAAGGCGAAGGTGACGTGGGGAGTGGGGGTGCAAACGGCGAACTTCTTCGGCATCGACATTAACCCCTTCGCCGTGGAGCTCGCGAAGGTGACTCTCAACATCGCGAAGAAGGTCGCGTTCGACGAACGCCGCGAGTTCGCCGCGGATATCGTCGGGCAAATGCACCTCGACGTCGATCCGTCCCTGCCGCTGGACAATCTCGAAAAGAATATCGTCTGCGCGGATGCGTTGTTTACGGATTGGCCGGAGGTAGAAGCGATTGTTGGCAATCCGCCGTTTCTCGGAGGCTCGAAGATTCGCCGCGAGCTCGGGCCTGAGTACGTGCGGAGGCTTCAAGAGCGAACCGGGTCGGATGGAATAGTCGATCTTGCTTGCTATTGGTTTCGACGCGCGCACGATCGCCTGCGCGGAGGCACGCGGGCAGGTCTTGTGGGTACCAGCGGCATTCGCGTTGGAAGGTCACGAGAAGCGGCCCTCGACTACATCGTCGCGAACGGCGGGACGATAACCAACGCCGTGTCCTCCCGCGTCTGGCCCGGCGAATCGGCGGTCGATGTGTCGATGGTCAACTGGGTGAAGGGCTGTGTTGACGGACCGTTCGAGCTGATCGTCGGTGGCGAGGTCTACGCCGTTCCGCGGATCCATCCGCACCTCCAGCTGCATTGTGATGTCAACGAGGCGGAAACCATTGCAGAGAACAGCAAAGGCGGCATCACCCATGGGGTAATGTTCGGGCACGAGGCGTTTCGATCGTCGGGACCTATCGGGTTCCCGCTAGAGCTCCGTGGGAAGGGTTTTATTCGGCCTGTGGCGACGGGGAATGACCTGATGTGCGGCCGCTTGAGTGCCGCAGGCGATTACTGCATTGACCTGTCCGCTTGCAGTAGCGAGGAAGCGGCCAAAGCGTCAGGGGCGGCCTTCGTTCATCTGAGGAAACATGTTTATCCGTGGCTGAAGGAGCGAGCGGAGAGTGGGAAGGAGACCAACGACTACGCCGCGTGGTTCCGTAAGTGCTGGAAGCCGCAGAAGCCCCGCCAGGAGTTCAAGGCGACAATCGAAGGGCTATCGCGCATCGTTGTCTGCCCAAAAGTCAGCGCTCGGGCCAGCTTCGCATTCCTCTCAACTCAGTTCATGCCGAACAACACAATGTGGCTCTTCGCCTTCGATGACGACTACAGCTTCGGCGTTATCCAGTCGAACCTGCACTGGGAGTGGACCAAGGCGAAGGGCAGCAGGGTCCGCGCCGATATTACCTATACGTCCGCTGTCTGGCGCACCTTCCCTTGGCCGCAAGAGCCGAGCGAATCCGAAGTCAGCGCCGTGGCGGCGGCGGCGCGGAATCTTCGTCACATCCGCGATGCCCTCATGAAAGACAACGGCTGGTCGCTCCGGGCTCTCCACCGGGCCTCTGAGATCGCCGGTGCGCATCCGCTCAAGGACGCACAAGCCGCCCTCGACGCCGCCGTGCGAGTTGCCTACGGCATGCCCGCCGATCAAGAAGCGACCGAATTCCTCCTCGAGCTCAACAGGCTCGTCGCCGAAGACGAAGCCCAGGGTAGGGCGGTCCAAGGACCAGGTCTGCCCGCGGGGCTAGATCCGCGTGATTCACGTTGGAAGAGCGACGACTGCATCGAGCCGCCGGCTCGTTGAGGGGTGAACGTGGCCGAATCGATCGCGGTCCATCCGCTGCTAAGCAAACTCTGGGACGACAAGAAGAACGGGGCCGCGGCGTCCGTCCTCGTGCGCAGCTTCCGCCCGGCGTGGTGGCGCTGCGAAAACGGGCACTCGTTCCAGCGTTCGCCGCGCAGCATGCTCAGTGACCCTGTTTGCGCGGACTGCCGGCGCGGTCCGAGCAAAAACTCCATCGCCAAGGCGCGGCCAAGCATCGTTCCGCTCTGGAACATCGAGAAGAACGGCGACGGCTCACCGAACACGGTGGATGCAACGCATGCGGGCAACGCGTGGTGGCGTTGCCCGAAGGGGCACGATTTTCAACGCTCGCCCCTCCTCATGATGCGGAACTCGACTTGCGCCGTCTGTGCGGTCGCCGAGAAATCCCTCGCAATCACGAACCCGTCGGTCGCCGCGGAGTGGCATCCGAAGCGCAATGGCGAGGTCACGCCTGCGCAAGTTGACGCCGATCACGTTATGAACGCCTGGTGGCTCTGTCCGAACGGGCACGACTACCAGGCGCCGGTGCGCTCTCGCGCGCGCGGGAGCCGGAACTGCTCCACGTGTTACGGAGGATGGTCGCTCGATAGCATCCGCGCGTTCGTTAAGTCGCTCCTCACCCATGTCGCCGCGTTCAACCCGAGCGAGATGTTCGCGCTCGCGATGCAGGCAGGTGTCTTCGCGGACAAGGACTCGCGGCCTTTCGTGATGGCGATCTCCTCGGGGCGCTTCCCTCGGGAGGAACTCGAGAAATTCGCCGAGGGCAAGCCCTCGCTCGTCGATGAGTTCGCCGCCGATAAGGCGCTGACCCTCGAGACCGTCGATGGGCGGTCAACTGGCAAACCCGCCACGTCGGCGGACCCCTTTGCGCTGCCCGCGGCGCCCGAACCCGTCGACGACGGCGAGCGCGTCGACGTGGACGTGAGCCGGGACGTCGACGCGACGGGCGCCTCCGCGGCGGCCGTTGCGGCTGCGGACGACGAGATGCCGCTCGTCAAAACGCAGGACGCCCTCGCCGCGCTCGACAGCGTGCTAGTCGCGAACGCCGACGCCGAGACGGTGAAGTTCTTGCTCGACAGCGCGAAGGCGAAGCTCTGGCGCCATGCCTACCTAAATCCGATGGAGGCCCGGGGCCAAGCTGCATCCTTCAAGGGAGACGTTTATTCGACGCTTGTTCGCGACAGGTTTCTGGCAGAGTTCGACGAGGCCGACGCCCTCCAGATTCCCGCGGGCTACGCCTTCCGTTTGGACCCCAACGCTCCGCTCACCCAACCGAACCTCATGCAAAGGCGCGTCGCGGTTTCGGTGCGGAATGAGCGCCGATACGGCAACTGGTCTGGAATGGGCGCGGGCAAGACCCTCAGCGCCATCGTTGCCACTCGGGTTGTGGGAGCCTCGCTAACGGTGATCTGTTGCCCGAACGCCGTCGTCGAGAACTGGGCCAATGAGATCAAGGGGGCGTTTCCGGCGTCCGAAGTGGCGAGAAAGACATGGCACCCCGAGTGGAAGGACCCTTTGGAGACGGCGCCACGCTACCTCGTGCTCAACTACGAGCAGTTCCAGCAGCCGAACTCAGAGCAGGAACTCGTCGCGTTTCTGGACCGGAACGTTGTCGACTTCGTCGTCGTCGACGAGATTCACTACGCCAAGCAGCGTGAGGCCGGCGCCGAAATGTCGAAGCGTAAACGGCTCGTCCAAGGACTCATCTTGGAGGCGGTGAAGAAAGCCGCGGATCTCTGCGTGCTCGGGATGAGTGGGACGCCGGTCATCAACACGCTGCAAGAGGGCGTGAGCCTCGTCGAGATGATCACGGGCCATCGCCACGACGACCTCGAGACGCGCGCCACGGTCCAGAACTGCATGCGGCTCTATCAGCGCCTCGTCACGCTCGGGACACGCTGGAAACCGGACTACAAGATTCAGCTCGACGTCCTGAAGGAGGAGATCGACTGCGAATCTTCGCTCGACGAGGTTCGGGCTGTCGGACGTGGCACCGTGCTGGAACTCGAACAGGCTCTCACTCGGCTGCGCATTCCGACCATTCTCAAGAGCCTCTCCCCCGGAGAGAAGGCGCTCATTTACACGCATTATGTCGACGGTATATCGGGTCTGCTACGTGATGCGATCCACAGCGCCGGCTACCGCGTTGGACTCCTCACTGGGGAAACGGACGACACGCATCTCAAGGAATTTCTGAAACCCGACGGCAACGTCGACGTGCTCGTCGCGTCCAGCCGCATCGGCACCGGCGTGAACGGACTTCAGTACGTCTGCAACAAGCTGATCATCAACTGCCTGCCGTGGACGAACGCGGAGTACGAGCAGCTCGTCGGGCGTCTTTATCGGCAAGGAAGCCGGTTCGATAAGGTACGCGTCATCATCCCGGTGACCTTCGCGATGGTGAACGGAGAGCGCTGGTCCTACTGCGAGTCGAAACTGCACCGCCTCGAGTACAAGAAGTCGATCGCCGATGCGGCTGTTGATGGCGTGGTGCCCGAGGGCAACCTCCGCACGCCCACTCAGGCGCAGCAGGACATCATGGACTGGCTCGCGCGGCTCGAGACGGGCAAGGTCACGGAGTTTCAGCGGCCAATCATCAAAATCCCGCTGTCGGGCGAGCCGAGTGAGGTCGAGCGACGTGTTGCCCGCTATGGGGACTTCTCGAAGATGAACAACCGCTGGTACGCCTCAGCCAGCGACGGCACGCACGCCCGGCTCGCCGGCAATCCCGAGGAGTGGGCGCATTACCACACGATGTACCGACAGCTTCGCGAATCCTGGCCCGTGGTGCCCTACAAGGAGGAGATCCGCTGGCTTTCCGAGTCTGAGAGAGAGGGTCTCGTGGTAGGCGACTTCGGCTGCGGAGAGGCGTTCATCGCGGCAGCCGTTTCGGACCGTCATCGAGTCCACAGCTTCGACCACGTCGCGATCAACGAGAGCGTCGTGGCGTGCGACATCGCGCACGTCCCCTTGGAGAACGGCGTGCTGGATGTCGCCATCTTCTGCCTAGCGCTGATGGGGGCGAATTTCACGGACTACGTGCGCGAGGCGCGCCGCTGCCTGCACCTCGACGGGTGGCTGCATATTTGGGAGCCCGCGAGCTACTTCGAGGACGTGAACAAGTTCTGCGCGCAGCTAGGGCGCCTCGGCTTTGACGTGATGGCGCCCCAGACCGAGGGCGCCTTCGTCGGAATCTACGGAGTGCGAAACGCGAAGAAGCCGGACCCGAAGGTCGTGCTGCCGTTCCGAGGGTACGGCCAATAGCTCGTCAGTCGGTTCGGTCACCCCATGGCGGCTGCGCCAACATCTGGGACCGCGACGCCGGCACCGCCGGCGGACTCCTTGTGTCGAGAGTGTCGTTACGGAATTCGCAGAGCGCGAGCTGGATGGCATCCTGGATTTGGAGCCCATGGGTCGCCGCCCATCGCTTGAGCGACTCGAAAACGTTGCGATCCAGATGTAGCCCGTCGAGCACCGCGAACCGGCCACACACGGACACTGTGGTGCGCATCATATCCTTCTCTATCCGCTCGAAGGGCGCGCCGGTTGCCAAAAATCCTCGCCGCTCGCGTACTGCACCAAGCCAACCCTCGCGACGCGAGCGCCTGGATCCGCGATTGTCTGATGGCGTGCGCCGTCGCGCGCTCTCGGAGGCTGCGTAAGGGACGCTCAAGACGCGTCGCGTCGGAAACCGGCTCGCAGACGCAGTCTCCCCAGGTGTCGCTCGCGCGCCGGCAGGTGACTACGCGCAACGTCACGGGATATCATCCTCCATAGCCCAACGCGGGGAGGTGCACGATGGAAGCGAGCGACAGAGAGGTACGGGTCCTCATTCGGGAGGCATCCGACATCCTTGGTCTCAAGGAGGGAACTGTTCGCAATATGGCGGAAGACGGGCGGTTACCTCACTTCGACGGTAAGCCGCGATCAGCTCCAAGGAGACTCGTGATGGCAGCGCGGGTCATCCCCATCGCACACGTTCACGATGTTTCTCGACGATGGTTCAAAGTGCCCCAACCGATGATTTACGAGGCCATCAGCTTGCGCGTCGTACCACCGCCGTCCGAGGGTCGATTCCTGTCGCGCGATGATCTTGAGGCGATCCAAACATGGCACGATGCCCGGTCCGCCAATGTCTCCGTTCAAGCTGCGCCGGATTTTCGAGATGACATCGCCGACAAGCACATGATGATGCTACCGGCGTATGCCCGGCCTTGGTTTCAGCGTCAGCTCGAGCGTCGAAGGCTCGCCCGTACGTCAAGCTCCAGTCGCTGACGTGCGTCATCGCGTGCGGCACCAGCCGCACTGCGCGTAGAAGGGAAGGTCAAGCCCTTCGCTTGCTTGCAGCCATTTGCGCTGGTTTGCAGCCGATGTCTTCTGCCGCACGTGCTGCGCTTGCAGTCGTTTGCGGAGCTTTGCAGTCGACTCGGTGCTGCGCGCCGTCTTTGATGACGTCGTGACCGCAGCTCGCATTGGGAGACATCAAAGGCTTGCACGTTCGCTCGCACTTCTCACCGCGACGGACGGCAATGTGCAGCGCACAGTCGGCAACTGTCGCCAGTTATTCTGCGGTGGACGCACGTCATGAACGCGTCCTGCAAAGCATGGGTTGACGCAGCTCTCACGTACGCTGCGCGAGGCTGGCCAGTGTTGCCATGTCACGGGACCCGCAATGGAACCTGCGCATGTGGGCGTCGTGACTGCCAGGCGCCCGGGAAACACCCCATCACCCTCCACGGGCTGCGCGACGCCACCGTGGACGCGGCTCAGATTCGGAGGTGGGGTGCGGAGTTCGGCGACGCCAATATTGCGATACGAACCGGTGCGGAGTCCCATCTCGCCGTCATCGACATCGATTCTCGGCACTCCGGGCACGAAACCTGGGAGCGCCTCGTCGCGCAGAACGGCGGCATGCCAGCGACCGTCGAAGCGCTCACCGGCGGCGCGGGCCGTCACGTCTTCTTGGCGCATCCGGGAAGGCCCGTCCGAAGTCGGGCGCATGCTCTCGGTCGCGGCGTCGACGTCAAAGCGGACGGCGGCTACGTCATCGCGGCGCCCTCTGTGCACATCAGCGGGGGGACCTATCCGTGGGTATCGGGTGCCGGTCCTGAGGAGCTCGAGGTCGCAGTTATCCCGAGCTGGCTCCAGGCTCTGCTCGATGCCGGTCCAGGCGGTCAACCCAAAACCCCCGGCGCGCGGAAGGCCCCCGTCGAAAAGGGCTGCAGGAATGATCATCTCGCATCAGTCGCGGGGAAGTTGCGCCGTCGCGGATTTGACGAAGCGATGGTCCTCGCGGCATTGCTCGAAGAGAACCGCAAGAGGTGCGATCCTCCGCTCGCGCGCGTGGAGGTTGAAGGCATCGCTCACAGTGTTTGCCGCTACGCTCCACCAGACCGCAAGTCGGTGACGGAGCAGCTCGTCGAGCTGGCTTCGGAAGCGGAGCTGTTCCACGCTCCGGATGATCGGGCGTTCGTTACGATGTCGGTGGCGGGACATAACGAGACGCGCGGAATCGACTCCAACGACTTCCATTTGTCGCTCGTTCACCGGTTCTACAAATCCACCGGCAAATCAGCCCCGGAGCGAGCCGTTAAGGAGGCGTGCAATCTTCTTGCCGCGCGAGCTCGCTTCGATGGTTCGGAGCGGCGCGTTCATGTGCGTATCGCAGAAGTCGATGAAGCAATTTATGTCGATCTCGGCGACGACTGTTGGCGAGCGATCAAGATTGCCGCTGATGGATGGGACGTCGTTGATGCGCCTCCCGTTCGGTTCATCCGCGGCCGCGGGATGGGAACTCTACCGGACCCCATCCGAGGCGGACAGATCGCTGGCCTCGCCCATCTGCTGAATCTCTCGAGCGAGGACGATGAACGTCTCGTTATCGCATGGATGACTGCATGCCTGCGGCCCGCTGGCCCCTTCCCGCTGCTCATTTTGCAGGGCGAACAAGGATCGGCGAAATCCACGACGGCGCGGATGATTCGGTCCTTGATCGATCCGAACGGGACTCCGCTGCGTTCGTGCCCTCGGGACGAGCACGAGTTGATGATCAGTGCGCAGAAGGGTTGGGTGATGGCCTTCGACAACCTTTCCGGCCTCTCGATCGAATTGTCGGATGCGCTCTGCAGGCTTTCCACCGGTGCGGGGTTCAGCATCCGGCAGCTCTATACCGACGCGGAGGAGGTATTATTTCAAGCGATTAGGCCGATCCTCCTAACGAGCATCGATGGGTTGGCGACGCGAGGCGACCTCGCTGATAGGTCGATCGTGATCACCTTGCCTCGGATCGCCGATAATCGACGCCGGAGCGAGGACGCTCTGAACAAAGAGTTTCAGGCGGCCCGTGCGGCGCTATTCGGTGCGCTTCTCGATGCGGCATCGGCTGCTCTCCGGTGCCGAGAAGCCGTCTCGCTGACCAATCCGCCGCGTATGGCCGACTTCGCCTTATGGGGTACGGCGATCGAGAATGCGCTTGCCTGGCCTCCCGGCGCCTTCATGCGAGCCTATGCGGCGAATCGTGTTCACGTTGCGAGCGCAGCGGTCGAAGGAGATCTCATCGCATCAGTCATTTGCGAGTTCGTGGACAAGCGCGGGGAGTGGGAAGGGACGGCCACCCACCTCATGCGCGAGCTTGCTGCTTTCGTGGGCGACGCTGCGCGGACGCGCGCATGGCCCACTACGCCAATGCAACTTTCAAACCGCCTGCGAAGGCTGAGCCCAGCTCTTAGGACTCGTGGCGTGGAGGTCGACTTGAGCGAGCGGACGTCGTCGCGACGCACGATCCGGGTGCGCAAAAATGCCCGAGAGCAGCGTCATGAGCGTCATGAGCGTCACGCGAGCCGAGAAAGGGGCTTCGAGTCACGTTCATGACGCTCATGACGCTGGTTTGCGTATGAAGACACTCCTGCGATCACCCTCTGAGGAAAACGAGCGGCTGTCCGCGGACTCCCGGTTCGTCATGGGCACTGAAGGAGGCATCGATGGATCCCAAGGACACTGAGCAACAAGACAAACCGATGACGGCAGCTACCCCGACGCGCGCGCGCCGTCGCCGACGCCCGCCCCCGATGCTACCGCCGAGGTAAGCCTTCGAAACGATTGAAATGGCTGCAGTGAGGCTTGGTCTCGATCCCGACGCGCTTCGCGCTCGCTGTCGTCGCGCAGCAGAGCAAGTCGGCGACGCCGTTGTGGCGCAGCTTGGTGGAGGAATCGTCGCGTTCAAATTCGGCAAGAGCTGGAGAATCCGCTTCTCCGCTCTGTAACGCGCGGTCGCTTTCCATTACGCGTCGTTGCGCTACAATGGGCGCGTCGCGCGTGAGCGACCGCCCATGGAGGTTCTCATGGGTGTTCGAGGTTCAGCAGTTCGCAAGGTAGTTCGGCGCGGTAAGCCCCGCTGGGTCATTGACTTTCGATACCGAGACAAGGAAGGCCGGGAACGTCGCTATCGTCACGACGCAACCGTCCAATCCGCCGCAGCAGCACGCGCTGAAGCTGACCGGCTCAAAATCGAGGCAGCTAGTACCGGTACCCTATCCCGCTACCCTATCGCGGCGACGTTTCGCGACTTCGCCACCGGTCAATTTCAGAAGCTGTACTTGACGACGAAGTGCCGGCCGGCCACGAGAGATCGCTACAAGGCGCTGCTCGGCCAAGGCATCTTGGATGCCTTCGGCGGAAAGCGCCTCGACGAGATTCGCGTCGCGGACTACCGCGCTTACGAGGCGGAACTCGCACGCCGCGGCGTGCAAAGTCGACCGCATTTGAGCCTCGTTCGCACCATTCTGCGCGCGTCGTTCGAGTTTGGAACGGTCGAGCGCATGCCCGATCTCCCAAAGTTGCCTCGTCAGAGCAAAAAAGTGCCTGACGCGCCAACCACCGAGGACGTTCGCGTCATGCTCGCGAATGCAAAGGGATGGCTGCGAATCGCCATCGCACTCTCAGCGCGAGCTGGTCTGCGCATGGGCGAGGTTCGCGCGCTCGAGGTTCGGGATATCGATCTCGAGCACGGGAGGCTCTTCGTTCGGCGGGCTCTCTCGTCGGATGAGGTCATGTCACCGAAGTCGGGCGATGAGCGGGTTGTGCCATTGAACACGGATCTCCGAATCATCCTCACCGATGCAGTCCGTCTCAAGCTTCCGACCGCGCGCGTGCTCACCAACGCGCACGGAAGGACGCCAGGTAGGCAGCATGTTCTGACGGTGATCAAGGCACTGCAAGTGCGGCACGGCCTGAAGGAGCGATCCTTCCATTCCCTGCGGCACTACTTCTGCTCCGAGCTGATCCGAAACGGGGCGAGCATCGAAGCGGTGCGACTCCTCGCCGGTCACAGCAAGTTCGACGTCACGCAACGCTACGTTCACGCCAACGCGGCGGACCTGACAGCGGCAATGGCCAAGCTTCCGGGCAACTAGCGGGAAACGGTTCCAGTCGCTTTTCTAAGTCCTTGTTTTTGAAACGCTTCCTTCTCTAACGGGTCGGGGAGGCGGGATTTGAACCCGCGACGACGAGCACCCAAAGCTCGTGCACTACCGGACTGTGCGACTCCCCGTCGAGACTCGCCCTTGTTTAGCATGGCGGCGGCTTGGCGCAGCGTCCGGTCCCTGGGGCGAGGG
>DATHEQ010000412.1:0-2961 GCA_035318505.1 Polyangiaceae bacterium | reverse complement strand
AGTAACGCATCCTGCTCGGCTGGTTCGAGGTAGGTCCACGGCTCGTGCGTGCGACCAGGGTCGCGCGGCAACGAGACATCCCTCGCGGGATTGTCGCGCAGGTAGCCGCCATCAATCGCGGCGGCGAAGGCTGAGCGCATGAGGTTCAGCGTGTTTTGAATTGTCGACCGCGAAAGCTTTCGCCTCGTCGCCTTCTTGTGCCCCTTGCCTTTGGCGGCATCCTTTCGGTGCATCGTGGCGACCCAGTCGCGCACATCATGGGGCTCGACGTTGGCGAGCGGCCAATCAGCAAAGTAGCTAGTCTCGATGTGCCGTCGCCATCGCGAGCGATCGGTGCGGACACTGGAGACGCCAGCGAGCTCGCGATCGTCGAGAAACGTTGAGCCGAGACCGCGGAGCGTTTTGCTATTGGGATCGGCAACCACTTCGGTGCCAATCGTTGCGATCGCTGCATCGAGGATCCGTTCGGCTTCGTCGTAGGTCGGGTATGGATCGAGGCGTCCGCCACCGTTGGGCATGCGCGGTCGATAGCTGCCGTCGCTAAAGGGGCCCTCGATTGTGCCGGTACCTCGTCGCCGCCGTCGCCGCTCGCTCATCGTTTTACTCCGGTCGGCCTGTAGCCGAGTTTTCGAAGTTGCTCCTTAGCACGCGCCATATCGATCTCGCTCGGCATGCTCGCAGGCACGGGCAATAGAACGCGCGAATGTTTTCGCCTTGGGTGCTCGGCCACTGGAATCGGCCGGCTATCGAACTCGTCCGCAAGGGCGCGGAGCAGCTGGGCGATCCGAGCGTTGTGCATGTGGCGCATCATGCCTGCCGTCTGCTGTCACAACCAAACACTGGTGACGAGTACAGCAGCTCGTCACCAGTGTTTGCCCGTTGTTGCAGAGCGCGGAACATGCGCCCTATGAAAACAGCGCACCGTAAGAGCAGGGTGGAAGAAAACAGGGCTGGAAAAAGCAGGGTTGAGGTTGATCGCCGCGTAGTCCTGAAATTAGCAGCTGACGCGGAAGTCGATCCGCGGACGGCGGCCGATTTCCTCCGGGGCGAGCGAGGCAATGGCCTGGCCTGGGAGCGGCTCAAGCGCGTGTGGGCCGCGGCACTCCCGAGCGAGTCAAGGTCAGTCAAGTGACCACCGCCCTCCGCTGGGGGGGACCCACGATGACGCCCCACGAGCTCGTAGCGGTCGTCAGTGCGACGGCGCGGCACTTGTCGCCCGAGCAGCGCGTCCTCGTAGCTCGCTTCGTCGGCGTGCTCACGATGCGCGGCGCCGCGGTCCAGCGCGCGGACGCCGATCGAGCCCGCAGAGAAGTCGAGCGCGCCTGGGAGGAAGAGCAGCTAAGCCCAGGCCGAGATCTCGACCGACGCCGACGGGAGCCGGCGTAGCCATGCCTTGGATCAAACTCGATGACAGCTTCTATGACCACCCAAAATTCGCGCAGGTGAGCGTGCCGGCGACTTGGCTCTACTTCCGTTGCCTAGGCTACGCCGCGCGCCACCTGACCGATGGTTTCGTTTCTCTGGCGGTAGCCGTCCAGCTCACTGTTCGGCCGGCAAACACAAAGAAGCTCGCGACCGAGCTCGTGACGGCCCGCCTCTGGGAGGTGACGGACGACGGCTACAAGATCCATGACTACGCCGTCTACAACCCGAGCGCAGAAGAGACACGAGCAAAGCGGGCGGCGGAGTCCGAAACGAAGCGGAGGGCCGGGAGGATCGGTGCAGCGAAGCGTTGGGGCAGCGGCCTAACCGGTGGTAGCCGCGATGGCACAGCGAATGGCACGGCCGATAGCAGCGGCGAAGCGGGCTACCATCGGCCTGCCATACCTTCTGCCAATGCCGCCGCCACAAGCGGCGGATGGCAAAGCGATGGCCCCGTACCCGTACCCGTACCCGTACCTAGCCGTGCAGAAGAGGGCGCGGCTACGCCGCCCGCTGCACTGCGTTCGGAGCGACCGGAAGAAAAGCGAGAGCGGCGCCCGACCGCGTCGGCCGCGTCGCCCTCGCCCTCGCCCTCCCAGGCGAGCCTGCCCGAGGCCAAGAGCATCGCGACCGAGATAGCCAAGCACCGGGTGTTTGAGTCGCTCGACGCTCGGGAAATCGGCGAAGCGCATGCCGGTTTTATGATGACCGCGCCCCAAAAGCTCGCATGGGTGCTCGCCGCGGTGTCGGATTGCGCTGCAAAGACGGCGGGGCTTGGGCTTTCGCCGTCCGCCCTCCAATCGAAACTCGTCGGTTTCATGCGCCACGCGCGCGCGCCTCGGCAGAGCGAGGACGGCCCGGTCAGGCCTCCAAAACCGATCGACTTCTCGCAGTACGAAAACCTGCAGCCGGGGAGGAAAGAGAGTCCTCCCCGGGCATGAAACAAAAATGGGCCCGCGCCGCGTCAGCGGCCGGACCCGTGCCAAGCACCGATAGGAGTGACGACATGAGTGGTAAAAGCAACGAACGACAACGCTCGGATCACCGAGGGGCGAGAGCTCGCGAAAGTCTGCATGCGCGAGGTGTTCGCGGTCGAGGACATCGGGGACATGACCTTGGTCCTCGCGCACGAGGGCGCGGATGCTTACGATCTTGTCCTTCAGCGAGGCGCCGATCTGCTTGCCAACGGTTGGATCGTGCTCGTCGGCACCCGGCCGAAGTTGCCGCCAGGGTGCACGATCCCGCGGGACGAGCTGCTCCTAACGATCTGCGCGGGCAAGATGAACGTGATCACCAGCGTCGCGTACGACGATCTCGTTTCGCTGAATTGTAGGGTTCGCTTTTACGCCGCGTAATCTTAAGGCGGGGTGTGCCGAGGTGGTTAATCCCGGGTTATGAGGGCCGGAGTGTCGCGGAAACCCGGGCTTTTTGCGTGTGTGACGCAGACGACACGGGAGGATTGTCGCACCGGCGGATGGTGAAGAAAGGGTTGGGAGAGCTTGCGGCTTTGCGGTCGTCTCCCGCAAGCATCGCGGGGGA
>DATHEQ010000411.1:0-19606 GCA_035318505.1 Polyangiaceae bacterium | reverse complement strand
TCGGAAGCGGCAGACTGGTACTTCTTGCCGGCGATCGACGTCTTGGCCACAGGAACGGTCTTGCTGGCGTCGAGGCAGAGGTTGTTGGAAACAGCGGCGCTGGCCCCACCGGCGAGGATCGTCGACGGCATCGACTCACGCTCGTACGCGGCCTTGGCGTCTTTGGCCATCTGTCCGACGGCATTGCGAACTTCCGCCGTCTTCGAGTTGAGCAAGTACTTGCGGACTCCGTAGATGGCGAGCGCCGCCAGCACGCCCACGATCGCCACGACGATCATGAGCTCAATGAGAGTAAAACCACGGTTTTGATATTTCTTGAATGCGCGCATCGACATCACTCCTGTTGTTGTGTTTTCCGGCTGCGTTAACGAACCCCATCCCGCGCCGCGACGGACCTATGGAGACGACGATGCCCCCCTAGCCTTGCAGCAAGGAGGGCATCTCATCCCCACGCTGCGCCGGCCGTCACATCAGCCGTGCGCACGCCCCGGAGCTACTCTTCAGGCGTGACTTCCAGAAAGTTCGGCGAAACGAAAACGATGCCGCCCGTCACTTCGCCCGCCAACGTGAAGGAAGAGGTGACGGTGTCGCCGTTGAGGTCGCCAGAACCGACTGCCGAGAACTTGCCCGTTGCACCGGCGGTCCCCTTGTAGTCGTACATATAATACTGGGGATCGCTCATCGAGAAGCGCAGGCAAGCGAAGCCCTTGCCCGGCGTCGCCTCGTCGACGGTCCAATCGGAAGCGGCAGACTGGTACTTCTTGCCGGCGATCGACGTCTTGGCCACAGGAACGGTCTTGCTGGCGTCGAGGCAGAGGTTGTTGGAAACAGCGGCGCTGGCCCCACCGGCGAGGATCGTCGACGGCATCGACTCTCGCTCGTACGCGCCCTTGGCGTCTTTGGCCATCTGTCCAACGGCGTTGCGAACTTCCGCCGTCTTCGAGTTGAGCAAGTACTTGCGGACTCCGTAGATGGCGAGCGCCGCCAGCACGCCCACGATCGCCACGACGATCATGAGCTCAATGAGAGTAAAACCACGACTTTGATATTTCTTGAATGCACGCATCGACATCACTCCTGTTGTTGTATTTTCCGGCTGCCTTTTCTGGTCGGGGTGCGGCTTGCCGGACGTCGGCCGCATCGAGTCAAATTCCCCCCGCAAATCATTGACCTTCGTTCTCCATGTAAATCTCGCCGCTGAAAGACGAGGCGGCGACCCAGGAGTAAACGCCGTTGCCGTCGACGTCGCCCTTCGCTTCGATCACGTACCAGGGCTCGGTCGTCGTCGGCCAAGTGGGTTTGTTGGCGAGGTGCAACGTGTAAGGGACGCTGCCCGCGGCGCCAGCGCCTACCGCATAGCCGTAATAGACCGGCCCATCGGGTCGCGCGCCGAGCTGTCGCCATCGCAGCTGCAAGGCAGGGTCGGTCGACGCGTCCCAGCCCGTCTTTTTCGCACCCACGCTGCCGGTGGGATAGTAGTTGGCCATCGTGGAACCGGTGACGTCGAGGTAAGACAACGTCTCGGCGCGGTAGCTCTCTTCGGCGGCCCGAATCGCGCCCACCATGTAAACCGCTTCGCTCGACTTCGATGAGGTGATGAAGCGCCGATACGAAACGAGGCCGAGCGTCGCGAGGACGCCGACGATGGCGACGACCGTGAGCAACTCGAGCAACGTAAAAGCTCGCTGTTCGGAGCGGCGGCGGGTGAAGATCCTCATGCGACGAATGTATCTCGTTAGTGCAGCTTCTACGCCACTGACGACCGCTCCGAGCGCCGATCACCGAAGCCCGCGATTTTAGCTACCGATCGTGCGCGAGCGCCAAGCGCTTGACGGCTTTTTACGGGCGCGAGTGCCGCAAATCGTCACCCCGGAGGACCCAGGCTGACAATTCCCGGCTCGCTGCGAAAAACAAGTGGGACGAGACTTACATTGCGCGAACTTGTCGCCTCAGCGCCGCTGTGGCACGTGATTGACCTCATCTGGTTGCATTCCTTAGAAGCCCGCACCGCTACTTCTCGGCGGCCCAGTACGAGGCAAGTGCCATGACGCGAAGCGCGATTCCTGCGAGAAAAAATAGCAAGGGAGGCGCGCAGGGTGCGATGTGGATTGCCGCGCTCCTGCTCGGCACTGCTGCGGTCGCCTGCGGCTCGGATGGAAACGACGTCCCCGGCGGCAGCGCCGGAACTTCAGGAGCGGGCGCTGGGGGAGCCAACTCGAACGATGCGGCCGCAGGAAGTGGCGGCGCGAGTGGTAGCAACGGCGGCGGCGCGGGCATGGCTGGCCAAGGTGGGAACGCGGGGGCCGGCGGAAACAGCGGCGCCTCGGGCGTCGGCGGCGCGAGCGGGCGCGGCGTCGACGCCGCAACGGGCGGCGCCGCAGGGTCGAGCGGGAGCACGGACGCGGCATCCGACGCAGCGGGAGGGTCACGCGATGGCAGTTCCGACGCGGCGACGGATGGCAGCGTCGGCGCTCCAGAAGCCGGCCGTGACGCGAGCGACGCGGGGGGAATCGTTCCTCCCGACGGCTACAAATTGGTTTGGAGCGACGAATTCGACGTTGACGGTCGTCCCAACGCAGCGAATTGGAAATACGAAAACGGGTTCGTACGCAACGAGGAGCTGCAGTGGTACCAGCCCGACAATGCGCGCGTAGAAGGTGGCTTTCTCGTCATTGAAGGGCGCCGCGAACGCGTGACGAATCCGAACTACCAGGCGGGCAGCACCGATTGGAAAACGAATCGGCAATACGCCGAGTACACCTCGGCCAGCTTGCTGACGAGCGGCATGCACAGTTGGCAATTCGGTCGTCTCGAGATGCGCGGGAGGATCGTTGCCAAGGCCGGTTTGTGGCCGGCGTGGTGGACGCTCGGAACGAGCGGCGAGTGGCCGGCGAACGGCGAAGTCGACATCATGGAGTTTTACAAGGGCAATGTGCTGGCCAACGTGGCGTGCGGTACGACGACGCGCTGGGTAGCCAAATGGGATTCGGTCACCAAAGCGGTCTCGTCCTTCGGCGACGCCGCGTGGGATACCAAGTTTCATTTCTGGCGTATGGATTGGGACGATCAAAAAATTGATCTCTATCTCGACGATCAGCTGCTGAACACGACCGATCTCGCCAGCATGCTGAACCCGGACGGCATGAGCCCGTTTCGCCAGACGCACTACATGCTCTTGAATTTGGCGATCGGCGGCGTGAACGGGGGCGATCCGGCGGCAACGCCGTTTCCGACGCGGTACGAGGTCGATTACGTGCGCGTGTTCCAGAAAAAATAGACGTTCGCAATGTCCGCCACGCTGATTTCCGCTGCCAAGAAACTGCACCGTCGCACGTCGAAGCTCGCCTTCGCAGCACCCGTCGACTGCGTTTATGCACCGCTCGGCTACGCCTGGCCCATCGCCGAGGCGTACATGGAAAAGTACGGCAGCGGCGCCAAAGAAATCGTGTTCGTGGGGATGAATCCGGGACCGTTCGGGATGGCGCAGACCGGCGTTCCCTTCGGTGAAGTCGGCTTCGTGCGCGATTGGATGGATCTGCGAGGGTCGGTGGCGCGCCCCGAGCGCGAGCACGCCAAGCGACCCGTGCTCGGGCTCGATTGCACACGCAGCGAAGTGTCGGGGGCCCGCCTGTGGGGAGCGTTCGCGCGGCGCTTTCCCGACGCGCGGCAATTCTTTCAGCGCGCCTTCGTGCTCAATTATTGCCCCCTTCTCTTTCTCGCCGAAAGCGGCGCCAACATCACGCCGGACAAGCTGCGCGTGTCCGAGCGGGCAGCGCTCGAAACGGCGTGCGACGAGCACCTTCGTGACGCGCTCTCCGCTCTTCACCCGCGCACCGCCATCGGCGTCGGGCAGTACGCGACGAAGAAGATCGCGTCACTCGGAATCCCGGGGCTCCAAGTGGCCAGCATTCCTCACCCGAGCCCAGCCAGCCCGGCGGCCAACCGTGGCTGGGACGAGCTTGCCGCCAAAGCACTGAGGAGCGCGGGCGTCCAAGGCTTGCTATAAGCTCCGGCCATGCGAGCGACGCTGCGAAAAACTACGCCACATCGAGGGGCCGCGCTTGTCGTGCGGCTCGCCGCCATCATCGGTATCGGCCTCCTGGGCTGCAAGAAACCGGCAACCGTTTCTGCCGCACCGACGGCCGCGTCGAGCGCCGCCGACGTGAGCGCGCTCGGGCCCTGCGGGGCTTACGCGGAGCGTCTCTGCGACAAGGCGGGCACCGACACCCCCACGTGCCAATCCGTGAAAACGGCCACGGAATTGATGCCGCCCGAAGCTTGCGCCGCCGGGATGAAGAACCTCGACTTCAGCGTCAAGAAGCTCGCCGCCGCTGGTCAATCTTGCGACGAGCTGGTGCAAAAGCTTTGCGAGGCGGTCGGCCCCGAAACGCAGAGCTGTAAGCTCGTCAGCGGCGAGACCAAAAAGTTCGGCGCCGAAAAGTGCAAGATGATGCTGCAGCATCTGCCCGAGGTGGCCGCCGAGCTGAAGAGCATGGAGGACGCCAACAAGCCTCTCACCGCCGAGCTGCAGGCGGCGATTGCGGCCGGGTCACCGTCGAGCTTCGGTCCTGCCGGCGCCAAGGTGCAGGTGGTCGAGTTTTCCGATTTTCAGTGCCCCTTTTGCTCGCAGGCGGCGGACGTCGTGCACCAAATTCGTCAAAAATACGGCGATAAAGTGCGCTTCACGTTCCGCCAGTTCCCGCTGCCCATGCACCCCAACGCCCGTGAAGCGGCCGAAGCCGCGCTGGCCGCAGGTACCCAGGGCAAATTCTGGGAGTTTCACGACCGTCTCTTCAAAAACCAAAAAAACCTCGACCGCGCCGCCCTCGAAGAGCACGCCAAGCAGACGGGCCTCAACGTGGCAGCTTTCAAAAAGTCGCTCGACGAGCACAAGTTCGGGCCCGTCGTCGAGGCCGATCTCAAGCTCGGAGAGAAGGTGCAGGTCAACGGCACGCCCTCCATGTTCGTGAACGGTACACGCGTCGCCAATCCCACCAACTTCGAAGCCATCTCGGCGCTCATCGACGCAGCACTGAAGGGCACGCCGCCCGGCTGATTAAAGCAGTTTCTTGGCCGGCAAGAGCGCGTTGGCCAGCAAGATCCCGGTGACCAGCGCTCCGGCGATGAGCAGCATCGAGAACCCTTTGGCAGCGCCGTTCAGAAAATCACCGCGCAAAAAATCTTCGAGGCTCATGAAGCCGAAGCTCCCGGGCACGAGCAACATCATCCCCGGCAATTGATAGAGCTGCGCCGGCCGGTCGGTGGCCCGCGCCAAACCATTGGCGAAGAGGCAGACCGCGAGAGCGGCTGCAAATGCCGAGACATAGCCGGGCAGGTAGCGGGTGCCGAGCGCCGTCGCGATGTACCCGATCGCGCCGCTGGCGAGTGCGGCACCCAAATAGCGGCGGGGGACGGCAAAGATGACGGCAATTCCGAGCGACGCCGCTACCAGTGCCAAGGCCTGAAAAGGAAGCGACAGCGCCTGACGGATGGGTGGAGGGGTCGTATCCGTGCTGACCATGTGCTCGATCCCGATAGCGAGCGCGATGCCGAAAAGGATGGAGAGAAATGCGACGAACGCCTCCATCAAGCGCGCGGCGCCGGACACCAGATTTTTCTGCGCCAGCTCGGCGAGACCAGTGGTTAGCGTCATTCCCGGCACGAGTACGATGACCGCGCTCAGCACCACCACCTCTTGCGACAGATCGAGCCCTAGCCGCACGAGGGTCCACGGGAAAAGTGCTGCCAAGAGCCCCCCCGCCAAATCGACGAGGAAACGCCCATTGAGGTTGGGGCCGATGAGGGACGCGAGAAGCGCCACCGCAATGCCGGTCGTTCCGGCAACGAGCACTTCCAGCGCGCCTCCCCGAAAAAACACCGCCGCCGCCGCCGACACCGCGGCGATGGCGGTCCATGTCAGCGCGCGGGAATAGGGCGGCGGATGCTTATCGAGATCGCGCAGACGCCGGCGCGCTTGCTGAATGGTGATGCGATCGGCGGCGACGTCGTTGAAAATAGCGTCGACGAGCACGAGCCGGTCGAGGTTCGTGCCCCATTCCTTGACGCGGATCATCCGGAACACCGACGTGGTCTGTCCGGGGACGGTGATGCTGACGAAGAGCCCAGTGGGGATCGCGAAAGCCTGCGCCGTGTAACCTTCGATTTCGGCGACGACGCGGATCACCTCTTCGAGTCGGTAGCTCGGACAGCCGTAGGCTACGAGTGTGCCGCCGATTTCGATGACGTAGTCGGCGAGGTCGGCGGGGGGGATCCTCTCCTCGGACGCCCCCTGCGGGGAAATGGAGGGGCTCACCCGCCGCACTATATATCAAAGGAGATCGCAGCACGCGCCGCGGCATGCGCGCGTCGCACGCAAGAAGCGCTCAGGGCGCGAGGATCTTGCGGCCGAACCAGAGACCGGCTGCGCCGAGCACGGCGAGCGGAACCACGTGACCGAGCAAAAAATGCGGCACGTAAGCAACCGGACACCAGGTATCGACCAGCGTGGCCACCACGAGTCCGACCGCGACGCCCACGCCCATCCCGGCGCGCGCTGGATGCACGGCGTCGGTGCCCCGCCGGCTGAAGAGCAGCGCCGCCAGCGGGAGGACTGCCAATGTCAAACTGACGCCGAGACAGCGCAGACCAAGGCGGCCCTCCATGCGGTCGAGGCCATGCTCGTATTGGGCGCTCCAGAAGATCTTCCAAGCGATCAGTGCGAGGGGCGCGGCGATCGCGACGGCGGTGAGCCAGCTGCTCGTTCGGCCCGCCATCGCGCGACCTCGGGCGATGGCTATCCACATTGCCACCGCGGCAATGGTGGCCGTTCCAGCCACGGTGCCGACGATGAGTGACGGTGGGCGGCCGATCAAGCGCACCCCGCCGAGCGTGAAATAGACGAGCAAGGACCCGAACAGCGCACCGGCTAGGAGCCAAGCGGCGCGTTTCGACTCCGCTGCACGCGTCGGCGCGGGTGTCGCCTCGACGGCGCGCAGCAGTCGGATTTTCAAATCTTCCGAGGGCAGGCTTCGGTTCATGCGTCCCTCACATCGAGCGATTTCTGAAGGGCTGCTCGAAGCGCCGCGCAGGTGCGATGCGTTCGCAGCTTGACAGCCATGACCGTCGTGCCGAGCACTTTGGCCGCCTCGGCGTGCGTGAGACCATCTTGCTTGACGAGCTCGAACGCGAGCCGATTGCGCGGCGCAAGCCGCTCCAGCTCGCGCTGGATCAGCTTGCCCACCAATTTCGAATGAACCATTTCGTCGGCAGCGATATCGAGTGCCGCCAGCTGCGCGAGCACCTCGTTCGGATCACCCGCCTCGTACGCGGTGCCACGCACTTTGGAGCGCCGAGCACGGTCGATGACGAGCCGGCGCGCGATCGAAAATGCCCACGGAACGACCCCGGCGCCGCGAATGAAACGCCCCCTGGCGCAGTGCATTTTCAGCATGGTTTGCTGCACGAGATCCTCTGCCTCGCAGTGGCTGCGCGTGGCGCGCAGGAGAAAAGCGAAAAGTCGCGGAGCGAGAAGGTCGTAAAGCTGGGAGAACGCCGCGCCGTCGCCAGAGGCGTAGCGATCCATGGCCCTGTCGGCTGCGGCTGAAGACGGTGGGTCGACCCGCGTTGCCGGTACCGGTGCGTGACCTTGTTGCGTTTCCCGCTCGTGGGGAACGGGCACCAGCCCTTGGCGTGCCTCCGACCCCGCCTTGTCGGCGGCCTCCTCCCGGAAAGTCCCCATGCTGGTCCAAGCGACGACCAAGACTCGCCCCGATCTCCCTCTCTCCGGCCCTAGCGTACCTCGATCCAACACGGTGTGGGCATTTACGCAGGAGCGTCGATTTGGTTTCAGAACCCTCACGGCCGTCCACCGGCGGATTGGGGCCGGCGCCAGGCGAAACCATATCCGGGAGCGTGCGTATCGCTTGGCACGTGAGGCGCGCGGCGCAATGAGCGCCGCCCCGGAGTCGACCCGACGACGCCCGCACGCGTGCACCCGTGGGAGGGAGCGCGGCGTTTGTCGACGAAGCAACACCTAGGTCGGAGGATCCAATGAAACCATCCTATTTGCGCAGTGCCTCATGGGCGACGATTCCCGCCGCCGCGATTGTGCTCTTTTCTGGTTGCACCAACGCGGTGGGAGAGGCGGGCGACGACGAGAGTGATGAGCTTGCGTCAGCCTGCGCGCCGCAAGTGCCACCCGCGCTGGCGGTACCCCCCGGCAACAAGCTTCGTTTCGATTACGATGCCATCGGCGTTCAAATCTACGGCTGCGACGCGACGGCAACGGGCTACGGCTGGGTGTTCCGCGCGCCCGAGGCCAATCTCTATGGGAAAAAGGGCAAGCTGGCGGCAACGCACTACGCTGGGCCGACCTGGCAGGCGAACGACGGCAGCACGGTGGTCGGCGCCAAGCTCGCCGAATCGCCCGCCCCGGACGCGACGGCCATCCCTTGGCTGCTACTCGGCGCCACGAGCCATGCTGGCCAAGGGCGGATGACGGACGTCACATACATTCAGCGCTTGGAAACGACAGGCGGCAAGGCGCCGACGACCGGATGCGACGCCGCCCACGTCGGCGACACTGCGCGCGTCGGCTACACGGCCACCTATTACTTCTACGAAGCGCACGGAAAGAAGTAGCCGAGGCGCTGCACGAGCCCCTTCTCCGTCGCTCGTCGCTGCTACGGTCCTATCGCCTCGGGTTCCGGCGCGATAGACTGCACCCCCCACGATGACGAAGAGCGGGGCGGCGACGAGGACCGAAGCGTCACGACGACAAGAGGGAATGCGCCTGTTGTCGGAGTCGCTGCACGATTTCGCCGAAGCGACCTCGGACTATCCCCGGCTTCTCAGCGTCATTGCCCGGCGCGTCGCCGAGATCATCGGCGACGTCTGCATCGTGCTGCTCTTGTCCGACGACAAGCAATCGCTCGAGGGAACGGCCTACCACGATCGCGACCCCGAAGTGGCCCGCCAGTATGCTGCGCTCTTCGAGCGGCCGCTCGCGATCCGTGATCCGACATTGGCGCGAGAAGCGATGCAATCGGGAAAACCGATCTGCATTGCCCGGCTCGACATCGAGCAGTTCCGCGACCGCACGACGGCGGAGAGCTACGAGCTGCACCGCCGCATAGGCGCCCATGGCGTTCTGGTGGTTCCGTTGCGGGTGCGCAACGAACCCGTGGGGAGCATCAGCATCGTGCGCTATCGCCCCGAGCACACCCCGCTCGATGAAATCGACGTCGAGGTGGCGAGCAATTTGGCCAATCACGCCGCACTGGCCATTTCCAACAGCCGTCTGCTGCACCGCGCGCAGAGGGAGATCGATCGTCGCGTGCAAGCCGAAGCCGCGTTGTTCGAGGCCGAGCGTTTGCGCCGCGCCGAGCAGGATGTCGCACGCGCCAACCGCTTCCTCGACGCCATCATCGAGAACATCCCCGACATGGTGTTCGTCAAAGACGCCGCCACCTTGGCGTTCACCCGCTTCAATCGCGCCGGCGAGGAGCTCCTCGGCATCGAACGCGAGCAGCTGCTGGGCAAGAGCGACTACGACTTCTTTCCTCCGGCCGAGGCAGAGTTTTTCATTCAAAAGGATCGAGAAACATTGGCCAGTGGCACGATGCTCGACATTCCCGAGGAACCGATTCAGACCGCGCGCGGCACGCGCTGGCTACACACGAAAAAGGTGCCCATCCTCGATGGCGAAGGCATGCCGGTCTATCTCCTCGGCATTTCTCAGGACATCACCGAGCGCCGCAGCGCAGAGGCGCAGCTTCTGCGCGCCAAAGAAGCGACCGAGGCCGCCAATCTTGAGCTCGAAGCCTTCAGCTATTCGGTCGCGCACGATTTGCGTTCGCCGCTACGCGCCATCGACGGCTTCAGCCAAGCCTTGCTCGAGGACTACGGCGCGAAGCTCGATGGCGAAGGGCACAGCTATTTGCAGCGCGTGCGCGCATCGGCCCAGCACATGGCCGAGCTCATCGACGATCTTCTCACCCTTTCGCGCGTCACGCGCGCCGAGATGCGCGGCGAATGGGTAGAGCTCAGCGACCTTGCGCGCGCGATCATCGCGCAACTAGAGAGCTTCGCGCCCGAGCGTCGCGTGAACATCGTCATCGGCAATGGTCTCCGCGTCTCGGGCGATTCGGGGCTTCTCCACATTCTCCTCGAAAACTTGCTCGGCAATGCCTGGAAGTTCACGAGCAAGAGAAAGGATGCGCACATCGAGCTCGGTGTGACCGAGCAGGACGGAGGGAAGGTATTCTTCGTACGCGACGACGGCGCCGGCTTCGACATGGCCTACGCCGGGCGCCTGTTCGGCGTGTTTCAGCGACTACATCATGTGTCCGAGTTCGAGGGGACGGGGATCGGCTTGGCCACCGTGCAACGTATCGTCAAAAGGCACGGCGGCCGCATTTGGGCGGAGGGGGGGATCGACCGCGGCGCAACGTTCTTTTTCACACTGGCCGATGAGGTGACGACCCCATGAGTGAGCGGACCATTCTTTTGGTGGAAGACAATCCCAACGACGAAGCCCTTACGCTTCGCGCCTTGAAGAAGAGCAACATCTTGAACCCCGTCGTCGTCGCACGCGACGGCGCCGAAGCGCTCGACTATCTCTTTTCGCGCGGCGCGCAGGAGGGGCGCAAACCAGCCGGCAATCCGGAGGTCGTCCTGCTCGACCTGAAGCTGCCCAAGGTCGACGGACTCGAAGTGCTGCGCCAGCTGCGCGCCGACGACCGCACCAAGCTGCTGCCGGTGGTGCTACTGACGTCGTCGATCGAAGACCAAGACCTTTTACGCGGCTACGCACTCGGCGCGAATAGCTACGTACGCAAGCCGGTCGATTTCAATCAGTTCGTCGACGCGGTCAAGCAGCTCGGTCTCTATTGGTTGGTGCTCAATCAGCGGCCCCCCGATTCGAAGTGATCGGCGCTGAGCCGGACTGACGCGCACGCCGTACGTACAACAAAGAAGTGAAGTGGGCGGAGATGACTCCGCCCACTTCAAGATCGCGGCGCCTGGCCTCGAGCGCCGCACCATTACCCTCCACCCGATGGTCAGGTGGAGTCAGGCCCAGTCGGTTGGTTTGAGGATCCGTCCGACTAAGGCATGACGGCGCACGCGGTGAGCACGCCGACGGGAGCGGCGCTATCGGTGCACAGCAATACGCGCAGCGGTTTCGTCGCATCCCCTGTCTTGTTACCAATGGCGTAGACCGTGGCCAGAGCGCCAGCGGCGACGGTCACGTTCGGGACCACCAAAACGTCGGTCGTCCCTCCCGCGGCGCGCACCGAGATGGTCTGAGCCGCGAGTGGCGCAGTGGAGAGATAGCCGTTCGCGTCGATGCCCGTACCCGTCGCCACCATGCTGAACGCGACGTTGCTGAAGATGCTCGTGAAACTGCCGGCGCTGCCGAGACCCACGTCGACGGGGCCCGATCCCGGCGAGGCGTGGATGAAGCGTAGCGATATATTGCCCACCGGAGTGGGCGCGGCATGGTCGTCCGTGAAGACCTTGATCGAGAAGCCCGGGTCGGCGCCCGCATCGGGAGCTCCGGCATCAGGCACCACCATGAGATCTCCAATGGCACCGAGGGTGGCGTAGAGTCCATCCGTCACTACCACGTTCGTCGTATCGGGAACGGCGGCGACCGCGCAGTCGGTGGCCGTCGACAGAACGAGACGTACGTCATATGCCTGCACCGGCAAATCGAGGTACTTCGTCACCTGCGGGTACGAGAGCCCCGTGGTAACCGCCTGACTGCGCAGGATCGGCGTACTGCCAGTGAACCCCGTGCCCGTCGCCGTCAGGCAAGCGTCGACCGCCGGCGCGTCCGGTGAAAGGTGGGCGACCCGAACGTGCGCGCGCTGAGGCGTGTCGCCCAGCACACTGCAGGGCGTGAGCGCACCAGCAGGCGTGCCGTTGTCCGCGCACAAGAGAACCTTGAGCGGCGAGGCGACGTTGCCGATCTTTCCGATGGCGAACGCAGTGGCGATCGTACCCGCCGCAAGGTTCGTCCCTTTGACGGCGAGAATGTCGGTGGCTGCGCCATGGGCGCGCGTGCTGATCTCGGCGTTGGCAAGTGGATTGGTTTCGACGTAACCGTTCGTCGCGATCGCGGTGTTGCCGAACGCAACGTCGGTAAACACCGGCGTGAAGAGCACGCCGCCGCCGAGTCCCACGTCCACCGAAGGCGTGCCCGACGACGCGTGCACGAAGCGCAGCTTGGCCTTGCCCGCGGTCACGGTGGTGTCGTCGATGTAAGCCTTGAGCCCAAACGGCTGGCCACCGCCGTCACCCGGCATCAACTCTCCTTCCGCCGCAATCGTCGCCGAGCCACCCGGAGGAAGCGCCGGAAGGTTCGTGACGTCGGGCAGTCCGCCGAGCGACGTTGCGCAGTTCGTCGCGCCCGGCGCGACGATCCTGACGTCGAATTGCGCGGCGCCCATGACCAAATATTTGCTCACGTTCGCGTAAGCGAGCCCCGTCGCGATCCCGTTCGCCGCCAGAAGAGGTCCGGTGAACGCAGTCGTGCCGTGAACGGCGACGCAAAAATCGACCGCCTGCGTTCCTGGCGAAAGATGAGCGAGCCGCAGATTGGCGGTCGGCGCCGTAGCGTCCCCGCCATCGATCGCGCCGTCCACCGCTCCATCGGCGGCGTCGGCAACATCGGGTCCGCCGTCGCGTCCCGCGCCCGCTGCACCCCCGGAACCCGACGCGCCAGCGCTGCCTCCCTTACCACCGGCGCCTGCGCTACCTGCCGTTCCCGCCCCGCCGTCTTTACCCGCCGTGCCGCCCGCTCCGCCGGTCGCGCCACCTGCGCCGCCCGTTCCCGCCCCGCCGTCTTTACCCACCGTCCCGCCCGTCCCGCCCGTCCCGCCCGTGCCACCCTTGCCCGCAGCGCCGCCTTTGCCGGAGCTGCCGCCGGAGCCGCCCGAGCCGGCCGTGCCGCCCGTAGTGTCGTCATCACCGCCGCACGAAGGGAGCGCCGCAAACGACGCGCATAGCGTCGCGACGGCGAACAAATGTCGTTGATTGAAAGTTTTAAAAGATCTCATGGACCGTCCTTTTGGAAAAAAAGCGAAACCCGTCACGGCGCCTTTACGACTCCGTCCTGCACCAAGCGGCGTGCGCTCGCGCGCGCCTCGCGCAGATCCATCGACCATCGACATAGACGGCGAGCTCATATTGGATGCAGGCGAGCGACCACCCATCGGTCGAAAGCCGAAAAGACATCCTTAGTCGGACTGATCTTCGTGTCCTACTCGGTCACGCAAAAACGAAGATCGGATCGCAGCCCGTCACGCTGACGCACGGAACCTCGCCAACAGGAGGCCCAGCAAGAGAAGCACCGCCGACGCTGCAGCCACGGCGGTTCCCTCGGCGAGCCCCGGCGTTTCGTAGCGCATCGTGATGCGGTGAACTCCTTGCTCGACGGGGACTCCGCGCAGCACGAGATCGGCGGGGAAGATGCGCGCTGCATGTCCATCGACGGCCGCGCTCCACCCGTCCGCGAAAAGCTCCGAGAGCACCATCAAACCGTCGCGCTCCGCGTTGCAGTGCACGTCGAGGTGGGCGCGATCGTACTCGACGATCGCGCACATGCCGGCGCTGCCCTGTGCGCATCGCGTCAGGTCCACGACCGCCGGATCGACGTCCGCGGCGACGATCGCTTCACCGTAGGGATCGAACCTCTCCGACGCGATCGCGCGCATGGCATCGGCCGTCGGCGCGAGCCGCACCGAGCCGACCATCCACGCCCGAACCGGGCGCGGACGAAGATAAAGAGACGTCCCGCGCAGCGACGCGACGGGACTCGTTCCGACCGGCGTGTCGGCGGGCAGAACGAACGCATCCAGGGCGAAGAGCTGCGCCATGCGCTCCGGCTGATCGGCCAGGAGCTTGAGAAGCGTGCTGAGTCGCACACTGCTGGCAGGGTCATGACCGGGCAGCGCGGCGATGCCGAACACCTGGCCGGCCGCTCCGGGCAAGGTCATGGCGTCTTCGAAGTCGCCCGAGCGCGGTCGATAGATGCGCGGCGGCGCGAGGCCAACGCGCGGTTGAAGAACGTCCGCGAAAGGGCTCACCGCGAGCGGCTGCTCGGCCCATTGCAGAAACGGACGCCCTGCGACGGCGAGGTCGAGCACGGCTACCAACGCGAGGCCAAAGGCCCACGCCGTCCGGGTCGGCGCCAAAAGAACGCACCCGATCAAGAGGAGGGAGACCACCGCGGCGTACGCGCCGCCGAGCAGTGCGTTCGCGCGAAGCGCGCTGGGCGCCAATGCCATCGCCAATCCGATGACCAACACGGGCGCTGCCGACAGACGCCACAGCGGAGGGCGGTTCTTGAGCGCCTCTCCCGCGCCCAGCGCGGCGAGAAGGCCGAGCAAACCGACGACGACGACGAGATGTTTCTCCGGGTAGCGAAAGAGCGAGAGCCCGGGCACCACGTGGGTCGCGAGCGCGTTGAGCGGTGTGTGTCGGCCGCAGGCGAGAAACATGAAGAGGACAGCGACGCTCCCCAGACTCGCGAGCACGCGTCTACGACGGAGGCAAGGGGCGAACACGAGAAACGCGGCACCTGCGTACACGGAAACCGCCCAAGGCAGCGCCTGGCGCGTTGGATCGTCCGCGAACGCGGCGCCGGCATAGTGTTCGACGTCGAATGGATTGCCGAAGTAGCCAGGGACGAACAACTCCATGAGGCGCGCAGGATGCGCGGACCAGGCTTCGGCCATGGCCGGCATCAGCGGCTCGTTGCGGGAAGTGTCACCGCGCAGGTAGAGCGCGCACGAGAGCACGGGCGCAGCGAGCCCCAGACCGAACGCCGTCGCCAGGGCGGCGCGTACCAGCTCGAAGACGCGACTGCGCCAGCCATTCTCCGGCGATCGCGCAAAAAGGACCGCTGCGGCGAGGCCCACCGCGTGGAGAAGGAGAAATGGGTCACCTGCGTAACAGATCATCGCTGCGGCGAGCGCCGCCAGCACGCTGCCTGGGGAGAGAAGTGCACGAGCGGTGCTCGCGCGTTCGATACCGAGCGCAAACCAAGGCAGCCATGCGCCGGTAAGGACTTTCTCACCGTTCCACCACATCGAAACCGCATAGCCGCCGAATGCCCAAACGGCGCCCGAGATGACGGCAGCGAAGGGCCTAGCTCCGACGGCGCGCGCCAGACAATAACCGCCCAGACCCGCCCAGGCGGCGTGCAGGATCCAGGTGAGCACGACCCCTGTCTCCAGGTCCCCGAAGAGCAACGGGACGTGCCCAGGATAGAGGGCACCGTGAACCGGTGCCGCGAGGCGCGAGAGACCGAGCTCGGAGAGCGGATTCCACGAGGACAGGTCGCCGCCCTCAATCAGCGCGCGGAACGCCGCCCGCGAAGGAAAGGTGAACCCCACGAAATCGCGCATGGTGGGCGCACGACCTCGGAACCCCTCCGCAAAGACGACGACCATGCCGCACGCGAGCAGCGAGAGCGCCCATCGCGCCTCTTGCTTCACTCGGCGCGCGTCCATCAAGGACGACGTTACGATGGGGATGCTCGCTTATCCAGAGCGGTGCGGCAACGACGGACAAGGTTCATCCAGCGGACGGAGTGGTACGATGTCGGTTTCAGCCGCGCTGCTTGGAAGCCGGGCAGTGTTGAGCGCGCGCGGGCTGCGCGGGCGCTATGCGCATGGCGCGGCGCGAGCGAGGATTTCGCCAGGTATTCACGACACGTTCGCGCTTTGAATCTCCGTCGACATTACGCGCGCGGTCCGCGTTGCGCCTCGCGGTCGCGCCGGCGGATTGGCTCGTGGAGCGGGAAAACCGCCCGATCGCCCGGGCGGCACTCGTGACGGCGATCGTCCGTCGACCTCTTTTCAAGAATGTGTCTGCCATGACACAAATCTGCGAGGGCAATGCCATTTGGCAGACCTCGTGCTCGCGTCGCCCCCGAGCACGCCGTACCACCGCGGCGCTTGCCGCTACCTACAGGCCCTTGCAGAGTTCGTGCAAGCCGTTGAAGGCTCGGGCCAGCCGTTTCATCGATCTGCGACACCCCGATTTCAATCAATGATGTCCTTGCATTGCTGTGGCCTTTGCTCGCGATCGCCTCAACGCCGGAGCATCAACTTCCCGAGCCGGTACATGCGCTCCGCGCTGCAGCCTGAAAGCGTTCAGTGAGATGCGCGAGGGATACCACTGGACGGGTGTGGGGCGTCGATGCGTCGTTGCGCATTTTCATGGTCCGAAGCGACGCCGCCCGATCAACCCTTCGATACCGGCCCAGCAGCGTAGCCTTTTTCAAACTGGAATGATCCGCTCGGGGCCTTACTTAAGGATGTACGGGAGCCCTCTCTGCGTTCTCCGCGCGTGCTCGGAGCGGCGGCGCAGCACGGCTTCGTTGAGAAACTGTTGCAGTTCGTCTCGACAATCGATATCGGATTGAATCGGGCGCGTTTGTTCTTGTCGCGGAGCAATCCATATCTACCGGTGAGTTCATTTATGAAATGCGACCAGCATTGTTTCCAAGAGATGACGCATGCGCGCGCGTGCAGGCGTCTCGAGGAATCGGCAATGAATCGAACGAACGTTGCAAATACGTAATTGACCGCACGTTCGAAACAGGTTCTACTCACCTCCGCATTCATGTCAGAAGAGCGGGGGCGGTGGAGTTTCACACGCAAGAAATGAGCTATTGCCAACCGCAATTCCGAACGTGACTTACGCACCAAAAGTGCGTCGCCGATCGACATCCGCGAAGCGTCTCTAGTCGAGCCATCAGGCGCGGATGACGAAGACTAGTGCGACTGGGCCGGCTGCGATGCCGGTGGGGGAAAGTCGCAGCCGCGGTGTGACCAACGACGGCTGCGCCGCTTACACATGCAAACTCAGCAGTTATTCGTAGCGCCCCGTCCCCACTCATGGAGCAGAAAATGACATTGTCCACGGCCGCTAAAGCCTCGCGAGCGGAACGCCTTCGCCCTAAAACTGGTCAGACCATTGCCGTCTATTGGTCGGATGAACACTATCTCGGCGACCTCGTCGACATCTCGCGCACGGGTTTGCAATTCACCGCGACAAGTGCGCGCACCTTGCGTCCCGGCACCAAAACCGAAGCGATCATGCTCGATGGGAATGGAAGCCGTCTTGGGTGCGGCACGAGTGTCGTAGCTCGGGTTTCGGAGAACCGCTTACACGAGGAAGGGCGTTCGTCGGTAAGTTTGAAGTTCGACACGGATCAAATGCATCTTCTTGGTGCGCTGAGCCCATCTCTGCATACGCCCGAATACGTGACCGGCGAGCTCGACCCAAAAGCGCTCGTCGGCTTGACGTCGATGCTCGACGCGACCGATTTCACCATAGATGCGTTCTACAAGAAGAGCGGCCCGGACATCTTGGAAAAGTGCAAGAACTTCCGGCCATGGGTGGACGACATGATGCTCAAAGAGCTCTATCAGCGCTTTTGGCGCGTGACGCTCACCAGCGCACTCGACCACGAGATTACGGTGTTTGACCCTATCCGACGCACCGAGCGTCCGATGATTTGCTTCGATTCGAACAGTTATTTAGGGCTGCATCGAGATCCACGCGTCATCGAGCGTACTGCGCAGGTCTTGCGGGCAGTAGGCTACGGCACTCCGAGCGCACAGATGTTGGGCGGAACGAACCGATATTTGCGCGAGCTCGAGGACGATCTCAGCGACTTCCTAGGTCGGGAAGACACAATCATTTTCCCTACGGGGTTTGCTGCGAATATTGGCGCCGTGGGGGCGCTTGTCCGAAAGGACGATGCCGTATTCCGCGATCGCTTTGCTCATGCAAGTATTCAAGACGCTTGTCGTTCGTCGCAGGCCCGATTCAATAGCATTTTTGCGCACAATGACATGAGCTCTCTCTCGCAACTGCTGGAACAGGCGGGCGCAGAGGGCTGCCAGGGTAAGCTAATCGTGACAGACGGCGTCTTCAGCATGCACGGGCGGATTGCCCCCCTTCCCGACCTTGCCCAATTGGCGAAACGCCACTCGGCGCGACTCATGATTGACGATGCGCACGGCGTTGGCGTCCTCGGGGCCAACGGCCGCGGCATCGAGGAGCACTGGGGGCAGCCGGGGGCCGCCGATATCCTCATGGGAACCTTGAGTAAGGCTCTCGGCGCGATCGGAGGATACGTGAGCGGCTCGAAAGATCTGATCTACTACCTTCGTTTTTATGCGACGAGCGGCATGTTCACGACGTCGCTTCCCGCAGCCATATGCGCGGGATTGAGGGAAGCGCTCCAGATCATTCGGAACGAAAGGCATCAGCGCGATCAGCTATGGGCGAACATTCGCGCGTTCTCGCCAGCTCTTCGGGAAGCGGGGTTCATCGTGCCAGACGCCGTCAGCCCCATCACGACCATCTTCATGGGAAACCACCGTTTGATGCTTGAATTCAGTCGCGAGCTTTTCGACGCCGGAATCAAGTGCGGCAACGTCATGTTCCCGGTCGTGTCAAAAGGCGAAGCCATACTTCGCTTCACGCTGAACGCGCGGCACACCCCCCAAGAGCTTCAGTACGCGCTCGACATCTTGATCCGACTGGGCACGAAATGGGGCGTCCTGCACCGTTCACCGGAAGAAACATTCGAGATCGGCCGGCGCATCCGGCACATCAATCCTCCTCGTGCGCCGCAGGGACTGGAGCTGGGTTAGTCCCAACGAAAGTCGAAGACGCAATCCGGTCCCCCGCGCGCGCGACATTCCGTGTGAAGCACGCGGACGTTCCTACCCCCGGTAAACTCGACCAGTCGAACCAGGTAACCCGCAAGTTCGATGCATAGTGCCTCGTCGACCGCCCAGCCCGACAGAACGCCCTGCATTCCTTTCGGTAGCGACGTCACCGTCCAGGATCCCGAATCCTGAAAGTGTGTCCATAGGCGGCGCTCGGCCTTGAAGATTTGCGTCGGCGTAACTACGCGTATCAATAGGCGCAGCACCCGATTGAAATCCTGCTCGGCTTCGTAGCGCCCAACTTGGTCGAGTAGGCGCAAGTTTCCGGTGCCGAACGTCAGATCCACTTTCCGTAGCAGTCGCGCAAAGAGATCGGTTTCGTACCAACCGACCGGTACCGCAGCGCCGAGCTCGGATTGGTCGTGCTGTGACATGGTGCTCAGCAATTTCTTCCATGCCGCCTCACCATGGTGCGCGACCACGTACGCGCGCACGTTCGAGAATCCGATACCCTTCATTCGCTGGCCAACAGCTTCGACCGCGTGACGCATTGCTTGCATTTGGCTCGCCATCAATACACCGCCCAGTGTGCTGACTATAGTCGTATTTCAAGTCGGACCAAAGTGCTTCTTTTCTGCATAGCAAGAGTGGAAACGCCTACAACGCTCCACACAGCCACCAGCTCGAAGCGGCGAGCCGACGCGCTTACGGATCACCGATAACCGCGGCGATCACTTCGCTCGGATGCCCGCGGTAACCGCGCGAACTCTGAACCGGCGTTCGCGAAAGAATTACGAAACGCGTAGAGCAATCGCCGAGGTAGTTGTGGGACGCACTAGGTGGCGGCGATTGATCACATTTCTGCGCGGGTGGTAGCTCGTCGCACCTCTTGCGTGAGCAAGTCGGCT
>DATHEQ010000410.1:0-18703 GCA_035318505.1 Polyangiaceae bacterium | reverse complement strand
TCCAGCGCAAGATCACCGAGATCCAGGAGCTACTCCCGCCGGGCGTCTTCATCGAACCTATCTACGACCGGTCGGATTTTCTTGGCCGCACCTTGCAGACCGTCATGAAAAACCTCGTCGAGGGGGCGCTCGTCGTCACGGTGGTGCTGGCGCTTTTCCTCGGCAGCCTGCGCGGCGCGCTGGTGGTGGTCCTCGGCATACCCGCGTCCATGGTCGTCGCGCTCGGCGGTATGCACCTCTTCGGCATCACCGGCGATTTGATGAGCCTCGGGGCCATCGATTTCGGCTTTCTCGTCGACGGTCCCATCGTCGTCTTGGAAGCGGTGATCGCTGCCTTGGCCGGGAAAAAGCTGGTGAAGGGCGCGCGCGATGGCGCGTATGCGGAAGTAGCATCGACGGTGGTGCGCCCCGTCGCATTCTCGGTGGCCATCATCATGCTCGTTTATCTCCCGCTCCTCACCTTGGAGGGGATCGAGGGCAAGATGTTCCGCCCCATGGCGATCACCATGGCCTGTGCGCTCTTCGGCGCGCTTCTCTATTCGATCGTCTTCTTCCCCGCGCTGCTCGCGGCCTTCGTGCCTCCCGCAACGGGGCACGGTCCCAAATGGGTCCGCGCCCTCGGGCGTCTCTACGCACGGACGCTCCCGTGGGCCATTCGGCACCGCTGGCCGCTCCTCGGGGCGGCAGTTGCGGCCTTGGCCGGGAGCTTCGTCGTGATTTCCGCGGGGGGGGCCGATTTCGTGCCGCGCATCGACGAGGGCGACATCGTCGTGACGATCCGGCGCGCGCCCTCCATCGGTCTCGCTCAAGCGCGAGACTTCGATCTCGCTGCCGAGCGCGTTCTCAAGCGCTTTCCCGAGGTCGTCACGTCGCTCGGAATGACGGGCCGGGCCGAGGTGGCCATCGATCCCGTCGGCAACGACAATACCGACATCTTCGTTCACCTCCGCCCCCAGAAAGAGTGGACCAGCGCGCACGACCTCGACTCCCTCTCCGAGGTCGTCAAAAATTCCATCGAGCGGGAGGTTCCCGGCACGTTCGTCTCCGTGTCGCAGCCGATCGAAGACAAGACCAATGAGCTCATCAGCGGGTCACGCGCCGACGTGCAGATCGCCATCTTCGGGGAAAGCCTCGACCAGCTGAAACGACTGAGCGAAGAGGTGGGGCGCGTCGTACGCACCGTGCCCGGGGCCGCCGACGTTCGCGTGGAGCGGCTCCTCGGAGCGCCCGAGCTCACCATCCGCCCCGATCGGCAGCGTCTCGCGCGCTACGGAATCAAAGCGGAGGACGCGCTCGAAGTGGTGCGCGCGGCCCGCATCGGCGTCCCGGTCGGGTACATCTACGAGGGGCAGCGTAAGTTCGAGCTTCGCCTGGTCATGCCGCCGAGCTCGCCCAGCCCCAAAGCACTCGGCGAGCTGTTCGTAGAAGCATCGGGCGGAACGAACGTCCCCCTCTCGGAGGTGGCCAGCATCGAGGAAACGGAGGGGCCCGCCCAAGTCAGGCGAGAAAACCTCACCCGCACGGTGCGCGTCGAGGTCAATCTACGGGGCCGCGACCTCGTCTCCTGGGTGAACGAGGCGCGGCAAAGGGTGCACGAGCAGGTGAAGCTCCCCAACAGCTACGAGATCAGCTGGGGTGGACAGTTCGAGAACTTCGAACGTGCCAAGAAGCGGCTCACGTTGGTCGTTCCGATGGCGCTCCTCATCATCTTCGGCATGCTGCTCTGGATGTTCGGCGATGTGCGGGCGACCTTCGCCGTCTTTGCCGTCGTGCCCTTCGCGCTCGTCGGCGGCATTCTCGGGCTTTCTTTGCGCGGGCTCGCGTTCTCGATTCCTGCGGCGGTGGGGTTCATCGCTCTCGCCGGCGTGTCGGTCCTGAACGGCGTCGTGCTGTGCAACGAAGTCAAAGAACGGATCGGAGGGGGATGGCCGCTCGGCGAAGCGGTCGTCGAAGGCGCAACGCACACGATGCGCGCCGTCTTGACGACCGGTGCCGTGGCGGCGTTCGGCTTCCTTCCCATGGCGATTGCCACCGGGGCGGGCGCCGAAGTTCAGCGGCCGCTGGCGACGGTCGTCATCAGCGGGATCGCCTTCTCCACGCTGCTCACCATGTTCCTGCTGCCGGGCATCCTGCAGCTCGTGCTGCGCGCCCCGGGCCGACGCGCGGCGTACGCCGACGCGGACGACGCCAACGCCGTCAAGGAACCCGCTCGCGTTTAGCGCCGGGCCGCAGAGACCCGCGAGGCTACGTCAGTGGGTGGAGTTGCTGCTCGAACCTTCGCCCGGTGGGCGCTCGAGCGACTTGCTCAGGTTCTGGCCCAGCTCTTGGTCGCTGGTCAGGACCTGTTTCCACGTGAGCTCGTGTCCCTTGCGGTGCCCCTTCTCCGCAATCTTCAAACCCTCGGGCGAAATCGTGACAGTGTAGTGCTTGCCGTCGACGTCGATTTCGCGCTTCAGTTCCTTCTCGAGCTTGGTCGTCATCGAGGTGTGACCCTAGCAGAATGATCGCGCCAGGGCTATCTCTGACTCGCGCTCGCCCCGTCCCAAAAGGCCACGACGCGAAGATCTAGTACTATGCTGGCGACGATGCATCGACCGCTCCTTACCGCCGTATTCATCGCCCTTTTCACGAGCGGTTGCGACCTTTCCAGCAAGCACTGGGCAATCCTTTCCACCGCCGCTGGCCCCCGCCCCGTCATTCCCGGCGCGCTCGACCTCGTGCACTGGGAGAACCCCGGGATGGCCTTCAGCCTCATGCGAAGCTGGCCGCCCACCCTCCGCGCGGTCATTCTCGGGACCGCCGCCCTGATGGCCATTGGCGTCGGTCTCTACGTCGTGGCCACGCGTCCGATGCGCCGCTCGGCCATCATCGCTATTGGTCTTATCCTCGGCGGCGCGCTCGGCAACCTGATCGACCGCGCGCACAACGGTACCGTCACCGATTTCCTGCATGTGCATCGCGGCGCCTTCGACTGGCCGGCCTTCAACGTCGCCGACATCGCCGTCACTTGCGGCGCGATCCTCTTCGCATTGTCCAAACCGACGACACAAACATCTTGACCAGAGTGGGGCTCGGGCATCGCCCCGAGCCCCACTCAAGCGCAGCTCAAGTGAGAAGGGAGGCCTCGGGTGCAGCTCGGAATGATCGGACTTGGTCGTATGGGCGCCAACATGGTCAGGCGACTGCAACGAGGGGGGCATTCGTGCGTCGTCTATGATCGCGATGCGGCGAACGTTGCTGCGTTGGCGAAAGAGGGCGCCACGGGGGCCGCTTCCCTCGACGAGTTTTGCAGCAAGCTCTCCGCTCCGCGGGCGGCGTGGGTCATGGTACCGGCCGGGACGCCCACCGAAGAAACGGTGACCGCCTTGGCCCAACGCTTCTCGGGCGGCGACATCATCATCGACGGCGGAAACTCGTACTACAAGGACGACGTCCGCCGGGCCCACATGCTCCGCGCGAAGGGCGTTCGCTACCTCGACGCGGGAACGAGCGGCGGCGTGTGGGGCCTCGAGCGCGGCTATTGTCTCATGGTCGGAGGCGAGCGACAGGCGTTCGAACATCTTCTTCCCATTTGGAAAACGCTCGCTCCCGGGCGCGGTGACATCCCGTCCACACCGGGCCGAGGCCCCATGCAAGGCACGGCCGAAGAGGGGTACCTCTATTGCGGACCGAACGGCGCCGGGCATTTCGTGAAGATGGTGCACAACGGAATCGAATACGGCTTGATGCAGGCCTATGCCGAAGGGTTCGACATCTTGCGCAATGCGCACGCGCCGTCGCTCCCCGAGGACATGCGGTACGAGCTGCCCATCGCCGAGATCGCCGAGCTGTGGCGGCGCGGCAGCGTCGTGGGATCGTGGTTACTCGATCTCACCGCGAGCGCGCTCGCCGAGGATCCTTCCCTCTCCAGTTACACGGGGTTCGTCGAAGACTCAGGAGAAGGGCGATGGACGGTGCAAGCCGCCCTCGACGAAGCGGTGCCGGCCGAGGTTCTCTCCGCATCGCTCTACGCGCGCTTTCGCTCGCGACAAGAGCACACCTTCGCCGAGAAGATCCTCTCGGCCATGCGCAAAAAGTTCGGCGGGCACGTCGAACCCGGAGACCGCAAGTGATAAGGCAGATGTCCGACACGAAGGCGCTGTACCTCGCCGCCGCGGAGCAAGTGTGCCGCATCGGCGAGCTGGCCATCGAGACGACGGGGCGGTTTTCGCTCGTGCTCTCGGGCGGCACCACGCCGCGACCGTTGTACGAGCTTCTCGCGGCGCCCCCCTTTAGCTCGAGCCTCGACTGGAACAAGGTCGAGTTCTTCTGGGGCGACGAGCGCGTGGTGGCGCCTGACGATAAGACGTCCAACTTTCGCATGGCGCGCGAAGCCATGCTCGACAAGTTGAAGATCCCCGCCGCGCACATCCATCGCATTCGCGCCGAAGGCTCCGATCTCGAAGCAGCGGCCCGCTCCTACGAAGAGGAAATCGAACGCGTGCTCGGACAAGTGGCGGGCGTCGGGCGGCGTCCGCCGCATTTCAACCTCTTTCTGCTGGGGATGGGGCCCGACGGACACACGGCGTCGATCTTTCCCGGAACCGAGGCGCTCGAGGAAACGGAGCGCTGGGTCATTCCCGTCGACGTCCCCTCGCTGGGCGTGAAACGGATCACCATGACGCCCCCCCTCATCAACTCGGCGCACTTCATCATCTTCATGGTGACCGGCGGCAGCAAAGCCGACGTGGTGGCCGACGTGCTGCAAGGCCCCCGCGACACCCGACGCTGCCCGGCCCAGCTCATTCACCCCCTCACCGGAGAGGTCATCTGGTTCGCCGATCGCGATGCATCGGCGAAACTCATCCAGCATCATCGCATCGAGGCCTAGCCGATGGTGCACACCGTCCCGCCCGAAGGCATTGCCGTCGAGGAAATTCCGGGAACGCCGGTCTTTCAAGAGGCCAAACCCGAACCGTGCGTCGTCGTCATCTTCGGGATCACGGGGGACCTCTCCAAGCGCAAGCTTCTCCCCGCGCTCTACAACCTGATGGCGGACGGCGCGCTCCACAACGCCTTCGCCGTGGTCGGCGTGAGCCGCAGCGATCTCAGCACCGCCGAGCTCCGCGAGCAGCTGCGCCGATCCGTCATGGAGCTCGGAGGACGGCGTGCTCCCGACGGCGACACGTGGGAGAAGTTTGCCGCTGCCATCGAATTCTCGCGAGGGTCAGCCGACGACCCCGCTAGCTACACGCGCCTAAAAGAACAGCTGGCGGTCATCGATCGCGACCGAGGGACGCGGCAAAACCGCATTTTTTATCTGGCGACGCCGCCCGACGCCTTTCCCGGCGTCATCGAGAACTTGCGCCGCGCCGGGCTCATCTACCGCCCGCGCACCTCACCCGACGAGCCCTTTTCACGGGTCGTCATCGAAAAACCTTTCGGGCACGATCTCGCTTCGGCGCGAGCCTTGAACCAGCTCATCGCCGAGTCGCTCGACGAGAGCCAGGCCTTTCGCATCGATCACTATCTCGGCAAAGAGACGGTGCAGAACATTCTCGTCTTCCGCTATGCCAATTCGATCTTCGAGCCGATCTGGAACCGCAAGTACGTCGACTACGTGGAGATCACCGCCGCGGAGACGCTCGGAATCGAACAGCGCGGCGCTTTTTACGACGAGACCGGCGTCCTGCGCGACATCGTCCAGAACCATCTTTTGCAAGTACTCGCGCTGTCGGCCATGGAAGCTCCGGTCTCTTTGCGCGCCGACGATGTGCGCAACGAGAAAGTGCAGGTGCTGCATTCGCTGCGGCGTCTGACGGACGCTCGGGTGCGCCGTGAAGTCGCGTTCGGGCAATACGACGGTTACCGGCGCGAAAAGGGCGTCGCCCCCGATTCGCGCACGCCGACCTACGTCGCGATGAAGGTGCACATCGACAACTGGCGCTGGCACGGCGTCCCCTTTTATCTTCGCGCCGGGAAGAACCTGGCCTCGCACTTGACGGAGATTGCCGTGCATTTCCAGTCGGTGCCGCTCTACCTCTTTTCGCGCGCCGACCAATCCCAAGAGGTCGCGCCCAACGTGCTGCGGATTCGAATTCAACCCGATGAAGGCATCTCGCTCCGGTTCGTCGCCAAAGTGCCCGGCGATCATCTGTCGCTCGGCAACGTCAACATGACGATGAGCTATGCCAACGCCTTCGGAAAGCCCCTCTCCGAGGCCTATGAGCGACTGCTCCTCGATTGCATGAGGGGAGATGCGACGCTCTTCGCGCGACGCGACGAGGTCGAAGAAGCGTGGAAGTTCATCACGCCCGTCCTCGAGACGTGGGAAAAAAGCCACGATCCGCCGGAACTCTACGCGCCGGGGGGACAGGGCCCAGCGAAAGCCGAAGCCCTGGTAAAGGCCGGTGGCCACGAGCTGACGCGCCTGTAAACGCGTTGCGGTGGGGCACTTGCCGAGCGCGATAGAAGCGCGGGCGGCGCCGGCGCGGAGAAGAGCAGAAAAGAAGCGATCCATGGTAAGATCGTCGCTTCGCCAAACGCCGTCATTTGCACGCGTGAGGTCGGGTGGGTGCGCGCGTGAATGAGCGCCCAGAAGCTTACAAGGAGAGTGCCGATGAACGGTTGCAGGGCTGGCTGGCTGAAGCGCGCCTTTGGCGTCACCTCTTTCGTGCTCCTCATCTCCGCCATGGGATGCGGCGGCGTAACGCGCACCTTCGTGGAAACGAGCGATGACGCCGGTGTCGATTCGAGCTTGCCGGGGAACGATGCCGCGCGCACCGACGCGCGCGCCGATGGTTCGACGGCCACCGAGAGCGGCGCATCCGACGTCGCGCAAACCGACGCGCGCGACGTCGCGCGGGACGCCACGACGGACGCGAGGAATGACGCGTTGCCCGATATCGCGTTCGATTTGGCGCTAGATACGACCGTCGGCGATATCGCGCCCGATCTCGTCAATCAGCCCCCCACCATCGTCAGCACGATACCGACCGATTCAGCGGTAGCGATCGCCGTTGCCACAACGGTGACCATCGACTTCTCCAAGCCGATGAATCCCGCGACCGTCACCGCGGCCATCCAACCGACGGCGGCGCTCGGTACGGCCATCTGGAACGCCGCGTACACTTCCATCGCGTTCACGCCTGCTGCGGCGTTCGACCCGATGACCCAATACACCGTGACCGTGACAGGCTCGGATACCAGCGGTCGCGCGCTGACGGGTCCGACTTCGTTTCGCTTCACGACGGGAGCGGGTGCCGACAAAACTGCGCCCACCATCCGAGGCACGGTGCCGACCCCCAACGCGATGGACGTGGCCGCGACGACCGGGATCACCGTCGTCTTCACCGAGCCGATGGACGTGGGGACGGTCACGGTAACGGCAGTGCCCGACATCATGCTCGGGATGCCGATGTTCAACGCGCAGAACAATCAAATCTCGTTCATGCCGGCCACACCGCTCTTGCCGTACACGGAGTACACGCTGACGGTGGCCGGCCAAGATCCGGCGAAAAATCCGCTCGCTCCGCCCACCACTTTCAAATTTACGACGGCCAAGCCGCCCGACACGACGCCACCGACCGTCGTTTCAGTGGCGCCTCCCGATGGCGCGACCGGCGTTCCCAGCAACTCGTCCATCGTCATCACCTTCTCGGAAGCGATGAACGTGACGGCGTCGACGCCGTCGCTCAGCCCAGCTGTCATGTGCACAGGGGGGTGGGCATGGAACCAGACCGGGACGACGACCACCTGCGTCCCCGTGACACCCCTCGTCTTCTCGACCCGTTACGCAGTCATGGTGCCTGCGGCATCCCCGGACGTCGCAGGTAACCCGATGGGTGTCGCTTTTTCGTCCACCTTCACCACGGGCGTGATGCCCGACACGACCCCTCCCACCATCGTCAGTGTCGTTCCCATGAACCGCGCGATCGGCGCCTCGCGCGGAGCCAAGATCGTGGTGAATTTTTCGGAAGCCATGGACGTCAACAGCGCGCAGGCCGCCTTCTCCATCACCTCTCCGGCTGGCATCAGCGGAACTTTCGGCTGGGGTGCCGGCAATACGCAGATGGTGTTCACGCCGAGCGTGCAATACCCGTATGGGAGCAACGTCTCTTGGCAGGTATCGAACGCGGCCGCGGATGCAGCCGGCAATGCCAAAACCACCGTCGACAACTACGCCTTCGACGTCATCAAAACAGCGACCACCAACTTCCCCTGCATCGGTCCGCTGGACGGATTCGTGAACAACGTGCCCGCCGCTTACACGGGGAGCTCGATCACGATGGGCTACTCGGCGTACACGCTGCGCGGGATGGCGGCGTTCGACCTCAGCGCTCTTCCCGCGACGACGACCGCCATTACCTCGGCCAGCATCTACCTCGAACAATACAACGTTGCGGGCTCGCCGTACGGCCCCACGCGTCTCGGTGACGTCCTGTGGCGGCACGTCGACTACGGTCCCACCTTGGAAGCGGCCGACTTCGATACGCCGGTCCTCGGTCATCCCGGAAGTGGAGGGCCTCTCAGCACGGACGCCACCTACACGTGGAAATCCGCTCTCGTCACGCTCAGCGTGAGGGACGACCTCACGAACCGCATGGCGCGTGGCAACCGCTCGGAGTTCATGATCCGATTCACCAACGACACCGTGACGCCCGTCACGAGCGATTACGCTTACTTCTACGCCTGCGAAACGACCGCCCCCAGCGATCGTCCGTACCTGTCGGTCACCTACGAATACCCGTAAGGCCGTCCGTCGCCGCGCCCGCGCCTTGAAAGCGAGGGGCGCGGCGCGTCCGCGGTGTCAGTCGTTGGGCCAGGCGACGGCTTCGGCGCCGCGCACCACGTTGCCGCCCGAGCGCCGCGCTTCATCGAGCGCGAGCAGCGCCGCGCCCTTCAACAGATCGGCGACCAATTGGAAATACGAGATGCCGATCGGCTTCTGCGCTTCGCCGTCACGCTGGGGCGGCGGCTCGAGGAGCGCAAAGCCGATGCTGGCGCGCAGGGGGACCTCGCCGCTCGAGGTGCCGATCTTCTGGTCTTTCAAGAGCTCGTACACGCGCGCGGCGAGGCGCGCCGGCCCCACCGTCGTCGGATCGCGCAGCACGACGCCGAACGTGTCGCCTTCGTAGCGTCCGACCACGTCGCCGGCGCGCGTCGCTTCGCGCAGCGCTTTGCCGAGCGCGCGCAGCGCTTGATCGCCCACGACGTGTCCGGCGTTTTCGTTGATCGACTTCATCCCGTCGATATCGATGAGCACGAGGGCCACCGCTTGGCGGCCGCGCAGGCTCGCCGCGAGCTCGCGCACCAAGGTCTGTTCGAAAAAGCTGCGCACGTGGGCGCCAGTGAGCGCGTCGATGGTGGCAAGCTCGTAGAGCTGCGCGTTCTGCAGGGCGACCGCCGCCTGGTTGGCCAGCATGCGCACCAATTCGAGCGTCTGGTTACCCGACGACGGCTCGTCCACCCACACCACGCCGGCGGTGAGCGGCCCAACGCGCAAAGGGACGATGGTGCCGTCGGGGCCGAACTTGACCTGCGCCTCTTGCAGCGCGCGGCCGATGGCGTCGAGCTTGGCGGGCTCGAGCAGCATTCGTGCTTTGCCGCCTTGTTCGTTGCTCCCGATCTTGGTGCGCACGAAGAGCTCGGCGTCGGCATCGAGCGTCGCCAGGCCCCCTGTCGCGTCGGCAGAACCGCCGAAATGCGCGAGGAGCCTCGTCATCTGCTGCACGGTCTCGCGCGAGAGATCGTCCGTCGATTGGATGCGATGGAGATCGGGCGTCTTTTCGAGGATGAACTCCACCGCTTGCCGATTTTTGACGAGCTGGTGAATGGTCTGCGCCGCCTTGAGGCCGACGGTCGTCCAAAGGAGGAGCTGCTCCGGACCCTCGGTCTTGTCGTAATAGCCTTGAATGTTGAGACGCTGCAGCAGCTCGCGCGGAGGCCTTTCGCTGGCGTAGCCGGTCTGGAGAATGACCTGCACCAGCGGATCGAATTTGCGAAGCTCGGCCACCACCTGTTCGCCCGTCATGCCCGGCATGAAATAGTCGAGGAGCAGCAGATCGACGCGCTGCTTGGGCAGGATGCCGAGCGCTTCGACGCCGTTGGTCGCCGTGAGAACGTTGTGTCCCTCGCGCTCGAGGAGGAGCCGCGTCGCCTGCAGATAGTCGGCGTTATCGTCAACGAGCAGGACGGTGAATCCAGAGGCAGCTTCGGCTCGCGAGCGTCGGGTCATCCTCCCAAATCGTTACCACCTTCGGTCATGGTGCGTCGCATTTCGTGCGAAACGCGATGGCGCCGATGTGGGGGCCGCGTCGCCCCGCGCGCGATGGGGCACCTCGCCGTTCCTGCCGCCGGTAGGCAGATTCGCGACACAAGAAGCGATGCACCTGTCGCGTTAGGGGAACGAAGCCAAAAATAAGGCGTTTTTGTACCATTAGTCGTTTGACATCGGCGAAGCGCGTCGGAAGAGTGTGCGGCAAGCTCGGAGGTTCTCATGGCACGCGTTTCGATTCGAGGAGCGGCAGGTTCGCTCGCACTCTCTCTCGCTCTCTGCATTTCGGCCGGTCTGCCTGCGCGCGCCGACGAGCCCGCCCCGGCCGCGAATACGGCAGCAGCACCCGCGGCCAAAAGTGCGCCGGCTCCCGTCGCGTGGGAGAAGATTGGGGATAGCGACGGCATCGGTGTTTACCGGCGCGAGGTTCCGGGCAGCCCGCTCATTGCATTCAAAGGCGAGGGGTACGTCAACGCGTCCATCATTCGGGTTGCGAGCGTTCTCGTCGACTCGGACCGCGCCCCGGAATGGGTCGACAGCCTCACCGAATCCAAGATCATCCGTCAGGTCAACGAGACCGAGACGGTTCACTACGATCACATCGGCACGCCATTCGTCTTGAAGGATCGGGACTTCGTCAGCGACTGCAAGCTCGAGTTCGACCCAGCGCGCAAGGCCATCACCCTCAAGATCCACGCCATCAATGATCCGCTGGCGCCGCCCACCAGCTACGTACGCGGCGAGCTCATTCACAGCTCGTTCGCGCTGACGTCGGTCGACCACGGTTCACGCACCTTCGTCGTGGCGGAGATCCACGCCGATCCCAAAGGATCGGTCGCACACTGGATGGTCAACCTTTTTCAGAAAAAGTGGCCGCACAACACCCTCACCCGGCTGCGTAGCCAAGTCGCCAAGGCCGACATCCAAGAGCATCCGAAACTGAAGACCGAGCTGGCGAAGCACGGCTATCTCGATTAGCAGGGCGATCCGTTTGAAATCGGTGGCCCCCGTTCGGGGGGCGCGGTTAGCCTTGTCGTATGAAGGCGACCGAAGCGACGAACCAGAACTTCCATCGGGCAGCCAAGCTGCTCGGGCTCGACGAACACGTGATGCTGCAGCTCGTGACGCCCTGTCGCGAGATCAAGGTGGAGTGCACGCTGCGTCGCGACGACGGATCCCTCGCCACCTTCACCGGCTTTCGCGTGCAGCACGACAACTCGCGCGGCCCGATGAAAGGCGGGATTCGTTACCATCATGACGTCGATCCCGACGAGGTGAACGCCCTCGCCGCGCTCATGACCTGGAAGACCGCGGTGGTGAACCTCCCTTACGGCGGCGCCAAAGGCGGAATCGCCTGCGACCCCACGCGGCTGAGCGAAGCCGAGCTGCAGCGACTCACGCGCGCTTTCATCCAGAAGATCCACGACGTGATCGGCCCGCAAACGGACATCCCCGCGCCGGACATGGGCACCAACGCGCAAACGATGGGATGGATCGTCGACGAATATGCGAAATTTCACGGCTGGGCACCGGGCGTCGTGACCGGCAAACCCATCGAGCTCGGCGGATCGCTCGGTCGCGACGCCGCCACGGGGCGCGGTCTCCTCTTCGCGATGCAGTGCCTCTTCGAAGACGCCGGGCGCAGCGTCGCGGATTTTACTTACGCCATTCAGGGCATGGGCAACGTCGGCTCTTGGGCGGCGCGCCTCATCGCGGGCGAAGGGGGAAAGATCGTGGCGGTGAGCGACGTGAGCGGCGCCGTACGCAACACGGGCGGGCTCGACGTACCCGCCCTTTGCGACTACGTCGCTCTCCACAAGAAACTCGCCGGCTTTCCGGGCGGCGAGGCCTTTCCCGCCGCGGCGCTCCTGGCCGAACCCTGTGACGTGCTCGTCCCCGCTGCGCTAGGAGGCGTGCTCACCCGCGCCAATGCCGACGAGGTGCGGGCAAGGTACGTGGTCGAAGGGGCCAACCATCCCACCGACCCCGAAGCGGACGAGGTGTTTGCTCGCAAGGGGATCGTGGTGCTGCCGGATATTTACGCCAATGCCGGAGGCGTGACCGTCAGCTACTTCGAGTGGGTGCAGAACGGGCAGCAGTTTTACTGGGACGAGCAGCGCGTCAACGAGGAGCTACGCCTCGTCATGCGTAACTCTTATGCGCACCTCAAGGCCATGGCGCAGCGCCTCCAATGCGACCTGCGCACGGCCGCGTTCGCCCTCGGAATCTCGCGCGTGGCCAGGGCAACGGCACTGCGCGGTCTATGACCGAGAATTGACGGCATAGCCGCGTTTCTCGCACGCATCCCCTCGCCGCAGGCGCGAAATCGGTGGTAACGTCCCCGCCCATGAAACTCGCTTGCGCAAAGTTCCTCGTTTCGATCATCGCTTTCGTCGGGGTCTTCGTGCTCAGCGCGGGGACCGCTTTGGCGGCTGGCTCGATCACCTACTCCAAGACGCGCATTCAAGAGTCCAACGGCGGCTGGAATCTGCAGATGACCATCATTTACGGCGGCAAACCGGCGCTGGCGCACGTGCCCATGCGGTTCACCTTCACGCCGGCCGCTTTCTTCGAGAGCTATCTCGACGACAAGCACGGCGACAAGCCGCAAAAGCGCACCATTCCGCTGGTCGGCCAGACGCCTCTCAACGAAAGCGTCGACGTCGATTTCGCCGACACGCGCGGCAAAATCTTCGACCGAACGAGGTTCGACTTCACCATCAGCCGCTCGCACAACTTTTCCGCGGGTGAGTACGACGTCGTCGTCCACCGGGCCGACGGCGCGCAGATCGGCGGCAAGCAGAAGCTCATCCTCGAGGGCGACAACGACGTCATCGATCGCCGCGCCATCTCCTTCGTGGACAGCAGCAAGAAAAAGGACAACAAGCCCGTGACCTCGGCAACGGCCGCTCCGGCCGGGACCGACAGCGCTCCCGCCTCAGAAGGCGCCCCCGCGGCAGCGGCCGAAGGGACGCCCGACCCGGCATCTTCGGCGAGCCCTCCCGCAGAAGAAGCGCCCGATCCCACCGCCGCGGCGAAGGTACCACCGGGCGGCTCCAAGGGATGTGGCTGCCGCACGGCGGCAAACCCGACGTCTTCGTCCGGCGCGGTTTCAGCGCTGGCGCTCGCGGGTGTGGCATTCTTACGCGTTCGGGGTCGTCGTTCGTTGCGACGAGCAGGTTGACCCGCCCGAGGTAAGGGCGCAAAAGGGAGTTTTGGCCAATAAGAGCTCGGGGGAGGCAGGGCAATTGACCCGCGCCCTCCCTAAGGGCAAGACGGGTGGGCCCAACGCCTCTTCGCGAGGCAGGTCCGAGCCGCGGAGAGCCGATTGACGCAAACAGTGCCGACTACCCAAGAGAACGCGCGCGCGAGCCAGCGAAGGGCGGAAATCATCCGCGAGCTCAATGCGGAGAAGCCTCCCGGCGCGCGCATCGAGCACGAAGGGAGCATCCCGCTCGGACCGGCGATGCTGGTCCAGCGCTACCGCCTCGGCAACGGCCTCACGGTGCTCACCAGCATCGACGCCAGCGCGCCGGTCGTCAGCTATCACACCTGGTTCGCGGTCGGTTCACGCCACGAACGCGCAGGCAAGACGGGACTCGCCCACCTCTTCGAACATCTCATGTTCAACGAGACCGAGAATCACCCGGCCGGAAGCTTCGATCGCACGCTCGAGGAAGCAGGCGCGGAAAGCAACGCCGCGACGTGGGTCGATTGGACTTTTTACCACGAGAGCATTCCCAAGGACCGCGTGGGACTCGTCATCGAGCTCGAAGCCGAGCGCATGTCGCGCCTCGTGCTCCGCGAGCCGCAGGTGACGAGCGAAAAGGAAGTGGTCGCCAACGAACGCCGCTACCGCGTCGATGACGACGTGGAGGGCGCCGTCAGCGAGCTTCTCTACAAGACGGCCTACACGACCCACGCTTACAGCTGGCCGACCATCGGCTGGATGACCGACATCGAAGGTTTCACGACCGAAGATTGCGCCGGCTTTTACCGCACCTACTACGCGCCCAACAACGCCACCGTCGTCGTGGTGGGGGATTTTCGCGAGCGCGATCTGCTCGCCAAGATCCAGAAGGCGTATGGCGGGCTGGAGAGCGCCGATATTCCGGTCGAGGACGTGAGACCCGAGCCGCCGCAATCGGAAGAGCGCCGCCTCAGCGTCAAGAAGCCGACGGCGACCGACAAGCTCGCCATCGCGTACCACGGACCCGCCTTTGGCGACGTCGATCACGTACCTCTCACGATGTTGTCCGAGGTGCTCTTCGCCGGGCGATCGTCGCGCGCCCACCGGACGTTGGTGCAAAAAGAGGAGATCGCCACCGAGCTGCGCGGCTGGGTGAGCACCTTTCGCGATCCCGGGCTCTTCGAAATCTACGCCACGGCCCGCCCGGGAAAGACGTCGGCCGAGCTGCTCGCCGCGCTCGACCGGGAGCTGGCCCGCGTCGTGTCCGAGCCCGTCACAACGTTCGAGCTCGACAAGGTGAAGGCCAAGGTCGAGCTGGCGCTGGTACAGAGCCTGGAAACGGCCAGCGGCAAGGCCGAGCAGATCGGCTTTTATCATACTGTTCTCGGCGACGCGGCCGGCGCGTTCGCGCGTCTCGAAGCCTATCGCCGCACGACGCGGTCCGACCTCTTGCGCGTGGCACGCCGCTACCTCGCGAGCGAGCGACGCACGCTCATCGAGGTACACCCCGAGACGAGCGGCAACGGAGGATGACTTGAGCCACGCCATCAGCCACCTCGATGCAAGCGCGCCGGGACTCGCCAACGGCGAGCCACGGATTTTCGTGGAGGATAGTCGCGCCCTTCCCCTGGTCAGCATCGCCGTCGCCCTGCGTTCCGGGGCCGCCTCGGATCCGGTCGGTAAAGAGGGGCTCACGCGGGTGATGGTACGCATGCTCCGCCGCGGGTGCCGCGGCATGAGCTCGCACGAATTCGAGGAGACCGTCGACGCGCTCGGCGCGGAGATCTCGGCGGACGTCTCGTCGTCCGTCATCACGCTCCACGCCGACGTCATCACGCGATCGCTCGACCAAGTGGTCGATCTCCTGGCCGCGATGATGGCCGAGCCGACGTTCGACGAAGTCGAAATCGGCAAGCTCTTGCGCGAAACGCAGGGCGAAATCGTCGAAGCGCGGGACAGCGACCGGTCCTTGGCGACGCGACACTTTCGTCGCCTCGTGTTCGAAGGGCATCCTTATGGCAGGCGCCTTGGCGGCACGATTCCGAGCGTGCTCGCCCTGACCGAAGCGGACGTGCGCGCGAGCCACGCCTACCACTTCAAGCGTGGCAATATCGCCATCGCCTTTGCCGGCGATGTGCGCGAAGCGCGCGCCGCCGAGCTCGCCGAGCGCCTGGTCGCGGCACTTCCCCCCGGTCAACCGGTGCCATCGGAGATCACGTCGCCCGAACGCCACGGCAAACGGCGGCTCGTCTTCGTCGACAAACCCGAACGGACCCAGACGCAAATTCTTCTCGGCGAGGTGGGAAGCCATCCGCGCGATCCCGATCACATCGCCCTCCACGTCGCCACCACGATCTTCGGGGGGACTTTCACCTCGCGCATGATGCGCGCCATTCGCTCGGACCGCGGCTGGTCGTATGGCGCCTATGCGCGCCTTCCTTACGACAAACAGCGCGATGCGTTCAGCATGTGGACGTTCCCCGCTGCCAAAGACGCCGCGGCGTGCATCGCCCTCGAGCTCCAGCTGCTGCAAGCCTGGCGGGAAAAAGGCCTCAGCGCGCGCGAGCTCGCCTTTGCCAAGCGCTACCTCGTCCGCTCCCACGCCTTCGACATCGACACACCGCAGAAGCGGGTGCACCAGCGGCTCGACGTCGACCTCTTCGATCTTCCCGCCGACTACCACGACAAGTACGTCGATCACGTGCAGGCGGTCACCCTCGACGACGCCAACGAGGCCACTCGCCGTCGCGTTTCGAGCGACGATCTCGTGGTGGCGGTGGTGGGCACGCATGCCGAGATCGGCGAAGCCGTAGCGAGCGCCGTGCCCGGTCTCGCCAAGGTAGAAGTCGTCGCCTACGACGCCGAGTAGTCGCCGCGAAGGCCCGCCCAAGCCGAGGGACGCCTCTCGCTCGACTTCCGAGCGCTTGACCTGCGTCTCGCGCTAAACTTGCGGCATGGCCCAGGTCCCCGTCGATCAAAGCGTGGTCGACTCGTGCCGCGAGATCGCGTCGAACATCGCGGACGATGTTCAGCGCTTCATCGACGTGCACACCACCGTCGGTGTCGAGCGCACCACGGCGCGCGCCTACGGGGTAGAAGGGCTCGACGACCAAGGCGCGCCGCTCGTCAACGTTCTGGTCGACCGCTGCCACGCCCAGGGACTCACCGGCCACGGAATCGCGCTTTTTCTGGGCCACGCCCTGGCGAGCGGCGCGGGATCCATCAACGACGCCGCGGAGCGCCTCGCTTATGGGCGCGACTGGGGCGCTCTTCCCAGCGATCCGACCGGGGCCAAGAACGCGCTCGCGTCCCACACGCGCGACGCCATCCTGCGCATCGACGGAGCACGCGACCAGCGCGAAGCGACCAAAGCCAAGTTTACACCGGCGCGCACGCCGCTCAAGTACGTCATCGTCGCGACCGGGAACATCTACGATGACGCCCTGCAGGCCAAGGCGGCTGGATTTGCCGGCGCCGACATCGTGGCCGTCATTCGCGCCACCGCGCAATCACTGCTCGACTTCGTCCCTCATGGTCCGACAACCGAGGGTTACGGCGGAACTTTCGCCACGCAGGAAAATTTCCGCATCGTACGGCGGGCAATCGACGAGGCGAGCGCCACGTACGGCCGCTACATTTACCAGACCAATTACTCGTCCGGCCTCTGCATGTCGGAGATCGCTTGGATGGGGGCCGTCGAGCGCCTCGACATGCTCCTCAACGACGCGATGTACGGCATCCTCTTTCGCGACATCAACATGTGTCGCACCTTCGTCGATCAGTACGTGTCGCGCCGGATCATTGCGCGGAGCGGCATCATCATCAATACCGGCGAAGACAATTACCTGACCACGGCCGACGCCGTCGAAAAGGCGCACACCGTGCTCGCCTCGCAGTTCATCAACGAGGCTTTCGCGCACCGGGCGGGGCTCGCCGATGAACAGATGGGCCTCGGGCACGCCTATGAGATCAATCCGCGCATCGAGGACAGCTTTCTCCTCGAGATCGCGCAGGCCCAGCTCATCCGTCAGATCTTCCCCCGCCATCCGCTCAAATGGATGCCTCCCACCAAGCACAAAACGGGCGACGTCTTCCAAAGCCACGTGCACGACGCGATGTTCAACTTGGTCGGCGTCGCCACGGGGCAGTCCATCGAGCTGCTCGGCATGTTTTCGGAAGCCATTCACAATCCACTTTTGATGGACCGGTATCTGTCTTTGAAATCGGCGGAGTACATCTTCAACACCGCCCGGCATTTGGGCGACGAAATCGAGTGGAAGCGCGGAGGCATCGTGGAGACGCGCGCCCGTCAGGTACTCGGCGAAGCTCACGCCCTCCTGCGGGAGGTGGAGCGGGAGACGATCTGGGACGCCGTCGCCAAGGGCGCATTCGCCGACGTCAAGCGCAGGCGCGAGGGAGGTAAGGGGTTCGCGGGCGTCGTCGCGAAAACGCCGACGTACCTGAACCCGTTTCTCGACGTGCTCGAGAAGGGCAAGGGCTGACATGCACCCCACGGAGCCGAAACTGGTCCACGCCTACGGCGACCGCGAGGGGGACGGCATGGTGCAGATGTCGTTCGTGCTCCCGCTGCCTCCCTCGGCCAAAGCACGCGAAGCCGCCAAACGGTTCGCCGAAGCGCACGGCCTTGCCGAGCCGCTCGTCACCACCATGGAGGAAGCGGCCGCGGGTTACTCGTACTTCGTCGTGTACGGCCGCTCGTCGCACGGCATCGACATCAGCCGGCTCGAGGTATCCGAGCTCGAGACCCACACGCTGACGCACGACGAGATCGAAGAACGCGTCGCCAAGAGGCTCGACCGCCGCATCGTGATCGTCGGAGCCTGCACCGGCAGCGACGCGCACACGGTCGGGATCGACGCGGTCCTCAACTACAAAGGGTACGCCGGCGACAAGGGGCTCGAGAGCTACAAATGTTTCGAGGCGCACAACCTCGGGGCGCAGGTCGAAAATGTCGAGCTTGCCGCGCACGCGCGCGCGCTTCGCGCCGATGCCATCCTCGTCAGCCAGGTGGTGACGCAACGCAATTGTCACAAGGACAACGCGAGCGCGCTGGTCGAGCTCCTGCAAAAGCAGGGCGATCGCGACAGGTTCGTGCTTTTGCTCGGCGGTCCGCGCATCGACCACAAGCTCGCGCTCGAGCTCGGGTTCGACGCCGGGTTCGGGCCGGGAACCAAGCCGAGCGACGTCGCCAATTACTTGGTGCAAAAACTGTGCGGCGAAGAGACGGGGTCGGGACG
>DATHEQ010000409.1:0-3757 GCA_035318505.1 Polyangiaceae bacterium | reverse complement strand
CCGGAAGCTCGCCGGATGGTGCACGCGGTTCGACGAGCGAAGGCCGGGCCCGTCGTAGTTGAACGCGCCGCCGCGCAGATTGCGCTCGCATTCGGTCGGGATGGGATTGGACCCGGTGAAGCCCTGCTGCCCTTTTTGGCGGAGCTCGTTCTGGGCGGCCGTGACTTCCTCGCAGCTTCCCGGCATTCCGCGATCGGCCCCCGCACGGCGGTACGCGTAAGGGTCGTAGATGTCTTCGAGCCACTCCCAGACGTTGCCAGCCATGTCGAGATGCCCGTACGGGCCGGCGCCGGCCGGGCGTGAGCCGACCTCCGCCGTGCGGGAGCCGGCGTAAACGCCGCGTGTCGCGTCAGGGGGATCGTTGCCCCACGGAAACTTGCGTGCGTCGGTGTTGCGCGCCGCTTTCTCCCATTCCGCCTCGCGCGGGAGTCGTTTGCCCACCCATTGACAATAGGTTCGCGCTTCTTCCCACGAGATGCTGCTGATGGGTTGCCGTGGTGCGCGAAATGCTTCGTCGCCGCCGAACTTGTTGAGCTGCGAGCTCTTGGGATCGTGCGCGCGGCAGACTTTGACGGCAACGCAGCGCTCGTAGGCGTCGTTGGTCACCTCGGTCTTGTCGAGCCAGAACGCGGCCAGCGTCACTTCGTGCGCCGGGTGCTCGTCCTCTTGTCCGCCGCGATCGGCGCCCATCGTGAAGGGACCGGCCGGGACGAGGATCATGTCTTCGGTATTCGCAGTTGCCGAGCTCGCATCCATCGCGTCGACGCCAGCCGTGTTCGCGCTCGCACTCGCGGTCGCAGTCGCAGTCGCACTCGCGGTCGCGGTCGCGGTCGCGGTCGTGCTCGGTACCTGCGCGGGAACCCCTGGCGCGCCCCCGGCCGTGCTCGCTTCCCCCGCGCCCTTGGACGGCGTACACGCAGCGAGGGCGAGCAGCGCCGACAACAGCGGGCCCTTGCTTCGGGCCTTCGTGCTACAGGGGGAAACCAAGGCGATGATCACGGTCGAGGGGCTCTATAAAAGCTACAGCGGATCGTCCTTTGCCGTGCGCGACGTTTCGTTCCGCGTCAAGAAGGGGGAAATTGTCGGCTTTCTCGGGCCGAACGGCGCCGGCAAAAGTACCACGCTCCGCGTCGTGGCGGGCTTTCTCGGGGCGACGGCAGGGCGGGTTACGTTGGCGGGGCACGATCTCGCGGATGCATCCACCGAAGCGCGCGCCGCGGTGGGCTACATGCCGGAGTCGGTGCCGCTCTACCCGGAGATGCGCGTGCGCGAGTACCTCGCTTTTCGCGCGGAGCTAAAGCGCGTGCCGCGCAAAAAGCGGCGCGAGGCCGTCGACGTCGCCATGCGCCGCGCGCGCGTGCACGGCGTGGCGGACAAGGTCATCGCTCATCTATCGAAAGGATACCGCCAGCGCGTCGGTTTGGCGGACGCGCTCGTCGCCGATCCGCCCATTCTCGTCCTCGACGAACCGACGTCCGGGCTCGACCCCAACCAGATTCGCGAAGTGCGCGCGCTCGTGCGCGAGCTCGGCAAAGAACACGCCGTGCTGGTGTCGACGCACATCTTGCCGGAAGTCGAAGCCACCTGCGATCGCGCGCTCGTCATCTCCAAAGGATCGCTCGTGGCCGAAGGAACGATCGAAGAGCTGCGCAAGCTCAGTCGCTCGCGCGGTGTTCGCGTCGCCGTCTCGGGGTCGGGCGATGTCGCGCGAGCGCTTGCCACCCATGCCGACGTCGAGCAGGTCACGCGCGTCGGCAAGATGACCCATCTCATCACGTGGCACGCCGACATCGCCGATGCCGACCGCGCCGCGGAAGAGGTCGCGCGCACCCTCATTTCGTCCGGCTTCGGCCTGCGCGAGCTCTCGCCGGTCAAGGCCTCGCTGGAACAAGTATTCGCGGAGCTCACCGGGGAGACCGCCGCGTGAGAGGTTTCTGGCCCGTCTACAAGCGGGAGCTCCTTTCGTTATTCGTTACGCCGACGGCGTGGGTGCTGATCATCGTTTTTTTGATCATCCAGGGCTTTCACTTCTACGGGATGGTCGTTCACTTCGCGCAGAACGCCGAGTTGTCGGTCGACCAAGGACCGGTGCAGGCGTTCTTCGGCGAGTCGATCCTCTTTTACCTGCCGCTCATCCTGCTTTGCCCGGGGATGACGATGCGCCTTTTCGCCGAAGAGCGGCGATCGGGCACCATCGAAACCCTGCTCACCGCGCCCGTGCATACGGCCGGGATCGTGCTCGGCAAGTTCGCCGCCGCCTTCACGATGTACGTCGCGATGTGGTTACCGACCGTGCTTTACATCGTCGTGTTGCGGCGGGCGGGCGAGATCGACTGGAACGTCGTGGCGACGAGCTACATCGGCGTGGCGCTCATCGGGGCCGGGTACCTCGCCGTGGGCACGTTGATGAGTGCCATGACCGATAGCCAGCTCGTCGCCATCATCCTCTCGGCGCTCGTGATCTTGGGCCTCTTCGTGATCGGCATCGGTGAGTTCATTTTCGATGCCGGCGTGCTCCACGACTTCTGCGCCTACGTTTCCGTGTGGGGTCAGATGGGCGAGCTTTCCAAAGGCATCGTCGATCTGCGCCGCATCGTTCTCGACGTGACGTTGATCGCCCTCCCGCTCTTCATCACCGTGCGTGCCGTCGATGCTTGGAGGTGGGGGTGAAGCGGGTGCGCACGGGGCAATTGGTCGAAGCTTTGGGCGTCGCGGCGGCCATGGTCTTGGCAGTGCTCATCAACGTGCTCGTGGCTCGCCACTATCGGCGCTGGGACATGACGCGCCACAGCCTCTACACGCTTTCTCCCGCCACTCTGGAGACTTTGCATGGGCTCGGCGAGAGCGTCGAAGTCGACGTTCTCTTGTCGACGGCCGACCCCCTGGCAAGCTCGGTGAAGTTTCTGCTGTCGGCCTACCGGGCGGAGACCGATCGTCTCGTCGTCAAATTCACCGATCCCGACCGTCACGCCGCGGAATTTTTGGCACTTCAGCAGAAATACGGCATCGAAGCGGGCCGCACCGACGAAGGCGTGGTGGTGACCGACGCCGTCGTGATCATGTCCCGTGCGCACAGCAAGCCGTTCTTCCTTTCCGCCGCCGAGCTCGTCGACGAGCGCGAGGACGGGCGCGGGCGTTCGAAAGTCGAACAAGCCTTCACCCTCACGTTGCGCAAGGTGATGAACGACGCGCGCACGCGCGTTTGTTTCGTGGCCGGACACGGCGAAAAGCGCCTCGACGACGGCGGGCCGCGCGGGCTCGGCGAGCTCGCGTCGCGCCTCAAGAAGAACAACTACGACGCCGAAGAGGTCGACACCTCCGCCCCCAACGCCAAAAATCCGCTCGACGGCTGCCGCGTGGCGGTCATCGTGGGGCCGGCGCAGCCCTTCGAGGCCGAGGACTTGGGCCGCATTCGCTCCTGGTTTCTAGGCGGGGGCAATGTCTTTTTATTGACGAGTCCCGTGCCCGACGCCGACAAGAAGCGCATGCTGCCGCTCGGGCTCGGGCCGCTCACGGAGGCGGCGGGCATCACGCTCGACGAGGCCTTCGTCTTCGAGCTCGATCCCGTGCGCAAGCTACCTGGGGGGTTCGGTGAGCAGTTCCTGGCCGAGCCGAAGGTGCATGAGATCACGCAGGGCCTTCTCGGAGAGAAGAACCGCGATCTCAAGATCCTGATGACCGCGGCGCGCCCGCTCTCCTTGGCGGGAGGTGCGGTGACGCCTGCCGAGCTCCTCGCCACCAGCGGTCAGGCGTTCGG
>DATHEQ010000408.1:0-11240 GCA_035318505.1 Polyangiaceae bacterium | reverse complement strand
TTTTATAGGGAGGCGGAGAGGCGGGAGATCGGAAGAGATTTTGGGGGGGTCGCAGTGGGGACCGAACAAAAATTCTCCCCGCCTCCCCGCCTCCCTGTGAATCCGAACAAGCGCTCCGCGCGCGGTAGAGCCGTCGTTCATTTCCACTTGATGGAGCAGCCGATCGACGGATTTTGCGCCGTGCTCGGTGCTTTTCCGGTCAGCAAGGCGTCGACGGCTTCGCGTAGCTCGTGGCGTTTGACCTTGGCGGGATCCATCGGAGCGTCGTCGAGCCGGCCGTGGTAGGCGAGCTTGCGATCGCGATCGAAAACGTAGAGATCTGGCGTGCACACGGCGGTGAGGACTCGCGCGAGGCTCTGGTCTTCGTTGTAGAGATAGGGAAAGGCGTAACCCCGCTCGGCCGCGCGCTTCTTCATGTTGTCGAAGCTGTCCTCGGGATGCGAGGCGGCGTCGTTTACCGAAATGACGACGAAGCGAAAGCCCCGGTCGCGATAGTCCTTCTCGAGCTGGATGAGACGGCCCTCGATGGCTTTTGCATAGGGACAGTGATTGCAGGAGAAGAAAACGCCAAGAACCGGCACCCCGGCAAAGTCGTCGCGATCGACCATGCCGCCCGCTACCGCGGGAAGGTGGAAGGGCGGACAAGGCGAACCGAGCTCGACTTCTTTGCTCTCGACGGCCATGGCGACGACCCTAGCACGGCGGCGAGGGGCGTCTCCTCGCGCCAAGGATGCGTCGATCTTCTAGCTGGCGTCCGACGCGACGACCTGAATGGTAATGCCGTCCATGCTCTCCGGTGGCACGCCGGCCGGGCGCGGCACGCCGGCCTTTACACTCACTTTGACGACGAAACCGATGCCGTCTTCGCGTGTTGCGCCAGCGCCAACGAACCACGGCTCCTTACCGAACTGGGCCAAGAGCGCGTTTTTGACCTGGCGCGCCAGGGACAGATTGCTCATTTCCCGCGCAGCTTACTTGACGACCGAACCGACGTCCTGCTCGATCTGCTCGGCGGTAACTTGATAGACCTTGCCCCAAAGGTGCGAGTGCTCGGTCATGATCCAGTAGTCGGGCTTTTGGCCGCTGGCCACAGGAGCACCCTTGGCGAGCTCGAAGAAACCCAAATTGCCGGGCCCGCCGGAGTATTCGACGCGCGCCACCACGGTGTGGCCCGCCGGCGCTTGCGCAACGAACTCACTCACCTTGAGTCGATCGATCTTCGATAGCCAATTGCCGGCGGTCTCGTCGGCCTTTTCCTTGTCGGCCGCGTCGGCCCAGAATTTCTTGGTGTCAGGACCGCCGCGCACGAGGTCTCGCGTCTTGCCATTGGCGATCACCTTGGCCGATCGGACGTCGATCTCCTTGAACGCGTGTTGATCGCGCTCGAGCAGCCGACTGTCGCCCCCCTCGAGATCGCGAAAGGGGTCGGCTTTGGCAACGTAGGCTTCGTTGTTCGTCGGATCGAGGACGTAGTAGTCGGTGCCTCCGGGCGCCATCGCCCCGACGAGGAGCTTGCGATCCTTGCCGCCGAGCGTGACGGTGAGGGACGTCTCGCGCTTTTCGAGGCCGAACTCGGCGAGGCGCGAGTCGGGAATCTTGCCGAGCGCGCGCACGGCCTTGAACGGCACCAGCCCTTCCGCGATTTTGTCGGCGACCGTCACGGAAGAAAAAGCCGATGTCTTCTTGATGGTGGGCGTCGCCCCTCCGTCGGGGTTGGCGGGAGGGATGATGTTGTAGTCCCCCTTGCCGAGGTACCACCGCGGGCCTTTTTTGTCGTCGCGCGCCTCGAGCTCGATTCGCTTGTCCTTCGCCTCGTAGACGATGCGTTGCACGTCGGAGGGGCGCCCGCTCCAGACGGTGACGTTCGTCTCCTGTGCTGCTTGCGGCGTGCGCTCTTTGGTGAAAGCAAAGGCCGCCGCCGTGGCCCCGAGAACGAGGAGTACCGCATGCAGTCCCGTGGAACGCAGTGGCTTCACGACGACACTCCTTTGCCCTCGGCGGCGGGGGCGCCCATCTCGACCAGCGACGCTTTGGTGCGACCGCGCCGGCTGAAGAGCAGGCCCATCCCGAGCACGAGCGAGGGCACGCCGAAAATGGTGCTGTAGAAGAGGACTAGATCTTTCTGCTTGGTGTGCTCGATTTTGACGTCTTCGGCGCTGGAGATGGCGCCGGTGAAGCTCTCTTCGCCGCCGAGCCATCGCGCGGCATCGATGAGCAGGATGGCGTTGGCCTCATTGCCGAGCACGACGTCGCTCAAGGCGTCGGCGTCCCCCAGGGCAAATATGCGCATCTCTTTCTGCACCTTCGCGTCGTCACCGGGCGCGCCGAGCTTTTTGGACACTGCCGCCGCGAGATTGAGGGCGGCTTTCTTCTCGGCGGGTTGCATCTGAAAGTCGCGGTTCTGGTCGGCGAAGGTGTCCGGCATCGCCTTGACCGTGAAGTCGGTCAAGAGGCCGGAGCTTCCCGGCTTGCTGTCGAGCGCCGCGGCCCCGCCGAAAACGGCGTAGGCGCGCGCCGCGTTGCGGCTCAACGTCGACACCGACGCGTGCGACGAATAGCGATTGGTCGCCAGGATCGAGCGATCGGAGTCGTTGAAACGGCGCCGCAGGTGGACCTTCTCGTTGGCCAGCGTCACCGGTGCGAACGTGAGCCCGGCAATTTCGGCGAGCGGCTCGAGATCGATGTTGGGATCGGGGTCGAGCGCGAGGAGCAGATGGCCACCCCCCTCGGCGTACTTCCGCAAGCTGGCCACCTCGCCCGGCAAAAAGGGCCGCGCCGGACCGAGCACGGCGACGATGGTGGCGTCTTTGGGGATCTCGACGCCGAGACCTTGAATGAGGCCGAGATCCTTGATGGTGTAGTTCTGCGATTCGAGGAGTTTCTTCGCGCCGCTGGCGGTGCGCCCCTCGGACGTATCGGTGGACTCGTTGAGCTCGCCGTGTCCCGTGGTGAAGTACACGGTGCGCGTCTCGCGCGACACCTTGATGAGGGCCTTCTGAAAGTCGCCATCCAGCGATTTCAGCTTGGCTCGCGCGCCTTCCATGTCGGTTCCGAAGCTCAGCGTCTCTTCGGTGGGTCCGCGCGCCACGACGAGAACGCCGTCCTGCGTCACCTTCCAATCCTTGGCCAGGTTCGGCTCGAGCAAACGATCGTGCTGCTCGAAGGTGAACTTGTTGCCGGCGCGACTCAGCTCCTTGAGATAAGAGCCGACCTCGTGGCCGACGTCGTTGATGCGCGGGAAGAAGATGTTCACCTTCACCGGATCTTCCAGCCCGCGCACGATGTTCTGCGTCGATTCGCTCGGCCGTGACGTACGAAAGTAGGAAAAGTCGGCTTTGATGGCGAGCTCGCCCGCCGCGTAGGTGAAAAGCGCGCCATAGGTCGCCGCCATGGCCAGCGTGAGACCAGCGGTCTCGGCGAACAGCACCCGTCGCCCTTCCACATTTTCCGCCCGCCGCATGGGGAAGAGGGCGCGCTCGGCGAAGAGGATGGGCACCGCGGTGATGAGCAGCACCGAAACCCAGATCACCGTCGCGATCGATTCGTACTTCTCGCGCGCCTCGGTCGTCGCTTTGGCGATCGGCGGCAAATAACGCTCTCCCGTCTCGGTCGTGAAAAACGCGAGCAGCAGGGCGAGCAGGGAGAAAAGCGCGAACACCGAAAGGAGCCGGTGGATCGAGGCCCTCTCGGGCGCGCCGCTGAAGGCGCCCTTCACGCAGAGAAGGAGATACGCAAAGGACAAACCGAACCCGGCCGCCGTCAGCGTCGTCTGTGCGGCGGGGATGCTCGGAAATACCCGCGTCCCCAGGAACATCATGACCAGCCCGCCCACGTAAACGACGAGCGGGACGAGGCGGCTCTCTTGCCTTACCTCCATCGCCGTGCCTCCATCGTTTTGATTGCTGCGAGTAAGAAGAAGTACGTGACGGCGACGTAGTAGACGACGTTATCGAGGCGAAGTACGCCGTTCATGAATGCCCTTTGCCGCTCGTGGTGCAGTGCCAAGGCGAGGACGAACGAGCTGACCGGTGGGTCGGCCACTTTCGCCGCCATCCACAAGAGCAGCATCACGCCGAGAATGGCCGCGCCCAGCACGGCCGCAATGACCTGGGTCCGCGCGAAGGCCGAGGCGAAGAGACCAATGGAGATGGCCGCCGCCGCGAGCAACACGATCCCGCCATAACCGACGAGAATGTGGGCCACGGAAACCTTGCCGTTCACGAAGATGAGCGCCGGCATGTAGGCGGTGAGCAAGGTGACGCCGACGATGAAGGTGAAGAGCGCGATGAATTTGCCGCCGATGATCTCCCAGTCGCGAATGGGGGCCGTGTTGATGAGCACCAAGGTGCCCTTCTCGCGCTCGTGAGCGATGAGGCGCATCGAGAGCGCGATGGCTCCTATCATGGTGATACCGCTCGCGTAGTAGAAGAAATCCGCCAGGACTTGCGCCGATAACTTGGCGCCGCCCATCGCTCCGACCTGAAAGAGCAGGCCATCGAGGAGCAGCATCGCCGACGCCACGATCCAGCCGAGCGGCGAGCGCAGGTACGAGCGCAGCTCTCGGCCGGCAATGAGCAGAGCGTTTCTCATGCTCGAGCTCCGTTTTCTGCGCGGCCTTCCGGTCGCGCCAAGGTGAGAAAGATCGATTCGAGCTCGCGCTCGCTGCGCGTCAGCTCGAGAATACCGATGTCGGCCAGCACCAGGGTGCGGCACGCGTCTTCGCGGATATCGCGCTCGGCGTCGATGCGCAGCGTCGTCACGCCGCCGCGGTGTGCGCCGTCGCCGACCTCGACCGAGCGAACACCTTTGATGGAGGACAGCAGCCGTTTGGCATGCGCGCCGTCGCCTCGAACGGTGACGATGATGCTGCCCCCTTCGAGAAGGCGGGTGGAGAGCTCTTCCTCGGTGCCGGAGGCGACGATTTCGCCGTCGCGCAGGACCAGCAAGCGGTCGCACGTCTCGCTGATTTCCGAGAGGAAGTGGCTCGAGATGAGGGTCGTGTGCTCGTGCCGCAAGTTTCGCACGAGCTCGCGCATTTCTACGATCTGCACCGGGTCGAGGCCGGAGATGGGCTCGTCGAGCACGAGCAACTGCGGTTTGTGGACGATGGCCTGGGCGATGCCGACGCGCTGGCGAAAGCCGTGCGAAAGCGTGCTGATGACGTCGTCGCGCACGCTGCGGAGCGCAGTGGCGCTCGTGACCTCGTCCACGCGTTTGCGCGCCTCGGCGCCGCTGAGCCCCCGGATCTTCGCGGCGAAGAGCAGGTATTCAGCGACGGTCATCTCGTCGTAGAGCGGCGGATGATCAGGGAGGTAGCCCACGCGGGCGCGCACATCGTCCGGGTTGTCGACGACGTCGAGCCCGTCGACGCGGACGCTGCCCGACGAAGGAAGAAGATCGCAGGCCAGGATGCGAAGGGTGGTCGTCTTACCGGCGCCGTTCAGCCCGAGAAGTCCGACGATTTCCCCCTTGGCGATGGAGAAAGACAAGGGGCCGACCGCCTTGCGGTCGCCGTAATACTTCGTAAGCGCTTGGATTTCGATCACGGCGGCTCGTTTTGGGTTGGTCGGCGAGAGAAACAGCCGAGGCACCGCTTTATTCCTCTTAGCGGGCGCGGGTCAACACCCAAAGCTCCACACGGGCCGCTACGCCTTCACGTTGCGAAACGCCAATTTGGGCAAGGTCTACCAGGTGAGCCAGCCGAGCCCGCGCCGGGGGGGAGGCCGGAACTTCTCGACCGGCTGATCCTCGTCGACGCAGACGTACTGTTCCGCCCCCTCGTTGCCCCGGCGGGCCTTGCGCCGCGCCAAAACCAACGAACCGCCCGCGAAAAAGAGCCCCCACGCGACGGCTGCCGCGCCCCAGAAGAGCCGGCCCGCCGCGCTCTCCGCGCCCACGACGTACCGCAGAATGAAGATGCCGCCGAGCACGCCGATCAAGAAGCCGAGCGCGCTTCGGACCATCCCCGATCGCTCGGCGTAGTGGGACAAAACCGCTCGCTGCATGTCGGAGCCCGCGAGGTACGGTTTCGCTTCTTCCGACGACATGTCGATGAGCGGCTGGCGGACACCGCAACCGGGGCAGAAGGACCCTCCCGCAAATGTCCCGCCGCAGCGGGGGCATATCTTCATCATGGCGCCGCCGTAGGCTAGTGGATCCTAGGGCGACTTTCCACGGGGGAGCGAGAGAACTGCGCCCGCCCAGAGGACTGACCCCGCAGGGCGCGCCGGGGTCACTTATCGTGTTGAGCGAGCCCCAGGACGACCCCGTTTTCGAGCTCGACCCAGGCCTCTTTCGCTCCATAGAACGTCGTGCGTTCGCTGACGATGACCTTGGCCTGAGGGATGGCCTTCTTGGCTTCGGCTAGTGACGCGACGTCAGCGTAAAGGAGGAAAGCGGTTTTTCGCTCGGCGACGCCCGGTAGGTCGCTGCCGAGGCTCTTTCGCGTCTGCATCATCAGCTCTCCCGCATTGCCCTGCAGCATCGCGAAATCGGCCGTGCCCTGTTCGGGCACGCGCGCCACCACTTTGTAACCAAGCGCTTCCCACGTCGAAACGGACGATTCGATGCGATCCACGACGAGCAGGGTCGTCAATTTGTCGAGCTTCATGGGTTTCCTCCGATGAAAGAGTAGGGACGCCGTTGACTTACGCCGAAGATGCTCCCCCGACTTGGACGAATCCGACACGCTCTTCGGCGTCGCGCTCCGCGAGATGCCAGGAGCGCGCGGCCGTGACCGTTTCGAGCTCGGCCGCCCTATCCTCGAGTGTGCATCGGACCTTGCACCGTCGCGCGTCCGCTCTCGAGATCGAAGATGAATTCATGGCAGTCTCTATTTCCAAGCCTCGAACTGGTGGTCGAGTTCGAGCCGCGGCGCTTCGACGGGCGTCGCAGATCCGCCGCGGTGGGGCAAGGGGGCCTTCGCCGCGCCCATGGGCAGGGCAGGCGTCGGGAAAGGTACATCGAGAATTCCTACATGGTGTGTAGGTGACGGCAGGGTTGCCGCTCTGGGTCGGGGGGCCGGCGCGGCGCGACGTTGTTGTACCTGGATGGCTGGACTATCTTCCCTGCCCATGACGAACAGCTTCGGAAGTCGCGACACCCTCCACGTGGGCAGCAAGAGCTACGACTTTTTTCGGCTCGGTGCCTTGGACAAGGCGGGGATCCGCACCACCCATCTTCCTTTTTCGCTGAAAATCTTGCTCGAGAACCTGCTCCGCACCGAGGACGGCAAGGTGGTTCGCGCGGACGACATTCGCGCGCTCGCGGCATGGGACCCCAAGGCCGAACCCTCGCGCGAGATCGCCTTCACCCCGAGCCGCGTGCTCCTTCAGGACTTCACCGGAGTTCCCGCGGTGGTCGATCTCGCTGCCATGCGCGATGCCATGGTGAAGCTCGCCGACAAACCTTCGAAGATCAACCCGCTGCAGCCCGCTGAGCTCGTCATCGACCACTCGGTCCAGGTCGACGAATTCGGCTCGCCCGATGCGCTGCACAAGAACGCCGACCTCGAGTTCCGCCGCAACCGCGAGCGCTACGCATTTCTCCGCTGGGGGCAATCCGCCTTCTCGAATTTCAAAGTCGTTCCTCCGGATACCGGCATCGTGCACCAGGTGAATCTCGAGTACCTGGCGCGCGTCGTCTTTTCCGCGCCGGGCGCAGGCTCGACGCTACCGCTCGCCTATCTCGATACGCTGGTCGGCACCGATTCGCACACCACGATGGTGAACGGTCTCGGCGTCCTCGGATGGGGCGTGGGCGGCATCGAGGCCGAAGCGGCGATGCTGGGACAACCGGTGTCGATGCTGATCCCGCACGTCGTGGGTTTCAAATTGCGCGGCGTGCTTCCCGAAGGCGCCACGGCGACCGACTTCGTGCTCATGGTCACCGAGATGCTGCGAAAACGCGGCGTGGTCGGCAAATTCGTGGAGTTCTACGGCCCGGGGCTCAAGGGGCTGCCCGTCGCCGATCGCGCCACCATCGCCAACATGGCGCCCGAGTACGGCGCTACCTGCGGCATTTTCCCGGTGGACGCCGAAACCATCAAATACCTGCGTCTGACGGGTCGGCCCGCCGATCAGATCGCGCTCGTCGAGGCGTATTGCCGCGAGCAAGGGATTTTTCACAACGAGTCCACGCCGGAAGCGACGTATTCCGACACGCTCGAGCTCGATCTTTCCACCGTCGAACCGAGCGTTGCCGGCCCCAAGCGCCCCCAAGATCGGGTGCGCCTTTCGGATGCGGGTCGCTCCTTCATCAAGGCGCTGCCGTCGCTCCTTCCGCCCGGCGCCGCCACAGATTTGAGCAAATCGGCGAGCGGCAACCTGTCGCATGGCGCGGTGGTGATCGCGGCCATCACCAGCTGCACCAACACCTCGAACCCGTCGGTCATGATCGCGGCCGGGCTTCTGGCGAAAAAGGCGGTGGAGCGCGGGCTCACCGTGAAGCCATGGGTGAAGACGTCCCTCGCTCCCGGCTCCCAGGTCGTGACCGAGTATTACGAAAAATCCGGCCTCAACACGTACCTCGACAAGCTGAAATTCCACACCGTCGGTTACGGCTGCACGACGTGCATCGGCAACTCGGGGCCGCTCCCGGTCGAAATTTCCAAGGCGATCGAGGACAACAAGCTGGTCGTCGCGTCGGTTCTTTCCGGCAATCGCAACTTCGAGGGGCGCATCAACCCCGAGGTCCGCGCCAACTACTTGATGTCGCCGCCGCTCGTGGTGGCCTACGCCATCGCGGGACGAATCGACATCGATCTCCACGTCGATCCCCTCGGGACCGGCAGCGACGGCAAGCCGGTCTTCCTCAAGGATGTGTGGCCCACGTCGCGTGAGGTCGCCGAGACGATGGCGCGCGCCGTCGAGGCGCCGATGTTCTCCAAAGTATATGCCCATGTCTTCGAAGGCAACGAGCAGTGGAAATCGCTCGACGTGCCCACCGGCGAAACGTTCGCCTGGGACGCGCGATCCACCTACGTGAAGCATCCGCCGTACTTCGTCGACATGCCGAAGGTGCCGCTGCCCGTCAAAGACATCGCGGGCGCGCGCGTGCTCGCCGTGCTCGGCGACAGCGTCACGACCGATCACATCTCTCCGGCAGGTTCCATCAAGAAGGACAGCCCCGCCGGCAAGTACCTCATCGCCAACGGCGTAGATTGGAAGGACTTCAACTCCTACGGGTCACGACGCGGCAACCACGAAGTCATGGTGCGCGGCACGTTTGCCAACGTGCGGCTCCGCAATCGCCTCGCGCCGGGAACCGAGGGCGGCGTCACGCGGCACCTGCCCGATGGCACGCCGATGACGATCTTCGAAGCTTCGGAGAAATACCTGGCCGACAAAGTGCCGCTCGTCATCTTGGCGGGCAAGGAATACGGGTCGGGGTCATCGCGCGATTGGGCGGCCAAGGGCACGCTGCTCCTCGGCGTGCGCGCGGTCATTGCCGAAAGCTACGAACGCATTCACCGCTCCAACCTGGTCGGCATGGGCGTTCTCCCCCTCGAATTCGAAGCCGGTAAGAACGCCGAATCGCTCGGTCTGTCGGGCGAAGAGACGTACGACATCGTCGGCCTACCGGCGATGCTCACCACCAACTTCGCCGGCGGGCGCGACGTCACTGTGCGCGTGACGCCGAGCAGCGGGCCCGTGCGCGAGATCCGCGCGCGGGTGCGCATCGATACGCCGCAAGAGGTCCTCTACTACCAGCATGGCGGCATCCTGCAGTTCGTGTTGCGGCAGCTCTCGGCGACGGCCTAACCGCGCGCATCGATCGCGCGCTCTGCTGTCGGCGCGTTAGTGCAGCGACGCGGTCTCGGCAGCAGGCACCGCGCGCGGTCCGCGCGCGGCGTGCAGCGCGCGCACGATCACCCCTTCGCGCAATGCGCGTCGCGCGATGGTCGCCTTCTCGATGCGAAGCAAGTCCATCAACGTCTCGAGCACGACAGCGCCGGGGCCCACCGTCGCATGCCGGTCGGCGGGAACCCCGAGACTGCTCAACGCGCCGGCATCGATCCCGAGAAGCGCCGTTCCGAGGCCTTTCAACCCGGTGCGGCTGACGTGTGTTGCCATGGGGGGGCTTTGCGGCGTCTCCGCCGCGCGCGTCGGCGGGTGCGGCTCGTAGCGGTCGAGCAATGCGAGCGAAGCGATGGCGCGCGCCGTCCCCGAAGCCAACATGACCGTTGCTGGCCGGAGCGCAGCAACGGCCTCTGTCGCCGCGCGCGCCTGCTCTCGGAGGATGGCCGCCATTTCGCGCGCCGCCGCGTGCGGGTCGCGCGTGATCAATGCGGCTTGCTCGCGCAAGCGAAGGACGCCAAAGGGAAGGCTCGTCGCCAGGAGGCAGCGGTCCCCTTCGCCCACCGTGAGTTGGATCGACCCGCCGCCGACATCGATGACCGCGACCGGCGCCTGCGAAGACGGCAGATCGCTGACGGCCCCCAAGTAGGAAAGGCGCGCCTCTTCGCTGCCCGTCAGAAGATCGACCGGCACGCCGAAGCGCGCGCAAACGGCATCGACGAAGGCGCGGCCATTGACTGCCTCCCGAAAAACGGAAGTCGCGACGGCGAGGGTCCGGCACTCGAACGACCTACTGTGCGCCAGGATGTCTTCGATGGCGCTCATTGCCCGTTGCCACTGTGACGGGCCGATCGTGCCTCCCAGCGGAATTTCGGCGCCGAGCTTGAGCGTGCGTTTGACGCTCCCGAGCTTGGCGATGCTTCCGCTCGGCTCTACCGCCGCCAACAAGAGGTGAAAAGTGTTGGAACCCAGGTCTAAAACGCCGAGCCGCATGATGCCGAGTCTGCGGAACGCACGTGGCACGGCCGAGCCAGCAGGGTGACGATTCTGCAACGTTCGTGAGCGATTCGGCCCCTACGAGATGCGGAAGCGCCCTTGCGAACATCGGATGGCGTGCTAGCTATTCTGGCTCCCGTGCACTCATGAAACCATCCGTCCACCTTCCGGCCTTCGGGCTCATCGCGATCGCGCGCAGCGCGGTCATCGCTGGGTTCGCCGCCACGGCGCGTTCCGAGGAGATCAGCTGACGTCAAACCACTGAGCCTCCCAAAAAACGACGCGCCGCGGCCTCCGCAAGGAACGCCGCGGTTTTTTTTTGCTTCGGACCGTGTCGCCCTTTTTTGACGTCCGTTTCTCAAGCCTCTTCTTCTTCCTCGGGTCCCACCATGAATCTCCCCTGGCAACAAAAGCCGCTGCGTGAGCTTATCCGGCTGGCTTGGCCCA
>DATHEQ010000407.1:0-24612 GCA_035318505.1 Polyangiaceae bacterium | reverse complement strand
ATGACGTCGTCCTTTTCGTTGGCTCCGGTGCGACCGCTGCCGTCAACAAGCTGGTCGGCCTGCTCGGAATCACGATCCCCGAGCCGCTCGAACGAGAGCACCATCTTTCTTCGCATATTCCCGAGGCAAAGCGCCCCGTGGTGTTCGTCGGACCTTACGAACACCATTCCAATCAGCTCCCCTGGACCTGTTCCATCGCCACCATCGTCGAGATCGCGTTGGACGAGCGTGGCTGCGTCTCGCTGGCGGACTTGCAAACGAAGCTGCACGCGTTTCGAGACCGGCCCCTCAAAATCGGCGCTTTTTCCGCGGCGTCCAACGTCACCGGCCTTCTCACCGACGTTCAGCGCGTCGCGACGACACTGCACCGCGGCGGCGCGCTCGCCGTCTTCGATTATGCGGCATCGGGCCCCTACGTGCCCATCGACATGCACCCCCAAGACCCTGATCAACGGATCGACGCGCTCGTCATCTCTCCGCATAAATTCATGGGCGGTCCCAACGCGTCGGGGCTCTTGATCGCCCATCGCGATCTGTTCCGCAGCACCCGGCCCGAGCGGCCCGGTGGCGGAACGGTCGACTACGTCTCCGGCAGCCATCCCGATCAAATCGACTACGTCAAACGACTCGACGACCGCGAGGAAGGGGGGACACCCTCGATCATCGGCGATCTTCGGGCGGGCGTGGCGTTCCTCTTGAAGGAGATGGTCGGCCCGGCCGCCATCCTCGAGCACGAGATTGCGCTCTCGCGTCGCGCGCTCACCCGTCTGACGCGGCACCCGCGCATCGACGTGTACGGGCCAGTCGACCAACCGCGCCTGGCCATTCTTTCCTTCAATGTGAAGGGGCTCCATCACGACTTCGTCTCGACCCTGCTCGACCACCTCTTCGGCATCCAGAACCGCGCCGGGTGCTCCTGTGCAGGGCCTTACGGGCACCGCCTGCTCGGTATCGATCTCGACAAAAGCTCCAGCTATCGTGCCCAGATCGCGCGCGGCGTGGTGGGCATCAAACCGGGATGGGTACGCGTCTCGCTTCCCTATTACGGCAGTGACGCGGAGATCGAATTCGTCGTGCGCGCCATCGAGTTCGTCGCCGAGCGAGGGGATCTTTTCCTGCCGCTCTACCGTTTGTGTTGGCGCGAAGGATTGTGGCAGCACACCGAGCGACCCATGCGCGACGCCGAGCCCATCGAGCTTACCGCTGAAGCGCTGTGCCAGGCTGCAGAACGCTTCAAAGGCGCGCCGCAGAGCTGGGCCTTACCCGATGTCGATCTCGATCGCGAACGCGCGCGCTACCTCGAAGAAGCCGAAGCGCTCGCCGACGATCTCACCGCGCGCTTCCGCCGCGATCCCCCGCTCTACCGCACCAAGATGGGCGACCCCGCCATCGATCCGCTGATCTGGTTTCGCTTCGTCAACGACGTTTGGTCAAGCGGGGCGCCAGCCGATGGTGGTTCGGCTCACGCCGAACTTCTCGAATAGTTGCTGCAGCTGCCGCTCCGCCTGTCGTCGCGCTTTCTCCATGACGTCCGTGTGACGCGCGGCTTCCTCAATCGCGCGAAGCGCCTCTTGGCGAGCTTTCGATTCGAGCTGATCGTTGCGCTCGGCGAGCAGCCCGACCGTGCGCCGGTAAACGTAGGTGTGCTGCTCGTCGAGCCGGACCGACAGGATCTCCGGCGGCGGCAGGGTGAGCCGCGCCGTTCCCGTCGCACGATCGACCTCCACGTCGCTCGACTGTAGTTTGGTGAGATCGATGCCCACGGTGACGTCCCCGGCCGCGATGAGAAGAATGGCGTCGGCGGTGTCGATAAGTCCGAAGAAGCGGCTCTGCTTGTCGGTGAGATCGATCACCTTCTCCAGGTGAAGCTCGTTCGTCTCGAGGCGGGCCAGATCCTTCACCGCCATCAGGATCGTTGCCGTCGGTCGCACGACGGGACCCGCTACCGCACCAGGTGAGAAGTGCTTCATCGCGACGTAGATCGCGAGACCCATGCTCACCAGGGCGAGCCACCACGTCAGCGCTTTGGCCCACCCCGCGCGCGCTCGACTTCTCTCGCCGTCGCCCTCGGGGTAAGCCATCCTACGAAACCAAGTCTACCGGTCCCCCCCGTGTCCGCACGCGAAAAGCACCCCCTCTACCCGCCCGATCTCCCGCTCTTTCCCAGCGACATCCGCTCGCCGTCGAAAGAAACCTTCGCGCTTGCTGGGCGCGTGATGGCCACGGGCGGCGGCACGCTCACGCTCGCCGACGCCTTTACCGCGGCGTCCGTGGCGGGAGAAGCCGCCGTCACGGCGGGCGATCTGGTCGTCCTCGAAGTGCACGATTCGGATAAGGGACTCGTCCTTGTCCGCGTCCTCGAGCGTCACACGCCCGCGGTGAAGCCGGCCCCCCCCGTTGACGCGTTCACAACGCCGCACCTCGACTCACCCCCGCCCGTCGGGGAGGTCGAACGTTTCATCGAAGGGAGGGTCGGACGGACCTTGCGCGATCGCGCACGCGCGATCGCGATCGTGCGCTCGTTTTTCGAGGCGCGCGCGTTTCTGGAAGTCGACACGCCGTTACTCGTCCCATCGCCGGGGCTCGATCTGCACCTCGATGCCGTCGAGGCCACGGGCGGCTACTTGATCACGTCGCCCGAGTACCAAATGAAACGGCTGCTCACGGGGGGGGTGCCGCGCCAATTCCAGATTGTCCACGTCTTTCGACAGGGGGAAACGGGCGTGCACCACAACCCCGAGTTCACCATGCTGGAATGGTACCGCGCGTTCGCGGGCGTCGAGCACGTCATGCGCGACACCGAAGAGCTCGTGACCGAGCTCGTACTTGCGTTCGGCAGCGACGGTAGACTCCCCGGCCCGCGCGGGGACATCACCGTAACGCCGCCGTTTCCCCGCCTGAGCGTCGCCGAAGCCTTCGCTCGCTATGCCGACGTCGAAGAGACGGAAGTGTTCCGGCTCGCGCGCGAGGACACCGACACCTTCTTCCGCCTTCTGGTGGAGCGGGTGGAACCGGCGCTCGGTGCCGCAACGACACCCGTGTTCCTCGTCGACTACCCCATCGAGCACGCTTCGCTGGCCCGCGCCAAGCCGAGCGACCCCCGCGTTTGCGAGCGTTTCGAGCTTTACTTGGGCGGTCTCGAGCTCTGCAATGGATTCGGCGAGCTCACCGATGCAGAAGAGCAGCGGCAAAGGTTGCTGCGCGATCAACGCGCCCGCGCCGCGGCCGGCAAAGCGGTCTACCCCATCGATCAGCGGTTTCTCGCCGCGCTGGCGGAGGGCATGCCCCCCAGTGCGGGAAACGCTCTCGGCATCGACCGCATCATCGCCCTCTGCCTCGGAGAGCACGAGATCGCACGCGTCTTACCGTTTCCCGCCGGCATCGTTTGAGACGAAAGGCGCGCGAACCAGCGCCCGCAGTCCGCGTAGTGCGTTACTCGCCGAGCGCGTAATGCAGGAGCGAAACGACGGGGACGGGCATGAGGCGCTCGCGCCCAGCAAGGAAGTCGAGCTCGAGCACGAACGCAAAGGAAGCAACGTATCCCCCCTGTCGCCGCACCAGCTGCGCAGTCGCCGAAGAGGTACCACCCGTGGCGAGCAAGTCGTCGACCACGAGCACCTTGGCGCCCTCGTGAATGCTGTGGCGATGCATTTCGAGCTCGGCGGTGCCGTACTCGAGGTCGTAGGAGACGCGGTCGACCGCCGCCGGCAGCTTGCCTGTCTTGCGCACCGGAACGAAGCTCGCGTTGAGGCGCGCCGCGAGCGCGCTGCCAAAGATGAACCCGCGCGATTCGATGCCAACGATGGCATCGATGTGCTCGCCGATGAACCGCTCCGCGAGCGAGTCGATGACGATGTGAAAGCCCTTGGGATCTGCCAAAAGCGGCGTGATGTCCTTGAACAGCACCCCCGGCTTGGGAAAATCGGGGACGTTGCGGATGAGCGCACGCACATAGGCCAGCGTGTCCACGCTCGTCGCCGGCACGACCACCCGGAGCGGAGCGGCCAATGGCCGCGCCGAAACACCTCGCGGTGTAGGCGCAGTTCGAGCCGGCGCGCGCTTTCTTCCCGACTTGGCTGAACCCTTTGCTTTTGCCATGGTGATCCCCTGTACCACTACTCGGCCTGGATCTCTCGCGCCGCGCCGGCACCGCACGGATGGCAACTAGCGCGGCAGCGCTTGTACCATACGCTCCGTCAGGACTGCACCCTCTGCCGCGGTCAAGTCGAGCTGAAGCGCGGTGATGCTGACCATGCCGCGATCGTAAGCCTCGGTGTCCGAGCCCGAGAGCTCTCCGTGACGTACGCCGCCCCCACCGATCCATAGATACTCGCGCCCGCGCGGATCGACACGGAACTCGACCAAATCTTCGTAGAGCCGCAGTCCAAGGCGCGTCGCCGCGACGGACCACTCCTCGCCCGGAGGGACGTTCACGTTGATGAGCGGCGCTGGCAGCTTGCGACGAAAGGGGCCACCCGTCGGGGAACCGACGCGCGCGCCCGCAGAAGGATCGACGCCGGAACTCGCTTGCGCTTCGCGCGCTGGCGGCGAGACAGGCGCAAGCTCGATGAGCGCTCGCACGAGCTTCGCGCAAATCGCGGCGGCGCGCTCCATGTTGGCGCGCATGTCGGCCGACGTGGCCATGGCCGGAATACCGCGCAGCGCGCCCTCGCGCGCCGCCGCCACCGTGCCCGAATAGAACACGTCGGTCGCGAGATTCAGACCATGGTTCAACCCCGACACGACGGCGTCAGGCATTCGCGGTAGAACGCGCGTCCCGCCATTGAGCGCGACGTAAACGCAATCGGCCGGCGTTCCGTCGACGGCGAAGACTGCTTTTTCTACTTGCCGAAGCCGTAGCGGGCGGGTGAGCGAGAGCGAATGGCTCGTCGTGCTCTGCTCGGATTCAGGCGCGCAGACCACGACGTCGCCGAATTCTCCGAGCACTGCGGCGAGTGTGCGAAGTCCGCGCGCTCGATAACCATCATCGTTGGACAGCAGGATCAAGGGGCGGAGCGAGTTCGACATGAAAGTTCGCCCATCCTACTCGACAGCACGCGCCGCCGGAGCAGAAGGCCGGCGAACTGAAGTCGCTGGCCGGGCGCATCAGCGCTGCACCGAGGTGCGCAGATCCTACCTGCAGCGGTCGGCCAAGTTTTTGCTCTGACCGTCACACGAGAATTGTGAAGTATTACTCAATTCTATCGAGCAGCCGTAGTAGAGTGGCGGGCTGACGCGAGGGTCTCCGAAGCAGCCTGTGCGGGCCAACCACCCGTAATTACAGCATTGAAGAGCGGCCGAACGCTAACCTACGAGAAGTATCGAATGTTCTTCCCCTGGCGGACCGCGAAAGACAAAGCGTCTCGGTCGAAATTCGTTGCGGACGCCAATGTAGGTTCGCTATGGTGTGTGGATCGCCTGGGGTCAGCTCGCATGCGACCCAGCAGCGGTGTCGATGAACGAGTCAAGGCATTCCTCGGCAGCGCGGCAACGGTCTACCAGCATCGGACGAGCGACGTCTTCGGACGCGGCTCTTCCACAGATCGTATCTGGCTGGAGACCGCGCCGTTTCTTTTGGGACGCGGGCAACGCACCGCCGATCGCATCGGTTCATCGAGCGTCGAGCATTCACTCCGTCCTTCGTTAGGCAGAACCTGGTGCCCAATGCATTCCGTCAACCGTCAGCGATGAAGTGGCCCCAGGTAACGCCCGCGGCTCGTATCGGCGCGGGTGAGGGGCCCGTTCTTTGCTTTCAACCTTTCCGGTTTCATCAATCTTTCTAACGTTAGACGCTCCTTCACTCCTCGCAGCAACCGCCAACGTCTTCACAACAGCGAACCGCATTACCGATTCGAGAGCCTATGACCGCCAATTCACCGTGCGAGCCCACTCCCCCGTCTAGCCGCAGCTCGAGCCGTGATGTCGCGCCCCGTTCTACTGGTGCACTCGCGATCCAAACCGCTCCGGTTTCTCTGGTCGATGCCACTACCCCGGTTTCGCCGGTGCGTGAAGTCCCGGGGTCCGACCGTGACGCGGCGCCCTCCTCCGTGCGAGAAATGCCCACATCGGCTTCGTCGATCTCGATCGAGGCGGGCCCGGCATCGAGCCGTGGCGATTCTTCCCCTGCCAGCCGTAGCGAAGCTGCCATCACGGCCAGCCGCGAAGTGCTGCAGGGAATCAGCAAGCTAGCCCCCGGCGTAACCTCCAAGCTCAATCTCGCGCTCGATTGCGTGCTCGTCATTGCCGCTTCCGCCGTCTCCACCGTCTATCGCACCGGGTGGGATCAGATTCCGCTCGTCGTCTGCATCGCGCTCGGCGTCTGGATGCTGGGCGCCCGCGCCCTCCGGCACTACGACGCGCTTTCGGAAGGTCTTTTTGGCGAGCTCGCCGTCACGCTGGTGCTCGTCGTCAGCGTCGCGGTCGCCCTCAAGTTGACGCACCAAGTCGCGGGGCACGAGCACTCCGGCGTGGGAATGTTCTTGCTGATCACGTGGCCAACCCTCTGGTTCGTGCGGGCCACGGTGGTCGCGTTTCGTGCGTGGCGCCATTCGCCACCGGAACACGTCCTCATCGTCGGCACCGGGCCGCTCGGCCGGGTCACCGGCGAAGATCTGCGCGACACGAACAAGCGCCGCCATGTGTTCGCGTACCTCAGCTGGAAAGACGACGCGAAACAGCGCCGCCTTCCGGCCCCCGTCCTCGGACGTTGGGACGAGCTCGAGAACACCTTGAAGCAGCAAGCGATCGCGGAAGTGTACATCGCTGGGAACCCTGCCCGAAACGGCGAGGCGATGCAGGCCGCTATTCGCACCTGCGAACGATTCGGTGTTCCCTTCGCGCTTCCGGCGTACGGCTTTCGTCTCAGCCGCGCGCGGCCGGTCAACGGCAGCGGGTTCCGCGACGGGTACATGCACTTCCTCAACGTGGAGCACAAGCCGTTTCAGATGGTATGCAAGCGGCTTTTCGACATCGCCTCGTCGGCATTCGCTCTCTGGCTTCTCTCGCCGATCCTGCTGGTGGCGGCGGTTCTCGTCAAAGTGACTTCGCGCGGCCCCATCTTCTTCAAGCAGCAGCGCGTGGGGATGCACGGACGCACGTTCTCGATGCTCAAGTTTCGCTCGATGGTCGTCAACGCCGAAGAGTTGAAGCTCAAGCTCATGACGCAAAACGAGCAAAGCGGCCCCGTGTTCAAGATCCAGCGGGACCCGCGCATCACGCCCTTCGGCCGTTTCATCCGCAAGTTCAGCATCGACGAGCTCCCCCAACTCATCAACGTGCTGCGCGGCGAGATGAGCGTCGTCGGGCCGCGACCGCCGATTCCGAGCGAGGTCGCACAGTACGAGCCGTGGCAGCGCCGCCGCCTCTCGGTTCGTCCTGGTCTCACCTGCCTGTGGCAGGTCAGCCCGTCGGGCCGCAACAGCGTTGGGTTTCAGGAGTGGATGTACCTCGACATGCAGTACATCGACCACTGGAGCCTCGGCCGCGACTTCAACCTGATTTTGAAGACGGTCCCCGTCGTTCTTACGGGTAAGGGCGCGAGCTAAGCGTCGAGCAACCTGGTTTCAGTGCTCGAGCGAGCGGAGACCTTCGCGAATCGCGTAGCGGACAAGGTCTGCGAGGTTGGAAAGTCCGAGGCGCTGCATCGTTCTTGCGAGCCGCGCCTCGACGAATGACGTCGTAAACCCGAGCGACGACGCAATCTGTTCGGCAGATTGTCCCTCGGCAGCCAGCTGAACAATGTCGCGCTCACTGACCGTGAGAAGCCGAGCGGCTTGGAAGCGAGCTTGCTGTCCCCGATGCCGATCGATGGCGGCGGCAACGGGCGGGCTCCAATACGGGCGGCGCGCGAGTACGGTGCGAATCGCCGTCGCGAGCTCACGGAAGGCACTCTCTTTTCCGACATAGCCCGTTGCGCCGGCCTCGATGATTTGCAGCGCGGATTCATCGTCTACTCGCGCCGACAATGCGACGATGTTCGTGCGCGGATTGTTGGTCTTGATCCTTTGCGTGGCCTCGATGCCATCCATGTCGGGCATCGAAATATCCATCACCACGACGTCAGGTGCGAGCTGCTGCGCCAGCTGCACGGCCACACGTCCACTCTCGGCGTGAGCAATCACTTCGAGATCCGGTTCGACGCGCAGCAGCGCAATGAGGCCGTCCAGCACGATTCGATGGTCGTCGGCGAGGAGAACCGTCGTGGCGCGTGCCGATGTTTCCGAGCTGACCGGCGATTGCCCGGCTCCGCGCAGCGCCATTTGAGCTTCGCCGAGCAGCTGGGTCAGCGCTGCTCCGATCCTATCGACCGGCACGCAATCCGATCCGAATGCCAGCGCCGCGGTCGGCATGCCCTCGAATTCGCACGAGGCTGGGTCCTGCGCGATGACACGCCCGCCGGCATCGAGGATCGCTCGCGAACCAACGGCCCCGTCGTTACCCGAGCCCGACAGTACGACGCCGATCGCGCGATCACCGTAGGTACGCGCCGCCGATTCGAACATCAGATCGGCGGATGGGCGCACGAATTTGCGATGCGGGCCCTCTATCAATTGAATGCACGGGCGGGCGGTCATGTGCATTCCCGGCGGGCAAACATAAACGTGTCCCGGTAGGATGACGTCGCCGGGCGCCGCCTGCCGCACCGACAGGGCGGTGCTCCGCGCCAGCAGCTCCGGCAAGAGATCGGGATAGTGGTCACCCCGATGCTGAACGATGGCCACGGCTCCCCCGAAATCGGCAGGTAACGACGCGAGCACCTCCCGGATGGCGGGGAGCCCGCCCGCGGACGCTGCAATCACGACGAGACTGTCCGCCGCTACGGGTTGCGTGACGCGCAGGGCTTTGCGCGGGTCGCTATCGCGCATGGTGGGCTCCGCGGGCGAGAGCGACGAGGTTCTCCGCGACGGCGACGAGTCGTCCCGGCGCCACGGGTTTGGCGACATACAATGAAAATCCGGCGGCCAGAGCACGCGCGCGCTCGGCCGAGCTGACATACGCGGTAACAGCAGCTGCGGGCGGCATCGGCATGCCCCGCGCCTCGTAAAGCGATTGGATCCGCCCAAGAAGCTCGCAACCGTCCATGGCCGGCAGGCCGAGATCACTGAGGACGATGCTGGGCCCATCGCTTGCCTCGGTGCCCGAAAGCGCGTCGATTGCGGCCGGTCCTGAATCGACCGACCGCACGCGAGCGCCGTGACACTCGAGCACCAACGTCATCGCTTCGCGAGTGTTGGCATCATCTTCGATGAGCAGCGCGGACACTCCTTCGAGTGTTCGGTTCGTCACGCCGGCGCCTTTGCCCGCCGAGCTGGGCGTCCCGGCGGCGCTCATCCCCGCCTCGTCGGGTAGCGGCAGCTCCACCGTAAAGGTGGCCCCATGCCCCTCCCCCGGGCTGTCGACCTCGATGACACCGCCGTGCAGCTCCACGATCTGGCGACTGATGGCCAAGCCGAGTCCAAGTCCAGCTTGCATTCGTTTGGCTCCGGACTCCGCTTGGCGAAAACGCTCGAATACGTGCGGCAAGAACGCGCTGTCGATCCCCCGCCCGGTATCAGAGACTTCGATACGGAGGAACCTTCTATCGCGCAGGACCTTCATGGCAACGCTGCCCCCCGGCGCCGTAAACTTCACCGCGTTGCTGAGCAGATTCCACAGCACCTGCTGCAACCGATCGGGGTCGGCTCGCGCGATGATGCCGTATGGACACGCCGTATCGAGCGCGATGCCTTTGGCCTTCGCCGCTGGCCGAATCACGTCGACGGCGGCGCGAACGACATTTTCGATGTTGATTTCGCGGACATCGATCTGCAGCTTGCCCGAAATCGCGCGCGAGACATCGAGCAGGTCTTCGATGAGCTTCGCCTGCGCCGCTGCGCTCCGCGCTATCGCGGAGAGCCCCTGTTCGATGAGAGCCGGATCGCCACCTCGTTCGGTGAGAAGGTTCGCCCAGATCAAGATGGCATTCATGGGCGTGCGCAGCTCATGGGAAACGGTGGCGAGAAACTCGTCCTTGATACGGGAGCTCTCTTCCGCTTGCTGTCGCGCGGCATGTTCGGCGCGAATCAGATCCCAAGCTTCGTATTGCCTACGACGCGCATGAATGGCGGCTTCGAGCGCGGTCACGAGGTTCAGTTTTCTGACGGGGCGTTCGAGAAGCACCAGATTTCCCGCGGATCGAAGCTCCTGAATCGCGGCTTTGATGCGCGTCTCGAGCCCTTCTCCCCCGCCCAAGAGCAGGACCGGCAGGTCGGACCAGGCTGGTTGCGCCTTCAGAATTTCCACGAGCCGGGCTGTCATCATCGGGCCGAGTGCCTCGCCGGTGATGATCACCGCGCCGGCGCCCTCTTGCAATTTGGACGCGAGCTCATCCGCATCGGCACAGATGACCGGAGAGAATCCCGCAGCAATGAGAATCTGCGACAAGACCTGACCGTCGCGCCCCAAAGGTGCCCGCAAGAGCACCCGCTCGTCGACACGAGGTTCGGCGCGGTGCGACATCAATCGACTTGCTCCGCCGGCCCGCCGTGCGCATTGATAACGAGGCTACCGGGCGTGAGGAGGGGCTCTTCACCTACGGAGATGCCGTTCGAGTTCAGAGTCAGCTCGCGGATCGTCGTTTGGTGCTCTCCTTGACGCTTTTTGACGGCCGAGAGACATCGGCGAATTTGGCCATCTGCCTCGAAATGGCGAAGAACGATGATTGTATCCGAGAGATAGCTCACGTCCACCGACACGCCTGATCCCAGGCTCATGAAGCCAGGCTGAGCGACGAGCAAGAGTGTCAACACGCCGTTTCGGCTGAGAAACGTGATGAGCTCATGAAGCTGCGGCAAGAGCAGCGTCTTGTCGCGCATGGCCGAGAGGTAGCCGGTCAGGCTGTCGATCACCACGAGTTTGACTTTATCGTCGAGCACGGATCGGCACACCCGCTGTGAGAATTCGCCAGGAGTGAGGTCGGCTGGGTCAATCGCGTCAATTCGGACTTTCCCGCGCTCAATCGCGGCCGTCAAATCGACCTTCAAACCCTTCGCCCGCGCTTTGAACGTCTCAGGGCGCTCGTCGAAGAGAAAGATGGCCGACGATGTGTCACGTGAGAAAGCCGCACGCGTATGAAGCGCGGCCAGCGAGCTTTTTCCGGCGCCTGGTGGTCCCAAGATCAAACAGGTCGTGCCGTACTCCAAACCTCCGCCTAGCAGCGCATCGAGCGTTGCAATTCCGCTCGGAATCACGCGAAAATCTGAATACTCTTCGGCAGGCGGCGGGCCGAGTCGCGGGTACACCTCGAGCCCGCCGTGGCGAATGCGAAAGTCGTGAAGACCGCTCTTGAAGTCGACACCGCGCATTTTGACGACCCTGAGTCGCCGCTGAATGGCGCCATAAGGCGGGGCAACCTGCTCCAGTCGAATCACGCTCGACGCAAGATGCTGAAAAGGCGCGTTGGAGGCCGCATCGGCGCCCGTCTCCTCGTCCGAATCGCCGAGAAAGAGCGTGGTGCACCGGCGGGACGTCAGAAAATCGCGCAACGCCATCATCTCGTGCCGGTACCTCGCTGCGCTGCCAGCGAGAAGGCCGATCACATTCGTAGAGTCGAAGACCAGACGTTGCGGATCGACTTGTTCGACAATTTCGCAGAGCCCGCGCGTCAGCTCGTCGAGCTCGACGTCCGATGTGTTCAAAACGGTCTGCCGCGCGGCAATTCGCTGCATCAGCCCGCCCGGAGAGAGCTCGTGAACGCGCAGTTGCTCGAACGACCAGCCGTGAGAACGGACAATCATTTCCAGTGTTTTTGCGCTCTGCGACATGGTCACATAGAGCCCCGTCTCCTTGTCCTGCCCTCCGGCGAGTAGATACTGCAGACCCAGCGTGGTCTTGCCCGTTCCGGCGCTTCCTTCGACCAGATGAATTTCCTCGCGAGGAAATCCGCCCTTCAAAATGCTGTCCAGCCCGGCGATCCCAGTACGCGCTGCGGTGCGCGGATCCCAACGATTCTCTTGCTTGGTCATCGGTGCGGAGCCTCCTGCCTCCGAGCGGCATTGCTCCTCATCGTGACCGCGCGATGAACGAAAGTCCTCGGGCCGAATGACCCAGCTCTTTGGCAGTCGACGCGTTTACCGCACTTGTACACGCGCGCTCTTCGGTTCGCGCGAGGTGCGGCCGAGGACGGCCAGGAACGCGGGGTCATCGACGAGGTAGCGTCTCGCGAGCCTGCGCGGCTCTTGTGCGAGGCGATAGAGCCACTCCATGCCGCTTTGCGAGATCCAGCGCGGGGCGCGCTTGACGCGGCCGGCGATGAAATCGAAGCCCGCGCCGACCCCGATCCCCACGGTCGGGCGAATGGCAGGCGCAGCATGGTGAAGAAAGAGCTCCTGCTTGGGAGCACCGAAGGCCGCAAAAAGGAGATGCGGCCGCGCTTCGACGATGCGGTCGATCACGGCCGGCCCATCGACGGGATGACCGGCAGCGCTCACGAACGGAGCGTCGGTGCCCACGATGTTAATATCGAACTGCTTCTTTAACTCCCGGGCGGCGAGATCCGCCACTCCGGGGCCGCCGCCGAGAAGGTAGACACGCCACTGACGCTCGGCGGCCCGCCGGGCAAGGGGCAGCATCAGATCAGAGCCCGATATCTTCTCCGGGAGCGGCGTCCCGAGAAGGTGCGAGGCCCAAAGCAGCAGCTGCCCGTCGACGACGGAAAGGCTCACCTTCTGGTAAGCGTCACGAAAGACGAGGTTGTGCTCGACCTGAACGACGTGGTCGATGTTCGGGGTGAAAATGGTGCCGCCTTGTCCGGCCGTCACCAGTCGATCGACGGCATCGACCGCTTGCTGGAACGTGAGCGCGTCGATCCAGATGTGCCCCACCCGTACGCGCTGCACGGGCTCAGGTCTTGATCAGCGGCCCGAGCTCACCGTTTTGATCGAGCTCGGTGACGATGTCGCAGCCACCGACGAACTTGCCGTTCACGTAGAGCTGAGGAATCGTGGGCCAGGAGGAGAACTCCTTGATCCCGTCGCGGACTTCGGCGTCGGCGAGCACGTTGACGTCGAGGAAGGGTTCACCGACCCTTTTCAAGCTCTCCACGACGCGCGCCGAAAAACCGCACTGCGGGAAGTTTTTGGTCCCCTTCATGAAGAGGACGACCTTGCTGCCGGAAACGGTTTCTTCGATCTTCTTTCGAACGTCGTCGCGCATGGTTGGCTCCCACGGAGTCATGATGAGGAGGGACGGATTTGTCAAGCGGCGTGGCGGGACCGCGGAGGGGCAGCAGGGTCCCCCGGAGGCGGCTGCGCAACTTGGCGCCGTGTGCAACGGCGTGATGCGCGGAGACTACAGCGCGCCGTGCCTGGCGCCTTCGGACAAGGCTCCGCCGCCTCCGGAGGACCCTGCTGCCCCTCCGCTATGCGCCGCACCGCTGGACTGTGGGGGGTGGGTTGCGTGGTGCGTCGAGGTGAATAGGTTGTGCCGCAAGCGTCGTCGGGGCACGTTGGGCAGTTGTTGCGGGGTCGGGACCGGCTTGCCGCAGCGCTCGTGATCCCAGGCCGCGAAATCGACGTGAACGGCTCCTATTGAACATAGCGAAGGACGGCAGGGTCCCCCGCAGGCGGCGGAGCTCTGTCCGAAGGCGCCAGGCACCACGCGCCGTACCCTCCGCGCGTCGCGTCGGTGCACACGGCGCCAAGTTGCGCAGCCGCCGGAGGGGGACCCTGCCGGCTGCAGCGTTGTTCCCATAGCGTCTGTGAGTGGGGTAGTGCCTACGTGGGTTGGGGCGGCGCCAGCAGCTTGATGGAGCGAATCATGTCCGAAAAGCGCACCCGCTGCTCGTCGACGCGCATGTCGACCTCGACGAGCCGCTTCGTGATCTCATCGAGCCGGAGCGAATTCTTGGCCAGGCGCTCGGTCAGCTTGTCCCGCAAATCGGCCGCCGTGCGGTTTTTCTCGAGTGCTTTCAGGTTGCGGCGCGTCTCCTCGGTCGAGCGCGACAGCTCGTTCTGTTCGGTGGTCAGCTTGCTGCGTTCCTCGAGGGCGCGCGTCAGCGAGAGACGAACGTCCCACGCCGCTCGCAACGCGCTGACCACGGCCGGCTCGGCGCGGCGATCGGAGAGGTAGAGGCGCACCGCATCGTCGGCCTGCGGCGAGAGCCAGTCCACCGAGCGCTCATACGATTGACGCTCGTCAACGGTAAGATCGCTCACCGCATGCGCAGCCGCCTCGACCGGCACCAGCGCGCTGCCGGTTCCGACGTTGTCTTCCGTGCCCTTGGGGGGATTGAAGAGCCGCGCTTGCGCGTTGCGGGGGTGCTTGACCAAAAGCTTTGCCCCTTTTTCGCCGCCGTTTTTGACGCGGTAGCGCGTGCGCGACACCGCGTCGCGCTCGACGTAGATCGAGCCCGATTCGATCTTGGAGAGCCGCGCTCCTTCCTCGGTGTAGTCGCGGTGCGTTTCTACCGCGAGACTGCGCTCCAGCGCGAACGGCACCGTCGTCGTCGCACCTTCGGGCAAGGGATCGACCATACCTTGCCCGAGAAACGCGCCCGCTTCGAAGATGGCGATGGGGCCGCGCTCGAGCAGACCCCCGCTCTTGTTGGTGAAGCGCGCTACGCGAAATGGGTGCGCTTGCGAGTCGCCGACGCCGCCGTCGGGAGCAAAGAGGAAAATCGATTCGCCCGGTACCGACTTGGACAAGAGCATCACCATGGTGGCGCTCTTGTCGGGCACGGTGATGGGTAAGGGGATATCGTAACGCGTGGAGCCCCCCTCGATGGCGACCGCTGCAAGCGCGGAGAGGTTGCGCGGCGCAGACGGGCCCTGAGGTGCGTGGATGCCGCCGGGGGGAGTCGCTCCGCCCTCTACCATCATCGGTCGCGGAGCGGCGGCACGGGTCGCGCTCGGTGCTTTGGCGGGCGTACTGGGCCTTGCACCGCCACCGGCGCGCTTTTTCATGTCCGATTTGGGCTTCGGCGCGTTGCTCGGACGATCCTCCTCCTCGGGTTCGGCTTCGGCGTCGTCTTCGAGCTGCGCGAGTGACTGTCCCGTCGCTGCTTCGGCCAGCGGGGGCGGCGGAGGCGGCGAAGGAGGCGCCATCGGCTCTTGATTGAGACTCGTTTCGCTGCGAGGGACGCTGGCAATGACTTCGCCCATATCGGTCACCGTCGGGCGCCGCGGAATGATGGGCGTGCCGAGCGTCGCCTCGAACGCGAGAGGCGCGCCCGCAATGAGCGAGAGCTTGACGCCAGTCCAATCCTCACCGGACAGGTTCTGGACGATGCCCCACGCTTGCAGATTGGCGCCGCCTTTTTCGATGACGAGCCGGTAGGAGGGGCGCCACACCGGCGTTGCGGCGACGTACCCGACCTGGAGATCGTGCGCTTTGCCGTCGAGCTCGAGCACCACTGTTTCGAGCTTATTGGGATTGTCGTTTTTCTTGGGTGGCGGCGCTGGCGGACGCGGACCGCGACGCGGGCCTATGGCCTCGTCGGCGAGGGGTCGCGGCGGCGGCGGCTGGGGATCGGCATCACCGTCCCCGTTGTCTTTGCCGTCGTCGACTTTGATCGGGAAGGACGCCGACCGCACGGAGCTGCCGCCCTTTTCGATGACGGCGAGCGTGGCCAAGAAATCGCCCACTTCTTCTCTTTTGACTTTGAACTCGACCTTGTCGGCCTCGATGTGGCCCGAGCGCTCGAAGTACGCAACGCCGTTTCGATAGATGACCACTCGCCGCAGCGCCAGACCATCGGCCGACACCGCCGGCCCTCGCGCGCATCCGAACGTACCCACGAGGGCGGCCGCCGCACAGAGCGGAGCGAGCCCAATTGCACGACACACTTTTCGGTGACGCATGAATGGTCTCCTCGATTGTTGCATCATCGCAGAGTGCGACGTGCCGGCGAAAGCTGCGATCTAAGAAATCAGTAGGCCCGACCCACAGGAGCCCCCTTCAACGTACGACATGCGTAAGGGCCGATGTCCTTGATCTCTTTTTTCTTCCGCTTGTAGAGCGCGACCATTTCGTCAAACTTCGGGCGATCGATCTTCTCGAGTGATTTCGTTTCGCCCGGGTCCGCTTCGATGTCGAACACTTGGTAGTAGGAATCGTCGCCGTAGGCGATGACCTTGTAGCGTTCGTGGATGATGGCGCGGCGGCGATCGCTGTTGCTCGTACGCGGCAAATCGACGATGACGTCGCGCGCCTCCGGTTCCTGCTTTTGGTAGAGCTCCGGCACCAGGCTGACGCCATCGAGCCCCTCGGGGGCGAGCCCCATGAGCTCGAGGATGGTAGGCGCGAGATCGATGGCGCTGCGGTTCAGATCGATGCGCCGGGCGCTCACGCCGGGAACCATGATCATGAGCGGCACGCGGATGAGCGGCTGCCACAACTCGAAGGCGTGGCGAAAACAGCCGTGTTCGCCGAAAGCCTCGCCGTGATCGGCGCTCAAAATGACTGCGGTGTGCTCGCCCCATGGCTGCTTGGCGACGAACTCGAGCAACTGGCCGATGTAACGATCGGTGAAGGTGACTTCACCGTCATAGAGATCGCGCGCCTTTCTTCCGAGCGGCTTGATGTCCGGATGCCGCATGTACTGGTCGTGCGGGTCGAGAAAATGGAACCACGCAAAGAAACGCCCGGAGGTGTTGGCGGGATCGCCGAGCAGGCGTTCGGCGATTTTTTCGTGCGCCGGCCCGGTGATGTTCTCGTCGGTGGTGGCGTTCCACTTGAGCCCCGGCACCATCTCGTAGACATCGAAGCCCTTATCGAAGCCGGCTGCGCCTTTGCGGAAGTAGAGGTGCGCGTGGGCCGCGAGGGTTCGTACCCCGGCCGCCTGCAGGCGCTCGGGGAACATCTTGTTGTCGCGGTAGCGACCGAAGAAGTTTCCGTCGCGCTTCATCTCGCCGGGATAACGTCCGCCGAGCAGTCCCCCTAGACTCATCGATGTGTAAGAAGACAGCGCGTAGGCGCGCGAGTACGACACCGCGCGTTTCTCGAAGTCCGTCAGATTCGGCGCGATGGGACGGTCGTATCCCGCCCATGGCATGTCCGCGCGCAAGCTGTCGACGGTGATGAGCAAGATGTTCAGGTTCGCAGGCGGCCCCTTGACCCCGGCCGCGGCGCCACCGTCGGACGCCAGCGTGCCCTCGTGGGCGGCCGGCGCCAGCGCGTCACCCGCGGTCTCGACGTGACGCGGGCCGCCTTTGGAACACCCGCCCGCCACGAACAGTGCGGCAGAGAAGGCGAGCGCCGTGGCGCGACAAAGGAGAAGTGAGGGGCGCTGCAAGCTCTTCATGACAGGGGGCGGCCCGACTTCGCGATCGTCGAGCCTTTGTTCGGGGCCGTCAACAACTGCAGGCGCGAGCTCGCATTTTGTCGAGCGCGTTCACTGTAGTCGGTGCGTTTACACCGGCAGAACGGTCAAAATCCGACGTCGAGCTCGTCGCGTCCGCTCGGTGTCGGACGTGGCGCGGTGGGCGCAGGCGCTTTCGCTCGCGGCGGCGGAGCAGCCCGCTTGGCCGCGGTGGACGCCCCCTTACCTTGACCGCCGGCGCTTGCCGTTTGCGCAGCGGTTGCCGTGTTTCCCGTTGGTAGCGGCTGTTCGGCTGCGGTCGGCGCTACCCCGGGCGCCGACGGCGCGGGGGCAGCTGCGGCGCCAGTTGCGGGAAGAACCGCGGCCGCCGCCGGGGTGGGCGCTGCTTCGAGCGCTGCGACATTGGTGACGCTGCGATGGATCCAGAATGCGTACGCTCCGGCTGCCAGCGCCGCGGCGAGGGCGACGAACGCCCAGCGCGAACTGCCCGACTGCTGCGGTCGCTGCGGCGTCATGACGGGGATGTTCGGCGCGGTGGCGCTCGAACGCATGACCGACGGAGGCAGCGGGATATTGGCCTCGCTTTCCGCGCCGCTGTTCATAGGCGGCATCACGCTGGGGAGCTCGAACTCGGCGTTCGACAGACCGGCGCTCTTGAGCACGTAGCAGCAGCGTTCGGCCGAAATGCGGGCCCGGCGCGGCGCAAACGGGTAGAGCGCGATGGCGAGCTCACCCACGTCGTGGAAACGGCGGGCCGCCTCTTTTTCGAGGCAACGCAAAACGATCGCCTCGAGCTCGAGCGGCGCGTTCGGGCAAAGCGCCCGCAGCGGAGGCGCGCTCTGTTCGAGAATGGTGGCGCTGAGCTGCGTGAGCGACGGAGCGTCGAAGGCGGCCGTCCCCGTGAGCAACTCGTAAAGAACGCAGCCAAGCGACCAGATGTCGGTGCGGGCGTCGATGTCTTTGGAAGCGCGGATCTGCTCGGGCGACATGTACACCGGCGAGCCCATCGGCATCATGGTCTGCACGAGCGGCATCTTGTGCTCGAAGGCGGAACCGGTGAGGGCGACTTTGGAGATCCCGAAGTCGAGCACCTTGACGATGTCCATGCCCTGCGCGCGCTGGGTGAGAAACAGGTTTTCGGGCTTGATGTCACGGTGCACGACGCCGTTGGCGTGCGCCACGGCGAGCGCTTCGCAGGCCTGCATCACGTACTCGACGGCAACCTTGATGGGCAGCGGGCCCTGCTCGCGCACGACCTCGAAAAGGTCTTTGCCCTCGAGGTATTCCATGACGATGAAAGGGAGACCGTCGGGTAAAGTGCCGACGTCGAACACGCGCGCGACGTACTCGCTCTTGATCTTGACGGAGGCGCGCGCCTCGCGCGCGAAACGCCCGACCAACTCCTCATTGGTGGTGCACTCCGGTCGCAGGAACTTGAGAGCGACCTTCTCGCCCAACTCGACGTGGGTCGCGGAAAATACGAAGCCCATTCCGCCGGTGCCAATGAGATCGTTGATCTCGTATTTCCCGGCGACCAAATCGCCGGGTTGGAAAGGCATATTAATCGTTTCTTGAGACACGGTCTGGTATCCGCTCTCGGGTGCCGCGTTGATAACTTCCGCTTTGCTCACCGATCGCCTCTATCTCGCAATCCTGCCAATTCGACCGTCATGAATCAAATGGTTCAGGAAACTGACGAGTTCTCCTTTCAGGGCTTACGTCGAACCGCGCGATTCCTTTAGCTCGGCGGGTCGTTGGCGCATATGGCGTGTTTGAAACGAGCATGCCCACCGACAATTGCCGGCGAATGGCGACATAGTAAGACAAAGTAGCTTCTTTGCCGCTATCGGCGGCGCCGTCACGACGACGATTCTCGGGAGGCACCGCTCGTCGTGGTAGTCGCCGGAGGGCCCGGATGCGGCGCAGCGATCAGCGAATGGCGGGGTTCGGCACGGCGCGCGAGCTCGACCACGCCTGGAAGAACCAATAAACGCACCCCGGAATCGCCCACAGGCCGGCTGCGATCATGACCCAGCGGTAACTGCCGAACACCTCCACGACTCTTCCGATGATGGGGCTGATGATGATGTAGATGAGGCTCTGGGTGAGGGTGGTAAAGCTGGAGGTCGGTGCGACCTTTCCGGTGGGCGCGTGCGACAACATGTCGTTCGTGGCCAGCGTATAGAGGCCGCCCGCGCCGGCCATGGCCAGGCTGGCGATGAGCACGCAGACCTGCGGCGTGTGGGCGAAAGGTACGGCCGCCATGAGCGCGCTCATGCACATCGCCACCGCCATGAGGAGGTACGCAGGCCGCGTCTTGGAGCGGATCCGCGCCGAGCGCGATCGCAGCTCGCCGAAGATGAGCGAGCCCGCGCCGAAAAGGAGCGCCGGCAACCACAGGTAGCGACCCGTCTGGGACTGGGTGAGGCCGTGATCGCGCACCAGATACTTCGTGCCCCAGAGAAGCATGACGGCGGTCACCGGCGCGGCCGAAGCGACGACGAGACTGCCGCGCATGACGCCGGGGTTTTTCGCAACTTGAACGAAGCTCGAGCTCGCGCGACGCCAGTTCATCTTTCGACCGCCAGCGTCGAAGCTCGGCAGCCGTTGGGCGGGCAGAATGACGGCGGGTGCGTCCAAAGTGGAGCGCGCTCCCCCCGTGAACGCGACCAGGATCCACAGCGGCACCCACACCAAGCCGAAGACCGAGACCCAGAAGAACGTTTGCCGCCAGCCAAACGCCAAGGCCAGCGCGACGGCCATCGGTGGGCATATCGCCGAGCCGAGCGAGTTTCCCATGTAGAGAAGACCGATCCCGCGGGCGCGATCCTTGAAGGGCAGCACGCGATGAACCGTCTGCGTGGCGCAGGCGAACGAAGGCGCGACGGCGAGTCCGGCACCGGCGCGGAGGCCCAAGAGCACCGAGTAGCCGGGCACCAACGCGTGCAGCCCGATCACCGCCGAGGAAACCGCGAGCGTCGCCGCGAACCCGAGACGGGGACCAATGCGCTGCATCAAGCGGGCGGTAGGCAGCGACCCCAGCAGGTAGGCCGATGCAAAGGCCGAGGAGAGCCAACCGTAGTTGAAATCGGAAATCCGGAGCGATGACGTCACGGTGGCGGCAAGCGCCGAGAGCACTTGGCGCTGAACGAGCGTCACCGATAGCGCCAACATCGCCAAAATGGTGAGCGTCCACGCCCGAAGTCGGGTGACGCCGGCGAGCGCCCGTACGTCCGAATCTGGGCGCGAGCTCAGATACTTCCGCAAGACAACACACGATGGCCTGGGCCACGGTGCTCAACGAACCGTGAACGCCCCCGCCTCACTTGCTGCACGCGGTGTAAGTTCCGTAAACCTCGTCCTTCTTCACGTCGTAGAGAAGGCCGGAGCTCTCGTAGGCGGCGCTGTTCGCGGGGTAGCCGATGCACCAGACTTCGATGGTCCCACCCACCACGGCGCCGCGATCGTCCCATTCGAGCGGAAGAAAGGTGCCGACCGCACTGATGCTATCGCCGGCGCCGAGGCGGGAAAACGCCGGCAGCACCCCGCTGACACCGACGCTCACTTTGGTTTCGCCACCGGCGAGCTTGCGTAACCCCTTGGCGATGTTGGGACCCGTGACCGGGGCGTCGTGCGGAATCGCCGACATGGCGTAGGCAATCGCGTAGGCGGCATCGTAGGCCGGTCCCACACCGGACGCAGTGGGCGACGTCCCATAGCGAGCCCGGTAATCGAGCTCGAACGCTGTCTTCACAGAATCCGAAGTCGGCCCCGGCGTGATCCCGGTGCCGCGCACGCGCGCCCGCAAATCGGGATTGGCCGCCGCGGCAATGAGCTCGGGGACTTTGGCCGAGTCGATGAGAACATAGTAGGGGCGACCTCCGCCCGCGTCGGCCCATCGCTGTTCGATCGGATTCAGCACGGCGGTGATCGCTTCGGCGGTCCCGGCGAGAACGACGATATCGGGGGCGAATTGGACGTACCGGTTGACGAGCGCGTCCTGATTGGGCGCCACGAAGTCGTAGCCATCGATCGTCACGTTGCCCGTCACCGACCCGGCATTGACGGGATCGTTGAGCGGCTTGCCATTGAGGACGAGGTCGTTGAGCGAGCTCCTCGTGCCCTGCCCGAGCGCATCGTTGCGAAAAACGATGCCGAGCTTGATGGTCGCTTTACCGCGCGCCTCCTTGAGCTCCGTCTCTAGCTGGTTGATCTGGTTGATCATCAGCCTGCCCCGCTGCTTGTCGGACGGCACCATGAGCCAGGTCATGTCGTTGTCCATGAGCTCGGGAATGCTCGAGGCGACCGCGGTGGGCGTCATGAGCACGGTTCCAGCTTGATTGGTGAGGCTGTTGGAAAGATCGATCGTGTCTTGGCTGGTATTGGGACCGACGATTGCCGGCACGCGCAAATCGTTGACGAGGTGCGCGCCGGCGCGCATCACCTTCGTTGCCTCGTCGCACGACACCATCACGAGGGGCCGCCGGGGGCCACCGGGGGTGGCTGCGGGAATGCCCCCCACGCCGTTGATTTGTTCGATGGCGAGCGTCGCACTGCGCTGGCGCTGGAGATTCGTCGCGGCTTGCGCGCCCACTGTCGAAAACAACGTGCCGAGGATGATCGCGTCGTCGTCTCGGTAGTTGCCGGTGATGTCGTTGCAATCCTCGCTGAGCAGCTGGACGCAGCGCGCTTCGGGCTTTTGGCAAATCGCGGGCACGACGCGCGCTCCGCCGTCGGCTGCGTCCGGGAGCGTGCCCGCGTCCGTCGCTTCCGCAGTGGCGCGTTCGGTGCACTCGGCGTTCGTCACGCATTCGCCGATGTAGCCGTCAGGCGTTGCATCGATGACGGGGCCGATGGGCGGCGCGTCGTTCATCATCGACCCATCCGGCTGGTCGAGTCCGATCGAAAGCTGGTTGAGCCCCAAAATCGAATTGCAACCCGCGAGGCCCAACGCGGCGATGAAGCCCGCGGGTAACACGAAATATGTTCGCTTCGCTCGCATGCCGAGATTCCCCGTCAAGAAACGGTAAGTCCTACGCGTTTGCGTCGGACGCCAGACCTCGCACCCACTCCTGCAGATCCTCGCATTTTTATAACATGGTTTGCAATTCGTCTGCGTCGGTACGAGGTGGGCGCGCATTGCCAGCTTCTCGCCCGACGCACGGGACGATGGTCTTCCGCCGGTGCGGGCGGCGTTTTTGGCGAGAGCATTTGCGATTCGTTATCGTCGCCGCCGGGTCGCTCCTCCCGCGATTTTGGCCGCTGAAGCCGCTGAAACCCGGTTGACTGCATCGGGCATCTTCCGCCCCGCTTGGCGCGCCGACGGGTCCGAGCGTCGCCGCAGCCGAGGATCGGGCTCGATCGATGCTCGCCGCATTGGCGCCTACATCCACCCCCGTATTTAATGTGCGCTCGATGAAAACTAGTTCTCGCGAAGAAAGCGATGGTAACGTCAGCCGAGAGCTACGTGAAGGAGAGGGGCTGATGGTCGGTCGGACCGGGGCGTCGCGTCATGTGGTCTATTCTTCCCGATATGTTTGCAGCGCCGCCCTAGCGGCGATGTTGGCGCAGGCGACTGCCGTGCGACCCGCGTTTGCCCAGGAAGAGCCGTCCTCAGCCGAAACCGCGGCAGCACGGGGCCTCGCGGTCGACGGGCTGAAGCTCGCCGACGCTGGAAAATGCACGGAAGCGGTCGACAAGCTCGCTCGCGCCGAGAAACTACACCACTCGGCCATCGTGCAGGGGCGACTCGGCGAATGCCAGATCACGCTAGGTAAGCTCGTCGACGGGACGGAGAATCTGCGCAAGGTTCTGCGTGAGCCCGTGCCCGCCAACCCGTCGCCCGCTCTCGTGAAGGCACGTGAGCGCGCGCAAAACGCCCTCGACGGTGCCAAGCCGAAGATCGCCTTTTTGATGATCTCCGTGAAAGGTCCGAAAGAGGTGAGCGCGGCGACCGTGACGGTCGATGGCGAAAGCGTGCCCCCCGCGCTTCTCGACGCCGATCGACCCACAGATCCGGGCGACCACGTCATCGAAGCGAGCGCACCGGGGTACCTTCGAGCGTCGGCGCGCGTCTCCGTCAAAGAAGCAGAGAGGAAGGCCGTCAGCGTCCGCCTCGATGCAGATCCCAACGCCGTCGCTCCCGCGCCCCCTCCGAGCCCGGCCGAACCGGCGACGGGACCGCAGCATCCGCCCCCGACGAGCGCTCCGGCCCCCGTGCGCGAGACGCGCTACAACGCCGGCGCGGACAACGGAGCGGCGAACGCAGCGCCCAATCGAACCGGCGCTTACATCGCCTGGGCCGTGGGTGGTGTAGCGCTCGCCGTCGGTGCTGGTTTCGGCGCGGTGGCGATGAAGGCCAAGAACGAGCTCAATTGCGAGGGGACGGTTTGTCCATCGAGCGATAGCGACAAACTCGAGTCTGGAAAGACCGCTGGAAACATCTCCACCGCTGCGTTCATCGTCGGCGGAGTAGGCGTCGCGCTCGGAACCGTGCTCTTTTTTACCGCGAGCTCGAGCGCGAGCGCGTCGAACGGCGCAGGCCGTCACATCGCCGGAGCGGTGCCCCCTCCGGCGAAATCCGGCATTGCTGCGCTCGAGCCGCGCGCGTTCATTGGCATCGGTCAGATTGGCTTGGGCGGCAGCTTCTAAGGCGCGCGCCCGCACCATTCCGACGCTCGGCTCGCTTGCGCCGCAATCGATGTTAAGAAGGGTTCCCGTAACGTCGGATGAACCCTCGCCTCAGAAAGGCCGTCGTCGTGATCGTCAAAATCACGATCCTGGCGGCCATCCTCGAATACGCGCGCCGTCAGAGCCAAACGACGGACGAGATCGCGGCGCCGGCGGCGGAAGGTGACGCCGCGGCAACGCTGGCCAGTCGCGGCGCGGTAGCCGGGATCCCCCCGCATCGAGAATTCGTCCTGCAGGGGGTCGACGGTCGGACGATTCGGCTGACCCCTGGCGCACGCCTGACCGTCGTGGAAAAGCCGCGCGGCGTAGGAGCGCCCCCGGCCGCCTACCGAGCGCGGACCAAGGATGGCGACCTGCTCGAAATTCCGACGGACGATATCCAAGGTACGTCAGGGGCACCAAGCAACGCGCCGTTCACCCTCTTGCCCAGCTGGCGCACGCTGCTCGAGAACGTCGACGCCGCGAAGCTCGGGCTGGCGGTCCTCGCCTTCGGTCCGGCGCTCTTCTTGATGGCAGTTCGGCTGCAGCTCCTGCTCGTCGCGAGCAGCGTGCACGTACCCTTTTTTACCTTGGTACGCCTGCACTACATGGGTTTCTTTTTCAATTCTTTCATGCCGGGGGGCGCA
>DATHEQ010000406.1:0-5002 GCA_035318505.1 Polyangiaceae bacterium | reverse complement strand
CAGGTGCGTGCGACAGGGCTCACCTTCGCGCCCGAAGCCGGCACCCAGCGCATGCGCGACGTGGTCAACAAGAACGTCACCGAAGAGCAGCTGCTCGAGACGGCCGATCGCGTCTTCTCGCGTGGCTGGTCGAAGATGAAGCTCTACTTCATGATCGGCCTGCCCACGGAAGAGGACGAAGACGTGCGCGGCATCGTCGCCACCGGCGCGCGCGCGCTCGCCGTCGGTCGCAAGCACAAGGGTGGTCGCGCCAAGGTCACGGTCAGTGTGTCGAGTCACGTGCCGAAGCCGCACACCCCCTTTCAGTGGTGCGCGATGGACGTCCCCTCCGAGATCGAGCGAAAGCAGCGAATCTTGCGGGACGATGCGCGGCAAACCAAAGTCGATCTTCGCACCCATCGCTGCGATGAGAGCGTTCTCGAGGGCGTCTTCGCGCGCGGCGATCGCTCGCTCGGGGACGTCATCGAACACGCGTGGCGCAACGGTGCGCGCTTCGACTCGTGGGAAGAGCACTTCAAGCTCGACGTGTGGCGCGCCGCCTTCGACGCGCACGGTATCGACACCTCGATTTTTCTCGGGACCATTCCGGTCACCGCGCGCCTGCCTTGGGATCACATCGACGTCGGCCTCGCCGACGGCTTTCTCGCCAAGGAATACCGCAAATCACTGCGCAACCGCCTTTCGCCGCCCTGCGGAAAAACGATCGGCTCCTTCGTCCATTACACGAACGTCGAATCAGCCGAAGCCGACAAGCGACCGCTCGTTTGCTACGACTGCGGCGTCGCTTGCGACCTTTCGCAGATGCGCACCGAGCGCATCGACTTCTTGACGAAAATGGGCGCGGTGCGGCGGCTGCCGGTATTGGAGACGACCGAAGTCGTCACTGCCGACGCGCCGAGCGAGCCGCCGGCTCAGCCGAGCAAGAAGGTGCGCCGGGGCGCGCCGCACCCGCGTCCGGCGGGAGAGCAGTCGAGTCGCTACCGCTTTCGTTTCCAGAAGACCGGGCCCGCCGCGCTCCTCGGGCACCTCGATCTCGTGCGCGAGCTGCCGCGCGTCATGCGGCGCATGGGCGCACCGTTCGCGTATTCACAGGGCTTCCACCCTCGACCCGATCTGTCCTTTTCGCCGGCCCTTTCGGTGGGCGTGGTCAGCTTGGCCGAGGTCGTGGACATCAAGCTGCTCGCCGAGGTGGACCCTGCCTCCATGCTGGCAGAGATGAACGCGATGGCGGCAGTGGGGCTCACCTTTCGCGACGGTGTCGCGCTCGGCCCCGCCGACGCCGGCATTACCAAAATTCTCACCAGCGCCCGCTACCTGCTGGCCTTTGCGCGCTCGGCACTCCCGTCGTCGGGGGGCGAGGCGTGGTTGGCCGCCGGCGTCGAGCGTTTGCTCGCCGCGCAGGAGTGGAAAGTACGCCGCGAGATCGAGGGTCTCGCCAAGTACGTCGATGTCCGCTCCTACGTGACGGATGCGCGCATGGCGGGGGTCGACGCGAGGCGAGAGATCGCGTGCGCAGGGCTCGTCGGCGATCTCGTTATCGTCGAAGTCGACGTCAAGCTTCTCGGCTCGGGTGGCGTCAAGGCAGCAGAGATTGCCGAAGCGATCACCGAAGAGGGCTTTCCCCATCGCGCGGTTCGCGCCGCGCTCTATGCCGAACGCGACGGCGTGCGCGTCGACCCGCTAGCGGTGGAGGCACTGCGCCGTCCACGCACGCCCGCCGCCACGCTGACCGACGCGGCGATGCAGGGGTGACGGTTCCGACTTTCGTTCGCGGTCGAACGGCGCGGATACGAGTAATCTCGCATCGTGCTGCCCGGCGGTTGCTTCTGCCGATTCGTACGTTACCGCGTCGACGCGTCGCCTTTCCACGCGGCGAATTGTCATTGCAGCATCTGCCGCCGCACGAGCGGCGCCCCATTCGTTACATGGTTCACCGTACCGCGCAAAACGTTCGAGCTGGTCTCGGGCGAGCCGACTTCCTTTTCTTCGTCTGACGAGGGGTCCCGTACCTTTTGTCCCCGCTGCGGAACGCCGCTCACCTTTTCGACCCGGCGCTGGCCCGACGAGATCGACGTCACTTGCGGATCGCTCGACGATCCATGGCAGGTGCCGCCGAAGGCCGATATCTACGTAGGCGACAAGGTGCGCTGGGTGGTGCTGGACGAGCGATTGCCGAGCTATTCTGGCGAACGCAGCGGGTCATCCTGAGCATTTTCGCAATCGCAAGAGCAGGATGCGACCGAACATCGCGCCCGAGGGGAGCGGATTCAACTGCCACGGCACGCCGGGCAGGTAGGAGGAAGAATAGGCGCGGCCCTCGACGACGAACCCCGCGTCGCGCGCATGATGCTCGAGGAGCCAGCGCGTGACCGGCGTGATGTGTCCGTGCACGAGCGACGAGTACGGATCGCGCAAACGCCAAGCATGATTGAAGAACAAATCCCATTGCCCCGAGGCTGCGAATAGAAACCGGGACAAGAGGCTGGTGAGATTCGGCGTCGATACGATGGCGACGCCATTCGGCCGGAGCACGCGCGCAAGCTCGCGCAGAAAGCGCCGCGGGTTCTCGAGGTGCTCGAGGATCTCGATGGCCATCGTGGTGTCGAAGCTGGCGTCGACAAAGGGAAAAGGCTCGTTCAAATCAGCGTCGACGAGCGGCACCTGCGCTTCGAACTGCGCGGGATAACGCTCTACCGCGGTAACGGCGTATCCGCGCGCGGCGAGGCTCGTCGATAGCTCGCCGCGCCCGGCACCGAGGTCGAGAGCGCGGCGCGGCAGATCGTGCGCCGAGCGCTGTTCGCCTCCTTCGAGAAGCGATAGCGCCACGGCGTGCGTATCCGCATAAGCGCGCGGACCGCGCAACGTGAGGCGCGTTTGCAGCGCTGCCCGACCGCGCCCGAAGGCGCCGCTCATCGAAAATGTTTGCATGTTTTGAGCTCCCTCGAAAAAAACGACGAAGCTCGTTACAGCAACCTCCGTACCGCGCGAATTCGTCGGCGCGCGTGTATGCACTCCGCCGCACGGCTTCATGAAATAGCTCGCGCTTTTAGCAATATGCAGCGTGATCGCGTGATTGGCGCGCACACATGCAGCTTCCTATTCACATGCAGACGCTATGCGAATTGCCTCGATGTGCCGTCCAGCCACGCTCTCCCTTTCCCCGTATGACGTAACATTCAAATTCCGCTCGCTTGCAATTTCGAAAGAGGGTGTATACTCGTCGCTGGTCTTGAGATTCGGAGCGCCCCATGGGAAGCACGAAGACTCGTAGTTTCTTGATGCGTGCCGCCTTCGTCGGCGGATTGTCGATGGTGCCACTCGCTTGCTTGTGGAGCATCGATGACGATGGTGACGTCACCCGCGACGGTGGTGGTCTCGATGCCAAAGGCGCAGGCGGAACGAGCCTGACCGGCGGATCGGGCGGATCCGGCGCGACCGGTGGTGCAACCGGCGGAACCGGCGGAACCGGCGGCAGTACAGGTGGCACTGGCGGCGCAGGTGGCGCCAGCGGAGCCACCGGCGGCGCCGCGGGCAAAGGTGGCGCAGCGGGCACTGGCGGCGCACCCGGCAAGGGTGGCGCAGCCGGCACCGGTGGCACGGCCGGCAAAGGTGGCGCAGCAGGCGCCGCCGGAAAAGCGGGCGGCGCAGGCATGGCCGGCAAGGCAGGCGCAGGCGGCGCCGTCGACGGCGGCGGTGGCGCGGCGGGAGGCACGGCAGGCGGCGCGGGCAAAGCCGGCGCCGGCGGTGCGGCTGGATCGGGTGGCATGGCGGGCAACTCGGGGTCGGGTGGTTCGACGGACGCCGGCGGTGGATCCGACGCGAGCGCCGATCGCAGCGGCGGCGATTCCTCCGCTGACTAGCGTAGCGGCAATTCACCGCTGATATCTCACGCGACTCAGCGTGCTCGACGACTCTCCTGAAAGGTAACCTCGAGCTCGCGCTCGTGGCCCTCGCGAAGCACCAGAGCCTTCACCCGCTCACCCGGTCGCGAAGCGTTGAGCACGTACATGAGATCCTCAACGCTGCCGATTTCATGCGTGCCGAGGCGTACCAGGATGTCGCCGCGGTGAAGGCCGCCGGCTTCCGCGGCGCCCCCGGGCCGTACGCCGGCCAGTAACACGCCTCGTTGACCGCCCGGCGGGCCGGCGTAATCGGGAATCGTTCCGAGCGCGGCATTGAAGCTACGCACGTCGCCGCGCGGAGCGGGTGCCGGAGCCTGTTTCAACGAAAGGCGAGCCTCGAGCGCGCTCACCGCGGTGGCGAGCGCGCTCGCCATTTGCGCGATCTGCGCGGCGCCCGCCGCATTGATCTTGTCCGCCGTATCGCTCGGCTTGTGGTAGTCGCCGTGCGCGCCGGTAAAAAGCTGCACCACGGGCACGCCCGACGCGTAAAAAGGCGTTTGATCGCTGGGGCCAAAACCATCTCCCCCGACTGCGCAATCGAGGCGCGACTCGGCGCACGCGAGCTCGACCAAGCGCGGCCACTCGTCGCCCGAATCGGTGCCGAGCACGCGCAATCGGTTTTCCCGAAGGCGTCCGACCATGTCCATGTTGATCATGGCGACGACGTCTGCGACGGCGACGCCCGCCGGCGGTGTTCGGGTGAAGTGCGTTGATCCGAGCACGCCCGACTCTTCGCCGGAAAACGCGACGAAGAGGACGTCCCGGCGCAGGTCCCCCGCGCGCGCGGCAAGCATGCGCGCCGTTTCCAGCAACGCGGCCGTCCCCGAGGCGTTATCGTCGGCGCCGACGTGAGGCTCGTGCCGGTCCGGCGCCAGAGAGTCACGCCCGCCATAGCCAAGATGATCGTAATGCGCACCGACGACCACGACCCCGGGCAAGCGCTGCGCGGCGGGAGCACCGGCAGCGAGTCGTGCAACGACGTTGAATGTGTCTTTTCGGACCGGCGTGAGTGCGACGTTGAGCTCGGCACGCACGGGCATTTTTTTGGCGAGTCGTTCGAGCGTCGTCCCCAGCGCGGCCCGCTTGATCATGAGGATGGG
>DATHEQ010000405.1:0-5966 GCA_035318505.1 Polyangiaceae bacterium | reverse complement strand
CTAGCGCCGCCACGAAAGTGCCGAAGGGAATACGAAAGCGGCCCGCCGGAGCGGGGAGCCGGCGCCGCAGAACCGGAACGGCGAGACATGTGGTCGCAAAAAAGCAGAGCCGCGAGACGACGCTCGTCGCGGCGAGCGCAGCGAAGTCGTTCACGAGGGCGATGCCCGACGCGGCGACCGCGAAGACCGCGATGGCCACGTGCGGCGTGCGGAAACGCGGATGAATGCGGGCGAGGAACGCCGGCAGGTGACCGCCGTCGGCGAGCGCGTAGAGCATGCGCGGGGTGACGAGGAGGTTCGTGCCGTTGGTGCCGAGCGTGGCGAGGACGGCGCCCGCGCCGATGACGGTGGCCCCGGCAGGCCCCCAGAAAATCCGGGCGGCGTCGGCGATCGGCGCGGTGGAGGTTGCCAGCCCGGGCAAGGTCCCCTGGGCGACGATCTGGACCCCGAGGTAGACGGCTGTCGTGATGGCGACGGCGGCCAGCATGGCGATGGGCAGGTTACGCCGCGGGTTGACGATTTCGTGGCCCGCGATGGCCGCCGCTTCGAATCCGGCGAAGGTGAAGACCAAGAGGAACGCGGCTTCGCGCACGGAGCCGCCCGGCGGTGCGCCCGCGAGCGCGATGCGGCTACCGTCCACCGCCGGCAATCCGATGCCGATGAAGAGGACGAGCGGCAGTAGTTTTGCCGCCGTCAGCAGGTTCACCGTCCACTTTCCTTGCCGAACGCCGACGACATTGAGGGCGGCGATACCGCCGATGATCGCGACCACCGTCAACGGACGCCCGAGGCCGGTCCCGAGCGGCTCCCACAGCGTTCCCAGGTACGACGCCGTGCCGTTCGCGATCGCACCGACCGAGACCAGACGCGTGGCGATGAAAAGCCAGCCTGCCTGAAAGCCCACAAAGGGACCGAAGGCGGCGCGAGCGTAAAGGTAAGGCCCTCCCGATCCCTCGAAGTGCGTGCTGGCTTCGGCGAAGCAGAGCACGATGAGGGCCGTGGCAAACGCCGCGGCGCCGTAGGCAAGCGGGCTCGCGGGGCCGAGAATCCGCGCCACCGCCGCGGGAAGCATGAAAATGCCCGAGCCCAAGATGCCGTTGACGGTAAGGGCCGTCAGGCTGAAAAGGCCGATCTCGCGCAGGGGGCGCGCACCGGGAGGTGGGCGCGACGTCATCTACACGTCGAGGGGCGCACGCAGCACGCCGTCGGCAGATTTGACACCGCCCCGGCGCCCCGGTTCGACGCTGCCGTAGCGCTCGGCGAAAACGGGTGGCAGCGGCCGGCCATCGTCAGGGCTGAGCCACAGCCGCAAAAGCTGCCGGCGCGCTCGCGGGTCGTGGTCGTCCTCGAACGCCGTACGATCGTGCAGGATCTGATGATTGTGGAGGAGCTGCACGTCACCCGGGCGGAAGTCCATCTCCAGATGCACGGCGGGATCGTCGAGGACGGCGTCGAAAACGTCGAGGGCTTCGCGTTGGCGCGCCGTGAGGCGAGGCGCGTCCGGGAAGCGCTGCGCCGACTCGATGTACCGGCGCTGGTAGATGCCGGTGAGGCGTCCCGCGTACCAGCTGAAAACAGGGATCGAGAACCAGGGGCGCCCGCCCGGCGGCACCTCGCCACGGTGATCGGTCGCGACGGGCTCGAACAGCGCAGAAACGAGGTCGGGACGGCGCGCGAAGACTTCGTTGTAAGCGGTGACGGTGCTGGCGAGGCTGCTCCGCCCCCCTGACCGGGCGGGCCGGATGCACAGGAGCCCGACGATGTCGGCGGAGTCGGTGTGGTAACCCTGACGCTGGTTCGTCTGGTAGAGCCGCGTGCTGGGGTCGCCGGCGTCGTAGCCAAGGTCTTTCACGTGGCCGAGGACGTGACCCTGTGCGTTTTGTGAGAGGGCCGTGCCGAAATGGGTTCCCAAGCCGCAGAAGATGGTTGCCGCCTCGGCGAGCATGTAGCGCTCGAGGGGCAGCCCGCGCAGAAGGACGAAGCCGCGCCCGTCGAGGAGCTCGCGCCGGACGTCGTCGAGCAGGGGGGCGAGGTTCGGCAGGGCGAAGTGCTCGCGGCGGATCTCGACCAGCGACCGCCGGCTCCGTCTGGCCGCAGATGCGGCGGCCTCGAGCTCGGCCACGTTCGTCTGCGACAAGTGGAGGATCCACGCTTCGGAGTTCGTCAGCTCACTTCCGCGCCACGCGGCCGCGCCGCCGAGTGGACCGCCGGGCATCGCGGGCGCCGGAGCGGCAAAGGGCGCGGCAAAGGGGGGGAATGGCGAGGTCCGGCTCATTGGGCGAGGGACTCTACCGCGGTCACCTGCGGCGAGACGCAACCGAAACCGCCGCGCATGCCGAAGAACATCGGACGGCACGTCACAGGTCGAAAAATGCGCGAGGGTGGGAACCCTTGACAACACCCTGCTCGCGAGTATGCTGCGCGTCCCCTCGGATTCCGGGTGTTTAGGCGTTTTTTTGCGAGGAGTTCCGAGGGAAAAGACGAAAGCAGTCCGAGCCCCGCTCCGAAGCCAACGACTCCTTGGGCCCCCGCGCCCGGTGCAGCCAACCGAATGCCGACTATCAACCAGCTGATCCGCCATGGGCGCGAGGCCGCTCGATTCAAGACCGCCTCCCCCGCCCTCAAATCTTGTCCGCAGAAGCGCGGCGTGTGCGTGCGCGTCTATACGACGACCCCCAAAAAGCCGAACTCTGCGCTGCGCAAGGTCTGCCGCGTGCGGCTGACGAACGGCATGGAAGTGACGAGCTACATCCCGGGCGAGGGGCACAACCTGCAGGAGCACTCCGTCGTCCTCATTCGAGGCGGCCGCGTGAAGGACCTGCCCGGTGTGCGCTACCACGTCATTCGGGGCACGCTCGACGCGTCGGGCGCCGCCGGCCCCTCGTCGACCAACAAGGCCACCCGCAACCGCAAGCGCTCGAAATACGGCGTGAAGCGACCCAAAGCCTAGGAGCATCGACATGCCGCGCCGACGCGAAGTACCCAAACGCCGCATCATTCCGGACCCCAAGTTCAAGGACAAGCTCGTCGCAAAGTTCATGAATTCCCTCATGATCGGCGGCAAAAAGGCCACGGCCGAGGGCATCCTGTACGGGGCGTTCGACATCATCACTGCCCGCTACAAGGAAGACCCGCTCGAGGTATTCCGCAAAGCGCTCGACAACGTGAAGCCGAAGCTCGAAGTGAAGAGCCGGCGCGTCGGCGGCGCAACCTACCAAGTCCCGGTCGAGGTGCGGCCCGAACGGCGCGTCGCTTTGGCCATGCGCTGGCTCGTCCTCTATTCGCGCGATCGCGGCGAGAAGACGATGAAAGAGCGGCTCGCGTCGGAGTTCGTCGACGCGGCCCAAAACCGCGGCAACGCGGTGAAGAAGCGGGACGATACGCACAAGATGGCAGAGGCGAACAAGGCGTTCGCCCACTACCGCTGGTAACGATTTGCTAACGGCGCGGCTCGCTCGAGACCGTACGCCATCGGAGTCGCATACGAGAAGAATGGCCCTCCTGACATAAATACCGGGTTGTCGGCATCAGCTAGCGCCGCACCCCGGTACCCCTTCCGGAAAGACAGGGTGCCTCGAAAGAGAGGACACCGGGCCGGAAGGGGTTTCGTGCGTCAAGGGTTTGGTTTCCAACGTTCGCAGGGTGTGAAAGGAGAAGACGGTCGTGGCTCGCGAATACCCCCTCGGGAAAACTCGGAATATCGGAATCATGGCCCACATCGATGCGGGCAAGACGACGGCTACCGAGCGCATCCTCTATTACACCGGGGTCAACTACAAGATTGGCGAAGTGCACGAAGGCGCCGCCACCATGGACTACATGGTGCAAGAGCAAGAGCGCGGCATCACCATCACTTCCGCAGCGACGACCTGTTTTTGGACGCCGGACAACGGCCCGCACAAGGGCGATACGCACCGCATCAACATCATCGACACCCCCGGGCACGTCGACTTCACCATCGAAGTCGAGCGCTCGCTGCGCGTGCTCGACGGCGCGGTAGCCGTTCTCGACGGCGGTAACGGCGTCGAGCCCCAGACCGAAACCGTCTGGCGTCAGGCCGACAAGTTCAAGGTTCCGCGCATCGTGTTCGTCAACAAGATGGACAAGCTCGGCGCCGACTTCGCCATGAACGTGGCGTCGCTGAGGTCCCGCCTCGGCGTGAACCCCGTGCCGATCCAGTGGCCGGTGGGCGAAGAAGATCAGCACAAGGGTATGGTCGATCTCATCACCATGCGTGCCGCCATCTTCGACGAAGAGTCGAAGGGGCAGAAGTACGAGTGGAAAGAGGTCCCCGCGGACATCAGGGCCAAGTGCGCCGAGATGCGCGACAAGATGATCGAAGCTTGCGCCGACATGGACGACGACATCATGTCGAAGTTCCTCGACGGCAAATCCGATCAAGTCACCGAGGCACAGATCGTCGGCGCGCTCCGCCAGGGGTGCTGCAGCTTCAAGCTCATCCCCGTGCTCTGCGGGTCGGCCTTCAAGAACAAGGGCGTGCAGCTCCTGCTCGACGCCGTCGTCAATTATTTGCCGTCGCCGATGGACATCCCGCCGGTGGAAGGCATCAACCCCGACAACAACAAGCCGGAAACGCGCAAGGTCGACGACAGCGAGCCCTTCGCTGCCTACGCCTTCAAGATGATCAACGATCCGCACGGCAACTTGACGTTCTTCCGCGTCTACTCCGGGCAGCTCCAGAGCGGGACGATGGTCATGAACTCGACGCGCGGCAAGCGCGAGCGCATCGGCCGCATCCTGCGCATGCACGCCAACAAGCGGGAAGAGCTGACGGAGTGCAACGCCGGCAACATCTACGCCGCCGTCGGCCTCCGCGACACGCGCACCGGCGACACGCTCTGCGACGAAGACAAGCCGATCCTCCTCGAGAAGATGGTCTTCCCGGAGCCGGTCATCTCCATCGCCATCGAGCCGAAGACCAAGGTCGACGTCGAGAAGCTCGGCGTCGCGCTGCAGAAGCTCGCCTACGAAGACCCCTCCTTCCGTACCTTCACCAACGAAGAGACGGCGCAGACGATCATCGCCGGCATGGGCGAGCTCCACCTCGAGATCATCGTCGACCGCTTGAAGCGCGAGTTCAAGGTCGAGTCCAACATCGGCAAGCCCGAAGTCGCGTACCGCGAGAGCATCTCCAAGAAGGTCGAATCCGAATACAAATACGCCAAGCAGTCCGGCGGTCGCGGTCAGTACGGTCACGTGCTCATCCGGCTCGAGCCGGGCGAGCGCGGATCGGGCTACGTTTTCGAGAACGAGGTCGTCGGCGGCTCCATCCCCAAGGAGTTCATTCCGGCGGTCGAGAAGGGCATCCGCGAGGCCATGGCGCGCGGCGTGCTCGCCGGCTATCCGTTGATCGATGTGAAGGCCGAGCTTTACGACGGCACGTACCACGACGTCGACTCGTCGGCGCAGGCCTTCGAAGTCGCGGCTTCACTCGCTTTCCAAGACGGTGCCAAGCGCGCCGGTGTCCACCTCCTCGAGCCGATCATGAGCGTTGAAGTCGTCACCCCGGAGGACTACATGGGCGACGTCATCGGCGACTTGAACGCGCGCCGCGGTCGCATCCTCGGCATGACCCAGCGCGGCAATGCGCAGGTCATCGACGCGGAAGTACCGCTCGCCACCATGTTCGGCTACGCAACCGATCTGCGCAGCCGCACCCAGGGTCGCGCGACTTACACCATGCAGTTTGCCAACTACTCCCCCGTCCCCAGCCAGATCCAGGAAGAGATCGTGGCCAAGGTGAGCGGGGCCTGAGACACCACACACGAGATTTACCGACTCACCGACTCACTGAGGAGAGACTTTCATGGCCAAGGAAAAGTTCGTTCGTTCCAAACCACACGTGAACGTTGGGACCATTGGACACATCGACCACGGGAAGACGACGCTGACGGCAGCGATCGTCAAGGTGCAGTCGAAGAAGAACCTGGCCAAGGAAATCAAGT
>DATHEQ010000404.1:0-7898 GCA_035318505.1 Polyangiaceae bacterium | reverse complement strand
TGCGCCCCCCTTGAAACCCTTGCCGAAGACGACCAGATCGCGCCCGTGGAGCAATACCCGCTCGTTGCGCTCGTCCTCCGCGAGATCGGTGGCCACGTCGAAACGAGGTTTCTCGTTGCCGCTAATCCGATGGTCGCGCTTGTAGAGCGCGTACACCTGGTCTTGCATTTCATCGACCGTCGGGGCACGTGCCGCCGGCGGCAGTGCGCGCACCTTGGCGCGGGCCACGCGAGTCTGCGCGTGCTTTTCTTCGTGCGTCTTGATGTACGTCTTCCCGTTCCATTCGTACGTTTGCGATCGAATCGGCCCCCACGGAAAGAGCAGCGGGTCCATCTGATTCTCGATGGGCTCGCGATAAGTGGCGGCCGTGTATCCCGTCACCGAGCCGGGAAGGATCTCGATGCTCTTTGCGCCGAGGCGGACCTCGTTGCTGATGTTGCCGGCCGATCCGCGGACGCCGACCTCGTGTTGAAAGAGCGGATAGAGAGCTTCGCTCGCGCCCATGCTGAGAACGACGAGGATTTCGCGGTACTCACCCGGTTTGCCGATGCGGCGACGCATGATGATATCGGCTTTGCCGTCGCCATTGACGTCGCGCACGTCGAACATGGGAAGCTGCCCCGCGCTGACATCGACCCCGAGATCATTGAAATAGTATTCCCGACCTTGACGGTAGCCCGGCCCGAGCACGACGAGATAACGATCGTAGACCGCCACCCGCTCCATCATCCCGTCGCCGAAGAGGTCGGCGAACTTGTCGTGCACGGGGGGAGAGGTGATTCGTTTTTCTTTGAGGAGACCGTCCTCGAGGGACTGCTCGGCGTCGATGGCGAGTCGCGGCAGATCGGCCGGGGGAACGTCGGTCGACGTACTGATGATGGCCTTGATGCTGCGCCCATCGCCGTCGTAGTAGCGGAGAGCGGCGCGAAGACCGACGCGCACGCGCTCGGCCTCGGGGAACGCCTTCCACGGAATGAGCGCCTCGAACGAGTACTGCCCGGGGACACCGCGCGGCGCCTCCACGATCTTCGCGCCGGTGACCGGCCCGCCTTTCATCTTCACACAGCCGGCGGATTTACCCGGATCGCCGGGGAACAGATCGACTTCGTGCAGCGTGTACGATCCGCGGCTCGGAAACGCGAGCAGCAGCGACGCGTGATCTTCGGCGTCGACGCACTTGGTGGTGCGCACGAGCTTGTCGTCGGTGAACTCGGCGGCGATGTAAATGTTCGTTTCGTCGTACGCGATGGTGCCGCGCATCTTCGTGTCCGAGCCCGGTGAACCCGAAATCGTCTTGCCCAGCGTCGTCAGCGCGGTGGGCCACTCCTTGATCATCCCGTCCAGCCGGATCTCGCCTGGTTTGAGGAAGTCGGGGCGAATGGCGATACCGTCTGCGCGCGCCAAACCGGGCAAGAGAACGAACAACACCCCCGCCGCAAATTTCCACCATGACGGGCGCATACGCCAAATCCCTTTCATGAGCTCAACCGACGGCACAATTGCCAACGATAGCCCAATTACAAGAAGCCACGTCTCTGTGTCCATTGGAAACGTGCGAAAAACAGGGCGCAGCGCCGGGACGAGCACCGCGACGAGGTGTACCGCCGCTGAAAGTAAACAAGCGCCGATGAGCGGCCAGCTGATGAGCGGGCGCATCGTCACAATCGATTGCGTCGTCGAGCGGCAGCTAAACGCGTGAAAGAGCGGAGAGAGGGCGAGGAGCGAAAAAGCCATGGCGCGCACGAAGCTCGTGTCGCCGTTCGCTGCCTTCGGCGGGAACACGTAAAGGCCCGCCGCGGCCAATCCCATCACCAAGCCGACGAATGCGATGTCCACCATGTCGCGCTTGCTGAGCAAGCCGGCGTGCGCCGGGCGCGGGTGTTCTTTCATGTGCCCCGGATCGGCGGGATCGACCCCCAGCGCGAGCGCGGGAAGCCCGTTGGTGACGAGGTTGATCCAGAGGATCTGCAGGGGCGTGAGGGGTTGGCCCTCCTTGAGAAAAGAAACGACGAAGACCGCGACCGCCAAGCCGGCGTTCGATGACAACAGGAAGAAAATGAATTTTTGAATGTTGCGGTAAATGGCGCGCCCTTCACGCACGGCGTCGACCACGGTCGCGAAGTTGTCGTCGACGAGCACGAGATCGGCGGCTTGCCGCGCGACATCGGTGCCGGATCTTCCCATGGCGATACCGATGTGGGCTTGCTTCAGCGCCGGCGCATCGTTGACGCCGTCTCCCGTCATGGCGACGATGTGCCCGAGCGCGCGGTAGGCGCTGACAATGCGGAGCTTTTGCTCGGGGGTCGTGCGCGCGAATACGCGCACGTGCGGAGCGCGCGCGGCGAGCGCCGCGTCGTTCAACTTGGCAAGCTCGCTCCCGGTGAGCGCCTCATCGCCTTGGGTCCAGAGCTCGAGCTCGCGGGCGATGGCAACGGCGGTGATGGGGTGGTCGCCGGTGATCATGACGATCTGAATGCCGGCGTCGCGGCACACCCGCACCGCTTCCTTCACGCCACTGCGTGGTGGATCCTTCATGGCGACGATACCGAGCAACGTGAGCGCTTCTTCCGGGTTGTCGTCAGGCTGCACGCGCCGGGCGATGGCGAGCACGCGCAGCGCCTCGGCGCTCATGCGGTCGGCCTCCGCTTGGACGATGGTGCGATCTTCTTCCGTCATCGCGCGCACGCCGTCGTCCGTCGCGATTTTGGTGCAGAGGGGGAGCAGCACGTCGAGGCTTCCCTTGACGTGGGCGATGGCGCGCCCGCGCGCATCGAGCGTCACCACCGTCATGCGCCGGCGATCGGAGTCGAAAGGGAGCTCGCGCACGACGGTATGGACGCTGGCCACCGATTCTTTGGCGCGCCCCCCTTTGGCGGCGAGGGTGAGAAGCGCGCCCTCGGTCGGATCGCCGATCACCTTCCAGCGATTCGATTCGCCATCGATCTCGAGGCGCGCGTTGGTGCAGAGGGCGGCGGTCGCCAGCAGATAATCGAGCGTGGCTGGGAGTTTTTCGAGTGGGTGCCCGTCGAACGACTCCAAATGCCCGCGCGGGTCGTACCCCTCGCCGCTCGCGCGGTAGCTCACGCCGCCTGCGAACATGCGCCGCACCGTCATCTCGTTCTGCGTCAAAGTGCCGGTCTTGTCGGTACAAATCACGCTTGCTGCGCCGAGCGTCTCGACCGCGAGCAGCTTGCGCACGACGGCGCCGCGCTTGGCCATCCGCTGCATCCCGAGCGCGAGCGTGATGGTGGTGATGGCCGGTAGACCTTCGGGAATCGCCGCCACGGCGAAGCTCACCGCCTCGAGAAGCAGCTCGTGCCAAGCGCGCCCTCCTTTGACCATGCCCCACGTGAAAAGAAGGGCGCTGATAGCGAGACAAACCCACAAGATGCGCTGTCCGAAGCTCTCGAGCCGCATCTCGAGCGGCGTCTTCTCGTCACCGGCGCTCGAAATCAGCTCGCCGATGCGACCGAGCTCGGTCTTGCCCCCCGTCGCCGTCACCACGGCGCGCCCTTTGCCGCGCACGACGGTGGTTCCGAGGAAGAGCATCGTTCCCCGCTCGGCGAGCGGTGCGTCATCGGCGAGCGGCTGGCGCGCGTCCTTGGTGCTGGCGTTACTTTCGCCGGTGAGCGTGGCCTCGTCGGCGGCGAGATCGATGGTCTGCAGCAGCCGCGCGTCGGCGGGCACGAAATCACCCGCCTCGAATTCGAGGATGTCGCCGGGTACGAGATCGGCGGCGTTGGCAATGGCGATCTGTCCGCCTCGCCGAACGCGCGCGGTGGGGGCCGTCATTCCTTTGAGCGCCTCGAGCGCGGCCTCGGCGCGGTTCTCCTGCACGAAGCCGAGTGCCGCGTTGACCGCCACGATGAGCAGGATGGCGAGCGCGTCACCGAACTTGGAGAGAAAACCTTCTTTGCTCCCGCTGGTGATGCCGACCACGACCGCGATGGCAGCCGCTCCGAGGAGCGTCAAGACGAGCGGGTTGGCAAATTGGCTGAGCAGCCGCAAGAGGGCGCTCTTGCGCGGAGGATCCGCGAGGCGGTTGGGGCCGTGCTCCGCCAGGCGAGTCTGCACTTCGTCGTTGGTCAGCCCGTTGACGGGGTCGACACGAAGGCGATGGAGCAGCCGCTCCACGTTTTCGGCGTGCGGGGGCGTCTCGGCGATCTGGTCCGGTGCGGTCACTGCCGCCGCAGCCCTCCCGGCGTCGATCAACGTTTCGTCCGTTGTGGTCCAGAAACACCGACCGCTTGCGATGCCGAAGGGCGGGAGCTCTCGTCGTCGGGCACCGTTTTGGCGAGAGGTTTGCTCGCGTCGCGCTTCAGCCGCGTGAGCTCGTCGCGCGTACGCAGGTCGTCACGCGCTTCGCGCGCCAAGTTGGCGATCGCTTCGTCGGAGAGCTCGAGCTCGGTCTCGATATCCGTCATCTTGGCTCGGAGGCGCTTCAGCGCCTGATCGACGTCCAACCCGGTGGAGCCTTCGGCCTCTCGTTCGAGCTCGGGCAAGGCATCCGCCCGTTCCGCGCGCGCGATCACGGTATCGCGCTGGTTCTTCGTTTCCTCGATGCGGACGTTGAGCGCCACGAGCGCGCGCGTGAGCACGGCGGTTTGCTGGCGTTGCTCGGTCTCGGCGGCGCCAAACCGCTCGTGTTCCAGCTCGTGCTGGCGCTTGCGCAGAAGGGCGTCGCGGGCGATGACGTCGTCGCCCGCGCGTACGGCGGCCATCGCGCGCTGGTCCCAGTCACTCACTGCGCGCGCCGCGAGCTCGCCTTGTCGGGCGAGGCGGCGTTCTTCTTTCTTGCTGTCAGCAACCTGGTTTTTGGCTGCAACGAGCTCTGCCGTCATAGCCTCGATGAGGCCCGTGAGAACGGGCTCATCGCCGTCAGCTGCCGTTTTGCGTGCCGGTTCGCCCGCCTTGCCCCCGAAGAGCGGAGTGATCTTGCCCATGATTTCCTCGCGCCACAGGCTAGCGCGCTCCGAGGCGATCGCCTACCCCGTCGAGCCCGTGGTCGGAGTCGCCGGCGTACGACGCGCAGGCCTTCTCACCCTCGCGACGATTTTGCGGGGAACGACTCGGCCACCGCGCTGAGCGCTCGCTCCTGCGCGGTGCTCAAAGCCCCCACCGTGACGAGGCTGAGGCGGTCGGCGCGAAACACCTCTTCCGCAACCTGGCGAACGGCGAGCGGCGTCACCTGCATCAGTTGGTCGTGTCGTTCACCCGGGGTCGGCGCCAGCCGCGAAAGGGCGGAGAGAGCGTAGTACCCGGCGATACTGTCGGGGTCGTCGAGCATGGCCTGCGTGTGCCACAAGTTGCGGGCTTTGGCGCGATCGAGCTCGGCCGGGGTCGGTCCCTTTGCGACCAGCTCCCCGAGCAACCGGGCGATTTCCCGCGTCACGTCGACCACGCGCTCGTGCTGCACTTCGGCAGCGACGTCGAAGACGCCGTCGTCTTCATAAGATTCGTAGAGCGCGCCCACGTCGTAGCAGAGCCCTTTTGCGTCACAGATGCGCTCGTACAGCCGCGTCGACATTCCGTCGTCGAGAACGCGCAGCAGCATTTCGAGGGCGGGCTCGCGCGGGTCGTGGTCCGAAAATGCACGAAAGGCGATGCGCAGCGTCGTCTGGCTGGAGACGTTGGGGATGTGCAAGAGACGCGGTCTTTGCTGGTCGAGCGCGGCCGGCGATGCGACCACGCGGCTGCCTGGCCTGAGCTCTGCAAAGTGCTTTCGTGCGAGCCGAAAGCACGCGTCCGGCTTGACGGCGCCCGAAAAGCACAGCACCGCATTTTCGGCGGTGTAGTGACGCGCGTGGTGCTTGCGCAGCATCGTGCGGTCGAAGCGCGCCAAGTGTTCGAGCGAACCGGTGATGGTGAACCCGAGTGGGTGGGCGCCATACACGAGCTCCCTCACCAGATTGTCGGCGTCGATCTGGCGACCTTCCTCGTCGAGATCTTCGAGAATTTCCTCGCGAACGATGCCGCGCTCGATTTCGATGGCAGAGAAGCGCGGCTCGGCGACCACCTCCGCAAAAATGGCGGTGGCGCGCGAGAGTGACTCGGGAGGCAGGCTAAGGCTCATCGAGCCGTAGTCGGATTGGGTGGCGGCGTAGAGCGACGCCCCGAGTTCTTCGAAAGCGAGGGCCTGCTCGTGGGCCGTCTTGAAGGAGGGCGAGCCGCGGTAGAGCATATGCTCGAGAAAGTGGGAAATGCCGTTGTCTTCGGCCTTTTCGTAACGCGACCCCACGCGAAAGAGCATCGTCAGCACGGCACGATGGGCGGCCCGGGTGGGGACAACGAGCACCCGCAGGCCATTGGCGAGCACGCGCTCCTCGTGGCGCAGTCTCCAGCGGTAACGGGCGTTACGCTGTCGGAGCCTCTTCGCGCCGCCACCCTGACGAGACGCGGCGTGGCCGCGGGAGCTCGGGCTCGCGGGCACTGCCGCCTTCACCCTTCGTCACCCTCTTGTTGCTTTTCCTTGTCGGGAACCCGGCCATACGCTTCGTTGAGCTTGATCTCGGATCTTGCCGATTCCCGCAAGCGCAGCACATAGCCATTGAGAGCGTCGGCTTGTTTCGCGGCGAGCATCGCGGCGGCAAACGTATCGCGCTCGCTCTCGAACTGATCGCGGGACGCGTCGCTCTTCTCCTTCAGCTGCATGACGGCATATCCGTCCTCGAGCTTGACGAGGTCGTCGGGGACGTCGCCGTCCTTTTCGAGTCGGAAGGCGATCTGCGCCACGCCCTGTCCCGGCGAAACCCCGGAAATAGGATCGCCGCTCGAGTTGAAAGGCGCCGAGATCTCGACGCGGGGACGATCGGCATCGCCGGTTTCTTTGGCGCCGGTGTCGTCATCGGCTTTTTTGGCTTTGTCCTTGTCCGTTTTGCCTTTGGCTCGGGCGGGAAGCGCGTCGGCGATGGCCTGGTCGAACTTGGCGCCGCCCTTCAACGCCGCCAGGACCTTTTTTGCGGTCTCGGCGGCGAGGGCTTCGCCTTCCACGTTGATCATCAAGTTCTTGGCTGTTTCGCGCCGGCCGAAAGCCTCGGCCGCGTCACCTTTGTAGATGGCGTCGAGCTTGATGACGTGAAAGCCGTATTGCGTCGGCACGAGGTCGGAAATCTGGCCCGGGCTCATCGAATAAGCCGCGTCTTCGAAAGGCTTCACCATGCGGCCGCGCTGAAAGCATCCGAGGTCGCCGCCTTCCGACGCCGAGGTGTCGTCGCTCTCTTCGCGCGCGACTTTCGCGAACTCCTCACCCTTTCGCACGCGATCGAGCAAAGCGCTGGCTCGCTTCGAAGCCGTTTCTTTTTGCTCGTCGGTCGCACCTTCGGGCAGCTTCACCAAGATATGACGGGCGCTGCGGCACTCCGGCACGTACTGCGCTTTACGCGTCTCGAAAACGCGCTCTACCTCTTCATGATGGCTTTTGGCCCACGCATCCACTGCGGCGGGAGACACGTCGAGCACGCGGTGGGCGAACCAGTTGCGGCGAAACGTCGCAAAGCGAATGGTCGCGCTCGACTTTTCGCGCTGGTAGGTCGTGAACGCCTCTTCGTCACCCACACGCACGCGCGCACGCACGAGATCGCGCATGCGGGCGGCGAGGACTTTTTTCGCCGTTTCGGCGGCCAGCGCTTCGCCCTCCACGTTGACCATCAAGTTTTTGGCGGTCTCGCGCCGCCCCAACGCCTCGGCTTCATCGCCCTTGTAGATGGTATCGAGCTTGATGACGTGAAATCCGTACTGCGTCGTCACCAGATCCGAGATCTGGCCCGGCGTCATGGAGAACACCGCATCCTCGAAGGGCTTCACCATGCGGCCGCGCTGAAAGCATCCGAGGTCCCCCCCGTCCGACGCGGAGCTGTCGTCGCTCGCTTCCCGCGCCACTTTCGCGAAATTCTCCCCCT
>DATHEQ010000403.1:0-9661 GCA_035318505.1 Polyangiaceae bacterium | reverse complement strand
GTAAGAGATCGTGAGTAGGAACGAGGCGTAGCAGAGAAGACCGTATCCCCAGAACGCGACACGCTTGAGCAAATTGTTGGACTCCATCGCTCGACCTTTCCTCACTTTCACATGATGCTGGCCTATCGCAATCGGTGTGCCACGCCGCGGTTTGCGCTCGTCCCCGCCTCGACTCCTTCATCGGCGGGCGGGCGGCGAATATCGCGGCAGGCGCCGCCCGCTGGGCCCGGACACCGTGCCCGCTCGAGGGGGCACGTGCCCAGATCCGCGGTAGCACGCACCAAGGCCACGCTTCCAGCCGCTGTCGCCAGCTGGTAGGCTGTCAAGCGCTCATCCATGAACATGCAGCGCGCGACCGAGCCATCCCCGCCTGAGGAAGAGGTGTTGTTCGAGGGTCGGCCGGCGCTGATCCCCAGCGTAGGCGTGCTGCTGCTGGCGATCGTGACCCTCGGTCTCTGGCTCTTGCCGCGGTGGTGGCGCTCGCTCGGCGTTCACTATCGCCTCACCACGCGGCGCGTCGTCGTCGAGACGGGGGTCCTCTCCAAGCGCATGGAACAGATCGACCTCTACCGCGTCAACGACTACACGGTGGACCGCCCCTTTTTCCAGCGGCTGCTCGGGACCGGAAACCTTTCGCTGAAGACGTTCGACAAGACGACTCCTGAGCTTCGCATCACCGAGATCAAAACGGACGTGGTCGCCCTCTACGAGCGACTGCGGCAGGCGACTGAAAAGGACCGTGCCGCCAGGGGCGTGCGCATGGTCGACTACGAAACGTAGCACCGCTGCGCGACTGAGGCGCGGGCGAGCGAATCAGTGCTTCGTCATGTCTTCGGGGATTTTCTCGGAAACATAGCGGATGGAATCGCCGTCGACCGACCAGAGGCCGCGCTCGGTGGCGACATAGATGGGCAGTTGCGCCGTCAAGCTCGCAGCGACGTGCGTCTCGAGCGGGTAAGCGGTGACGAGGTGCGTCACGAACAGCGCGCTCGGCTGGGAGCCGGCGGTCGTCGCGGTGGCGAGCTCAAGCGCGCCCTTCGACAGTGGTTCGACTGTCTTGACGACACCCTCGCCCGTGAGACGCACGCGAAAATGCTTGCCGAGAACGACGGTCTTGCGTTGCGTGGGAGCGGCAAGAAGGTAGACGAGAATGCCGCCGTCGGGGTCGGGGAGCACGACGGGGTTGACGGCGTGTGCGAAAGGGCCCGCTGCCTGGATCGCCATCTGACGCGCGCGCACGAGCTTGGCGAGAGGCTCGGGGATACGACGGGGGGGGTCGATCGAGTCGAATGACGGCCGTTTGCCGCGCTCGATGGGAACGTGCACCTCGTAGCGAATGCGCGGAGCGGGCTCGGTGCTGTAAAAAAAAACGAGGTAAGAAGGACGTGGTCGTCCCGCGTCATCCCCTTCGCGCATCGCCAGAAAACCGCCCAGCTCTTTGTCCTCCAGCGTTTTGAGAGCTTCTACGAGGACATCGGTGCCGATAGCCGCCGCCTTGTCCTGCAGATAAATTTCGCGACCGAGCGCCGCTGCTCGTTCGACGGACGCGCGCAAGTCGGCGGGAATGTCCGCTTCGCGCGCATCCGACGCACCGGGCGCCGAGGTCCCGCGCGGAGCGGCGCGCGAACACGCGGCAACGAAGAGCAGCATCGAGAGCAAAGGGCGACACCGCACCGGCGCACGCTATCACGGCGAATCGAGCAACCGCACTAAGTCCCTCGGGGCGCGGCTTGCCAGACCACAATGTCAGTGCTGATCTGACACGCGCTCCGACGGCGCTGCCGGCGCGGCTCTACCGCTCTCCAACTCGGAAATGGCCGTCGCCGAGCTCGATGGAAAGTCTACGTGCTCGGTGGCTATCCCGCGAGTCGCGTGCCGCAGGCATCGGTCCAGGTCTACGATCCCAAGACCGACCAATGGACGATGGCCGCACCGCTGCCCGTTGCCATGCACCATCCAGTCGTTACTGGCGTGAACGGCAGACTCTATAGCTTCGGCGGGCAATTGACGGCTGGGGATACACCACGAACGCTCGCCTACGATCCCGCGCAGAATCGCTGGAGCGATCTTGCCAATATGCCGACACCGCGCGGCGCGGGAGCTTCGGCGGTCATTGGCGACAAGGTCTACATCGCCGGCGGCCGTCCCCCGGGCGAGAACGCGTTCGAGGTCTACGATATCCCCAGCAACAGCTGGAGCGTGCTGCCCGATTTGCCGCCGGCTTACCCCAATCGCAATCACATCGCGGCCGCCGCGTTCGATGGCAAGGTCTACGTGGCGGGCGGGCGTTACAACGGCGGATCGTTCAATCGCGGCCCACGGCTGTTTCTTCGTGTGGGGCGGCGAGGGAGCGGCCAATGAGCCGAACGGCGTGTTCCCGGACCACGACGTTTACAATCCCAAGACGGATCAATGGCGACAGCTAGCTCGCCTTCCGACGCCCATCCACCGCGTGACGGGGGCCGCGTTCATCGACGGCATCATCTACATTCCCGGCGGAGGAACGGCGCAAGGCGGCAGCAGCGGGAGCACGATCTTCCAGGTGTACCGCCCCGACATGCGCTGCGATTGAAGGTCGGCGGCAAGCCGTCGACGCCGCCGCGCGCGCCAGGTAATATCGGCCGCGCGTGTACGTTTTGGCCCAGGAACGACGAATTCGGTGTGCGCCATGAACCCGCGTCGTGCCGATTATGCCGACTACGTGCGATCGATCTTCGACGGCGCGCCGTTCATACGTGACCTCGGGGTAGAGCTGATCGATCTCGGACCGGGCTTTTGCGAGACGGCGCTCGCCATCGCGCCGCGCCCGGCGCGCGCCGACCGCCTGGCGTGCCGAGCGACGGTGCTCAAGGCGGGCACCGTATTCCACGTCGTCGAGGCGGAAGTCCGCACGCTCGATTCGCTCATCGCCAAAATGATGGCGACGGTTGCCGTCGGGCCCGCAGAACGAACTCGTCGCTGACGCGATCTCCATGGCACGCCGCCGAGTCGCGCGCGACCGCGCTCCTTCCCGCTCTGCTCGCGCAGCGGGGATAGCGGTAGACTCTCAGCGGGCGCCGCGCTCGAGCAGCGCATCTGCGCAGAACCAAGCCGAGCGCGCTCTCGTCTCGTGGCGCGACGTCGGCCTGATCGTCGTCAGCATGCTGATTCTTTACGCGGCGAGCGCGCCCCGCACGGTGACTCTCGAGGACTCCGGAATCTTCATCATGTCCACCGACGTGGCGGGAATTTCGCATCCGCCCGGCTATCCGATCCACAGCCTGCTCGGCAAACTCTTCACGCTGCTGCCCATCGGATCGGTGGCCTTCCGCGTTCATCTGCTGAGCGCGTTTTTCGGCGCGCTGACCTGCGGCGTTCTTTTTTTCGTCGCGCATTTGCTCATGGCAAGCCGGTTCGTCGCGTTCATTGTCGCTTTGGCGTACGGCGTTTCGCGCGAGTTTTGGGCGCAAGCGGTGATCGCCGAAGTCTACAGCTTGAACGCGTTCTTCTTCTTTCTCACGCTGGCGATCGCTCTTCGCTACCTGAAGGCGCCGAATGCGCGTGCCCTCAAAGCGGGCGCTCTTCTCGTCGGCCTTGGGCTTAGCCATCACTGGCCGCTCTATCTCCTGTCGCTGCCAGGCGTCTTGGCCATGCGGTGGCCGCGGCGCCGCGAGATCGCGCGCGACACAGCGCGTGCGCTCCCGTTCTTTTTTGCCGGGCTGCTCCCGTACGCCTACCTTTTCGTGCGCTCGAATATGAACCCGAGCATCAGCTTCTACGGGCCGCTCGACTCGCTGGAGCGCTTTTTCTTTTTCGTGCTTCGATCGGGCTACGCCGACGTGGATGCGACCGCGACGGCCGGGTGGCAGGATCGCTTTCTCTTTGCCGGCTTTCTCGCCAAAGAGCTGGCCTGGCAATTCACGCCGCTCGGAGCGGTATTCGCAGCTCTCGGCTTCGCAGCGCAGTGGCGTCGCTGGCCGAAGAACGTGGCGTGGGGACTGCTGCTTTCATTCGCCGGCGGCACCTTGGTGCTCGTGATTTTGCTCCGGCGCGATTTCGGTTTCATCGAGCAAGCCGTCTTCAAGGTCTACCCGCTCCTTTCCTACGGCGTCATGGCGTTGTGGCTAGGGCTCGGCGTCCGAGAAGCCGAAAAGTGGCTCGCCGCGCGCGCCGTCCCTTTCGCGCGCGGCGCGGCGGCTGCGATGGGCACCTCCGTGATCGTCGCTTCCATTGCTGCGCACGCCCAAGGCAATTGGCGGGCGCGCTACACCTGGGCTCGTGACTATGCGGAGACCGTTCTCAGCGCGGTGGGCGACAACGCGATCATCATCACTACCGCCGACTCGGACATCGGACCCATTGGCTATTTGAATCGCGTGGAGCACCGTCGCCCCGACGTCGAGATCTACAACGACAAGGGCCTCGTCTTCTCCAATCGGCTTTTTCGGCCGCCCGCGGGTGATCGCGCCCGCGTCGACGCTTTTCGCCGTTTGATCGAGGGAACGGAGCGGCCGGTGTACGTCACGGGCGAGCTCGCTCTCGGCTATCCCACGGAAGATTACGGCCTTTTCAAGAAGGTCCTGCGTACGGGCGACGCACAGGTGACACTCGATCCGCGCGTCCTCGAGCGTTGCCGCGCGGTGGAGCGAGAGCCGGTGCCGCTCGACATGTGGACGTTCGATCACAGAAACGCATTGCTCGTCGACTGCGGGCGGCTCCTCGGGCCGATCGTTCATTTGTCCTCTGCCCCCGCGCCGCACGCCTGTGCAGAGGCTCTCGCGGACATATCGCGGCACCTGTACGGGAAGATCGGGCTATTAGAAGGTCTCGCCGAACGCGGCGCGACCGACGACCTGATGCGGTGGGTGGACGAAGCCGAAACGCTGCTCGATGCCGCCACCGCCAAGCAAGCTCGTGGACGGCTGCTCTTCATTCGCGGTTTCGTGCAAAACCGTCGAGGCGCGACCAGCGAGGCAGTGCAATGTTTTCGCCGCTCCGTGGAAGCGTTTCCCGATCCGCGCAACGGCGCCGTGCTCGGACTGCTGAGCCTCTATGCGGCGTCGCATCGGAGCAGGGAGTACCGTGAGCTGCGCGAAGCGATGTACGCCGGGCGTGCCGTGCCAGCCCGGGTACAAGAGCTCGACAGGTCGGTACGTAAGTGACGGCGCGGTCTTATTTCGATGGTATGACCTCTTGGCGAAACGACAACACGAACTCGGGAGAATTGCAGCATGCGAAGTCAGCGTCTCTTCTCAGCTGGATCGGTTTGGAAAGTGGCAATGCTCGTCGCGCTCGCGGCGTGTTCGCGGGAACGGCCCAACGACGTATCGACGCCATCGGCTCCGTCGACCGAGGGCGCGCGCGTCGCGGCGGCCGTGACGCCGAACGCCTTGGCTCCCGGGTCGGCCGCGGTCGGCAAAGTCGCACCCGACTTCACACTCAAGGATCTGGACGGGCGCGACGTGTCCCTCGCTTCGTTCCGCGGCAAGGTCGTCGTCCTGGAATGGTTCAATCCCGGCTGCCCCTTCGTGAAAGCGTCGCACACCAAAGGGTCCCTCAAGGGCACCGCCAAAAAGCACGCCCCATCAGGCGTGGTGTGGCTCGCCGTCAATTCTGCGGCGCCGGGCAAGCAAGGCGGCGATCCCGCAGCCAACCGCGACGCGGCCAAGACGTTCGGGCTCGAGCACCCTATCCTGCGCGATGAAACCGGCGTTGTCGGCCGTGCGTACGGCGCGACCAACACGCCCGACATGTACGTGATCGACAAGAACGGCGTCCTGGTCTACGCGGGAGCCATCGACAACTCGCCCGACGGCGAGGGCGAAGCGCCGACCGGGGGCTCGCTCGTCAACTACGTCGACGCCGCGCTCGAAGATGTTGCCGCCGGACGCGCGGTCAAAGTGCCGGTGACGAAGCCGTACGGTTGCAGCGTGAAGTACGCGTCGTAGCGATACGCTACCTTTGCAGCACCAGCACGTCCGGGCCCGGTTTCGGCGCATGGATCGCTTCGACCCACGCGGCGCGCTGCTCGAGGACGCGCCGCTGATTGATGTACCCTTTGTCGGTCGTCTCGCCGGCATCGAGGGACGGCGGCTCGAATACGAGCAGTGCGCGACCAACGCACTCCGACGATGCAGGGTGGGCGGCGTTGTAGGCGGCGAGCTTGTCGGCAATGCGACCGCGCACGGCAAGACGCGCATCCGCGTCGGGCTCTGCCGGACAAAAGAGAAACGCGCCGAGCTCGGCTCGGCCGTGTCCGGTGAGCACCGCGTCCTGCACGTCCGGCGCGAGAGCACTCACCAGCGCCACGCGCACGCGTCCAGTGGAGACCCAAGTGCCCGTCGTCAATTTGAAATTTTCGCCGATGCGCCCGTCGAACACGAGACCTGCCTCGGGCCGGGCCGGGTCAGCCCACGCGACGGCGTCGCCGGTGGGTAGAAAGCCGTCAGCGTCCATCCGCACCGGCTCGATCTGGCCTCCGGCTCGCCACACGCCCGGTGTCACGTTGGGACCGCGCACACGGATCTCCAACTTGCCGTCGCGAGGGGCCAGCCGGAGCTCCACGCCGGGAGCGGGCACCCCGATCACCGCCGGCGTTCGGGTCGGGAAGTGGGCGGAGGTGGAGAGCGGCGCCGTCTCCGTCGAGCCCCACGCGGTGGTGAAAAAGACGTCGCGCTCCTCGCGTTCCGCCGCTTTCTCGAGTCGTTGCCAGATCGAGCCCGGGAGAGCGGCGGCGGCGTAGAAGCAGACGTCGAGCCTCGCGAAAAATGCGCGTCGCACCGAATCGTCGTTCTCGAGATGCGACAAGAGCAGCTCGAAGCCGCGGGGCACGTTGAAGTAGATGGTTGGCTCGACCGAGAGAAGATTTTCTGCCGTGCGATCGATGAGCTTGGGCGCGGGCCGGCCGTCGTCGATGTAGAGCGTCCCTCCGTTGCGGAGGATCATGAAGAAGTTGTGGTTACCACCGAAGGTGTGACTCCAGGGGAGCCAGTCGAGCGTCACGGGGGGCTCGTCGTCCAAGAAGGGCCACATGGCGGCGATCATTTCTTGGTTGCTCGTGAGCATGCGTTGGGTGTTGACGATGCCGTTCGGCTCACCGGTCGAGCCGGAGGTAAAGAGGATCTTGGCCACCGTGTCGGGGCCGACTGCACTGGCGGCCGCGCGTGCTCGCGCATTGATGGCCGCGCTCGCGAGAGCGTCGATGGGCGTCGCGCCGCGATCGGTCGAACCGCTGCTGATGAGAAAGGCGTGGTTCTGACCGGCTCGTTCGATCGCATCGAGCGCCGGTGCAAACCGTGCGGGCGATGCGGCAAAGATCGCTGCCGGTCGGAGCACGCTCGACACGCTACGAAGCCGCGCATGGTCCGTCGACTGAAGCGCATACGCCGACGATACCGGCGCGGCGGGAACTCCGACGTGCATGGCCCCCAGCGTCACCAGCGCGTGGTCGATCCCGTTCTCGGAAAGGATCATCACCGGTCGGGTGGGCGAGGCGCCGCGGTCGAGGAGCGCCGCTCCAATGTGGACCACGAGATCGTGCGCCCGCGCATAGGTGAGCGTGCGCCAGCCGCTCCCCGCTCGCTCGGCGAGAAACACTCGGTCGGGGTGAAGCGCGGCTCTACGCTCGAGCACGTCGGAGATGCAGCGCGGCAGCGGGCCGAGCACGTGCCGTGATCGCCAAACGGCGTCGCCATCGCGTCCGGCGGTCACCTCCAGCTCGACGGGCGCCAATCGCACGCGGTTCATTGGTTCGCCGCTCGGCCCAGAGGTTTCACGCGCGGGCGAGTATAGACAGGGCCAAGCGCTCGCACCAAGCGAAGATGCGCAGGGGAGCTACGCTTGGTGGCTCGCAATCGACGCCGTCGGAGGCGTTGACCGCGCGCACGCGCACGGCAAGGATTGGCCATGGATCTCACGGCAGCGTCGGCCACCGAACTCGCGCTTCTCATTCGCACGCGAAGCGCATCGGCGGAAGAGGTGATCGACGCGCACCTTGCCCGCATCGCGGACGTGAACCCGCTCGTCAACGCCATCGTGCGACTCGATGCACAAGGCGCGCGCCAGCGCGCACGGGAAGCCGATGCCGCTCTCGATCGCGGGGCACCATGGGGACCTCTGCACGGCGTGCCTTTCACGCTGAAGGACATGCACGCTGCGCAGGCAATGCCAGGTTCCCTCGGCACGCGCGCGAGTGAGCGCGTCGCCACGGAGGACGGCGTTATCGCCGACCGCTTGAAGAGAGCAGGGGCCATCCTCCTCGGCAAAACCAACATGTCGAACGGTGTGCAAACGAGCAGCGAACAATTCGGCCCCACCGCAAACCCCTACGACTCGTCACGCACGCCCGGCGGCTCGAGCGGCGGCTCGGCGGCGGCGATCGCAGCACGCATCTCCCCCTTCGATGTGGGGACCGATCTTTCCGGCTCCATCCGGATGCCCGCGCATTTCACCGGCGTCTACGGGCTCAGGCCGACGACGCAGCGCATTCCGCTGGCCGGAATGATCTACGCGCCGCCGGGCGTACCGCGCTTCGACCGCATCTTCAGCGCCGCGGGTCCGATGGCACGCACCGCCGCCGACATCGCGCTCCTCTTTCGACTGCTGGCCGGCGCCGACTCTCGCGATCCCGACGTGCCACCCGTGCCAGTGCGCGACGCCGAAACGCTGGACGTCCGCGGTTTGCGGGTGGCAATCGCGCCGAGTATCGCCGGCATCCGCGTCACGCGGGAGATTCAGACCGCCATCGCGCAGCTTGGTTCCCGTCTGTCGAACGCGGGAGCGCGCGTCGATGCACGCGAGCCCGTCGCATTCGAAAATCTTTTGGCCGCGTTTCGCCGCCTCTTTCGCATCCTTCTGAGCAGCGCTGGTCGCGGCGGCGAGGCTCCCTCCAATCTCATGGTCGCCCTCGAAGAGCGCGACCGTTTCATGGTGTCCATCGAGCCCTTCTTCTCGGAATATGACGCATTCCTCTGCCCAGCCGCGATCTGCACCGCGTTTCCGCTCGGACCGCCGGGCAGCTCCGTCGACATTGATGGAGAGCTCGCCCCCTCCATCGCGATCGATCATCCCACTATCCTCGCCACCTATACCGGGGCGCCTTCGCTGGTCGTACCCCTCGCGCTCGGAGCCGGAGGCCTTCCCATTGGCGTGCAACTCGTGGGACGGCGCTGGAGCGACGAACGGCTGATCGCCGTAGGCGCCGCCATCGCCGACGTGGTGGGACCGTTGCCGCCGCCAGAGCACGCCAAGTGGCCAAAGAATGCTCAATCAGCAACGCCGCGACCATCGAGCGGATGACGTTCGTATCGACTCAGCGCGGTTGTGCCACCGGCGACGGCGGCGCTTGCAAGCGCGGCGTCGCGCTCTCGGGTTTGGGTGCGATGCTGTCTTTTCTCCCCGCGAGAGCTGCCTTCGCGTCGCGGATCAACGCATTGCCGTCCTTCTTGGGCATCGCGTCGATGATCTTCTCGGTGGCGATGGCGAGGTCTCTGGTTGCCTCGGCCGAAGCAAATGCCACTTGTGCGGCCTTGACGGCCGTCGTTTTTGCATCGATGGCGAGCGATGTCGCGGTTTGTGATTCCGTGTCCGCCGTCGACGCCGCCTCCTGCGCCGTTTTCGCCGCGGCGAGGTTCTCTTTGAGCAGGCTGATCTGGAGCCTTGTCATGTCGCTGCGGTCGCCCGA
>DATHEQ010000402.1:0-19356 GCA_035318505.1 Polyangiaceae bacterium | reverse complement strand
ATCCGTTCGAGATGATCGCGCGAGACGATCGCCTCTCTCACGTACGTGGCTTCGTCGGCGTAGAGGCCCGACAAGAGCAGCGCTTCTTTGATGTCCGGTCGCCGTCCGGCTAGCTCGTACTCCACGCCGGATAGAGCGCTCCCATCGAGGAGCGGTCCGACGGTGAACGGGGCACTCAGCTCTCCTGCCCTAGCGCTCGAAAACGCACCCTCGATCTGCGCGGCGCGGCGGCGAAGTGCGGCGGCGACCTCGGTCATTCCGCGTAACGGTTGCGCGACGTCGGCCGTGAGCACGGTTTGAAAAGAATGCGCCACGAGGACAGCGGCGAGGCGGGACAGGGTGGGTACAGACCGCCCGCAGGAGAGCGGTCCACCGGGATCGACGAGCCCGTGGAGCGTGCGACCGCGCACCCGGATCGTCTGCGCCGCCGCGTCCGCGTCGAAGGTGACGCCGAGTCGGGACAAGGCGTCCATCAACGCCGTCGCGTGGATCCCTTTCGATACGCGTCGAAGCTCGCTCGCGCCGTCGGCGAGCGCGGCTACGAGGAGCGCGAGGTGGCTCAGATCCTCATCGGGCGGTGCCGGCACACTGCCCGAAAGAGGGCGCTTTTGCGGCATGACGACGAGATCATGCGGCATGCGGGCTCACTTCGTCGCCGACGGTCGCGTCACGCTCGATCACATCACCTGCGCCAAGAGGCGAGCCAAGCTCTCGACGTCGGACGAGGTGACGAACGTCGTGTCGCGATCGTGATTTTCGATCTGTAGGTTTTGTAAAGGCGCTCCGAGGCCGAACATCGAGAGCACGCTGGTGATGACCGACGCTTGCGCCAGCCCTCGCAGCGCATTGGCTCCCGCCGTCGCGCTCGGCGCGTCCGCGTACGACAGCGTGCCGGCGACGTTCACCCCCGGCGGCTGAAAGTTGCCGACGATGCGAAAGCTCGACAATCCACCGAGGAACGGCGCCATGCGAGCCATGGCGGCGACGCGCGGCTCGGTGGCGACGTCGCCGGCGAGCACAGTCGCAGCCTGCGGCGTTTCGATGAGCTTGGTCATCCACTCCGGCACCTCGCGCACCAAATGGTTGTCGCGGATGCGATCGAGAGCGCGCCTCATGCCCGTCTCATTTCCGATGAGCATCGTATGACGGGTGACGACCGTGAATCCCACGTTACCGGCCGTGAAAACGTCATTGCCAGCGTATCTCGAATGCACCAGGGGCGCGCCCCCCGGCGTCGTGACATGTCGCTCGGCGGCAGAGCGGATGAGGTCGGGATTGAAGTCACCCTGCGCCACGCCCACCACGTCGACGCCGGCCAGCGAGTAGGCGGCGCCGACGATTTTCTTGAGATCGCGCTGAAGCACGAATCCCGTTTCCTGCCCGATCGGGACGTACTTTGCCGCGAGTCGGTTGATCTCGTTACCGAGCGGCGATGCCAAGAACGCCGGCACGTCGACGACCCCGAGCACGACCGGCCTGCTCGGTAAAAGGGCGAGTGGATCACGATCGATCGCTTCTGACGAAAGCCGCGCTCCCTCGCCGGTCACGACGACGCTGTCCCCGTCGTTGTGCTTGCACGACAATCCCGAGCCAACGAGCACCAGGCCGAGCGCAACGCCGAGCAGCCTCTTTCTCATTCTCCGACTTTTACCACCAACCTCACCCGATCTGATCCGACATCGCGAAGTCGAAGGAGGGACTGTTTTTAGCAAGTCGGGAAAGAACCGAGGACTTTGAGCAGCTTCGTCTGTCTTTTGATCTCTTCCATCGCGGTGATGACGGCGCGATCGGTGACGTGTCCCGACACCTCGACGTAAAAGAGCCGATTCCACACCTCGCCCGCCATGGGCTGCGTTTGGATCGTCTGCAAGTTGATGCCCCGCTCGGCAAAGTGTTTGAGCACGTCGAAGAGTGCGCTCGGCTCGTCGTGGACGGCAAAGAGCAAACCGGTCGTGTCCGCGCCCGAACGCTGGCTCGGGCGCGCCGATGCCAGTCCATAGCGCACCCGCAGGTCGGTGCGATCGCTCACGTCCAGTTGCACCACCACGAGCCCGGCACGCTCGCCCGTCGCCTGCGGTACGATGGCGGCGGCGGTCGCATCTTCGAGCGCCATTTGACACGCCGCCACTGGCGTTGGCGCGTCGAAGGCCACCGCGCCGGTCAGCTCGGCCAAACACTTCTGACTAGCTGATCGGTCCGTCGCGTGAACGTAGATCTTCTGGATCTCGGCCGCGGTTCCCGTCTTGCTCATGAGACTGAGACGCGCCGCCACCTCGATCTTTGCCGAAAGCGTAAGCTCGGATGAAGCGAGCGCGCTCACCGAAGCGGGAAGCGGCCCTTCCATCGACGATTCGAAGGGAAAGACGGCGAAGTCGGCTCTTCGGCGCCGCACTTCGTCAATCGCACCGTCGGGCTGCTCGACCTCCGCGAAAGTGGCTCCCGCCCCGAAGTGAAGCTGAGCCGCGAGATGGCAGAACCCGCCCTCTGGCCCGACGTACGCGACGCGCGCGGGCCGTTCGAGCGTCGATGTGGCTGCATGGATCTCGCGAAAAACGCTGCGCATCACCTCGAGCGGCAGCTCGTCCCCGGCCATCTGCTCGAGCATCGCCATCTGCTCGCGCTCCATGGCCGCCGTGCTGCCAGGTGCCTGCCCGAGCTCCCCCACGCGGTGCGCGAGCCGAGCTCGCCGCCGCAATCCGAGGAGAATGTCCGCATCCGCTTCCGCCATTTGGCGGCGCAGATCTTCGAGCTCTCGCCGTCGGTCCGTCATCGCTTTCGAAGCCTAGTGCTCTCGCTCGACTCTGTCACGGGTCCCGGGCGCCGAGTGCGCCCGCCGTCGTACCGACCCTCTCGGCGACGGTTTTCTTGAGGGGAGCGAGCGGCACGAATGCCACGGCCTCGGGAAGGGACCACGCCCGTCGGGGAAGCTCGAGCGCCCGAGCCAGCTCGAGCACCTGCCGGTCGGTCATCGCGGCGACGGCATCGACGAATCCGCGTGCGAGGGACGAGCCCAACATGAGACCGGTGCCCAGGCACTGCAGAGCTGCGTCGAAAGCGGCGCGGCGCTCGAGCGCGGCTTCCCAAAGCATTTCGAACAGGGAGCGCACGAAGGCAGTCTGACTGGCGATACGCGGACCCTCGTAGAGCCTCTCGTAAAGAAAGTCGCGCATCGCCTGCAGCGCCTCACCCGTCTCGGAATCGATGGAGACGTCACCGGCGACCATGCTCGCTCGGACCGTTCGCAAGACGAGCACGCGGCGAACGTCGCCCGGCGTCGTTCCGAGCACATCGCGCGCCGGCTTGGGCACATCGGACGGCCGGAGCGCGCCAAGGAGGTAGGCGTCGTCCAGATCGTGACAGGCGTAGGCGAAAAGATCCGCGGCGCGCACGGCCAGAGCTTCGCGCGTGAGCTGCCCGAGTGGCGCTCCTCGCGCAAAGACGCTGCCGGCTCGCCCTTTGGAGTGCTTGAGGATCCCGTCGACGACTTCGGGCGAAAGGTCGAGACCTGGCTCGAGCTCGGTTACGACGCGCACGCCGTGGGCCGCATGGTGGAAGCCGCCCGGCACGAAGGCGGCCAGGGCGCGCTCGCCGGCGTGCCCGAAGGCGGGATGTCCCAAGTCGTGACCGAGGGCAACGGCGTCGACGAGCGGATCGAGCAGACCGAGGGGTCTTCCGATTTCACGCGCTATGGAGCTGACCTCGAGGGTATGCGTCAGCCTGGTGCGGACGTGGGGATCGCTGGGGATGGCGAGGACCTGCGTCTTGCCCGATAGACGTCGAAACGCTCGTGAACCGAGAATTCGATCGCGATCGCGGCGGTATCTTTTCCTGTCGGAGAACATACTGAACACCTGTACACGCCCGGCGCCCAATGGTAAAGCCGAGCCGCGGACATTGTTCGTCCCATCGCATCGTCGACGGCAAGCGTCGTACAGCCGGTTTTCAGCTCGCGACGCGCGTGCCGGTGCGTTCGTGACGCGCGATCAAGCCGCCCGCGTGCCTCGGGTTGGCGCCGGTCCAAATGGCGACGCCAATGCGCGCCTGACCTCTGCGTTCCTTCGGCCTTAGGCCGCGCTCGCCTTGGACCCGCCGCTCTTCGTATCGCCGGAGGTCCCGGTCGAAGGGCTGCTCGGCTCCGGCGACGTTTTCTTGGCATCGTCGCTCTTCGTTGCGCCACTATCGCCGGAGTCGGGCTTTGCCGGCGATTTCGCATCGCTTCCGCTCGTGGTCGACTCGCTCGACGAAGGCTTCTTCGAGCCATACCCGTCGGCATACCACCCGCCCCCCTTCAAAATGAATCCGGCACCCTGACTGATTTGTCGCTTCGCCGTGTCGGCGCCACACTTTGGGCACTTCTTGACGGGATCTTCGACAATTCGTTGTTCCAACTCCCAAGCGTTCCCACAGGAAGTGCAGATATAGTCGTACGTCGGCATGGCTCCTCGGTTGTCGCGGCGGGGCTCGATAGCGTGTGGCCCCGCTCCTTATTTTTTCGAGGGGAGATTGTTTGACCTCACCCATCGGCAGGGGATCAATGTTGGCCCATGGGACCCATCGGTCCACTACGCCGGGCCCGGCAGTTGACCAGTGGGCGGTTACGGTCAGTCCGCCCTCATGTCAAGACCCGTCCACAGTAATTCCTATCCCACTGATTTTGCTTGCTCGGCGAACCGTTCGCCATTACCTCTCGAGATAGGCTCATGACCATACGTGGCATGGTTATACGTCACGTTATCTGAGGGTGCATGCATATTCGAAAGCTCGAGATTTCTGGCTTCAAGTCATTCGTCGATCGGACGGTCATCAACTTCGATCACGACGTGCTCGCCATCGTCGGGCCGAATGGCTGCGGAAAGTCGAACATCGTCGACGCAATTCGTTGGTGCATGGGCGAGCAGAGCGCCCGGCACTTGCGCGGCAAGTCCATGGAGGATGTCATCTTCAACGGCTCCGAGAGCCGCGGGCCCCACGGCATGGCGGAGGTCACGCTCACCTTCGACAACGCCGATCTCGAGCAAGCGGCCGCGCTTCCCATGGAGTACCGCGACTACCCCGAAATTGCCGTCACGCGACGGCTCTACCGGGACGGCACCAGCCAGTACCTGCTCAACAAAACCGACGTTCGCTTGAAGGACGTGGTCGACGTCTTCCTTGGAACAGGGGTCGGTTCCAAGGCGTACAGCATCGTCGAGCAGGGCAAGATCGGGCTCATCGTCTCCGCGCGCGCGGAGGACCGGCGCATGCTGATCGAGGAAGCTGCCGGGATCACCAAGTACAAGAGCCGGAAAAAAGCTTCCGAGCGAAAGATGGAACTGACCGAGCAGAACCTGCTCCGGGTCGGAGATCGCGTGGGCGAGCTAGAGCGAAATGTCGCGTCGCTGCAGCGCCAAGCGGCAAAGGCGGAGCGCTACGTCAACTACCGCAACGAGCTCGACCGCCTGATGCTCCACCAGGCGTCGCACCAGCTGCTCGAGATCCTCGCCGGCGAGAAGTTTTGGTCCGGCGAAAAATCGGTTTGCGAAAATAACCTCGAATCCGCGCGCACCGCGCTCGTGACGGCCGAGGCAGCGCTCGAAGTCGAACGTGCCGCTCTACTCGAGCTCGAGCAGAGAGCGGAGAACGCCCAGGATGCCGCGTTCGGGGCCGACAACCAGGTCCGCGCCAACGAGGCCGAGATCGCGCGCGAGAAAGATCGGCTCTCCCATCTCTCGGAACGGTCGGGAGCGGCCCGCGCAGAGCAGACCGATTTGCGTGCGCGCGCCCAAGCGCTCGACGCCGAAGCGAAAGACATCGAAGCGTCTCTTTCCGGCCTCGAATTGCAAGAGGCAAGGGAGGCGGAAGGTGCGCTGGCCGAGCACGAGCGTCTCGAGACGCTCCGCACCGAGGAGCGCGGCGCAGAAGCGACGCTCGCCGAGCTTCGATCCCGAGCCTCGAAAGCCGCTTCCCAAGTCGCAGCCGCGGAAGCAAAGCTGAAGGGGCTCGAGCGCCGGACGCAGGAGATGCAAGCGCGCGAGACGAAGCTCGCCGCGCAAACGACCGATCTGACCGCCGAGCGCGAGCGGCTCGCGGAGCACCGTCAGGACCTCGGCGGCAAGGTGGAAGAGCTCGCCGACCAAGTGGAGACGGGGCGCTCGAGGCGAGGAGAGCTCGAGGGCGAGCTCACTCGGTTGAAGCAGGCTGTCTTGGAGAGTGAGCGATCGCTGGAGGCCGAGCGCACCAATCTCGCCCAGCAGCGCGGACGCATGAAGGCGCTCACCGACATGCGCGAGCGGCTCGAAGGCGTGGGGGACGGCGTCAAGCACTTGATGGCCAAGGCGGACCCGGTGCTGCTCGGCCTGGTGGTCGATCGGGTGCGTGTTCCCGCGGAGCTGACGGCAGCGCTAGCGGGCCTGCTCGGATCGACCTTGGAATGTGTGGTCGTGAGCGACGCGTCGCGCGCAGCAGAGCTTTTGGCGGAGCTCGGACGCGACAAGCAAGGGCGCGCTTCCGTGGTGCCTCAGTCGCCGCGTCGCGTCGCGGGCAAGGCCTCCCGCGCCGTGGAAGGTCCGGGCATCATCGGGCCGCTGTTCGATCGCGTGGCGTTCGCGCCAGAAGACGAGGCCTTGGTAGCGTCGATCATCGGCGATGCCCTGCTCGTCGAAGATGCGGCGTCGCTGATGTCGCTCGCTCCGATGGCAGAAGGGCGGACGCTCGTCGCCTTGGACGGTACGGTCGTTCACGGCGACGGTCGCGTGAGCGGCGGTTCGGGCGACACCGTCGCCTCGGGCCTCGTCGACGAACAGCGCGAGCTGCGCGAGCTCTCCCACGTTTGTGCCGAGCTTTCGGCCAAGGTCGAGGCGCGCATCGCCGAACTGCAAGCGCTGCGTACGCGGATGTCGGGGCTGGGATCGGCGCTCGACAACGCGCGTCAAGCTGCTCACGAAGCCGAGATCTTGCTGGTGTCGGCGCAGAAGGACCAGAAGAAGACCGACGAGCAGACGACGTCCCTCGAAGTGCGTTTGGCCGCCATGAACGCGGAGCTCGCCGACATCGGCGAAAAGCTCGCCGAGGGGGGTCACGAGCAAGCCGAGGCCGAGCGCGCGCTCCGAGAGGGCCACGACATCCTGCGCGAGGCGGAGGTCGAAGCCGAAGGGGCGATGGCCGAGGCGGCGAAATGGCGCGAGCAGGCGGCGGCACAGCTCTCCGTGGTCACCGATCGCAAAGTTCGACTGGCCCGCGTGCGCGAGCAAGTGGCGTCGACCCGAGCCACCGTCGAGCGTCTCGGTCGTTCGCGCGACGAGCTCGTAGCGCGAACCGCCAAGCTCGAAGAGGAGCTCGATCAAATCGCGCGCCAAACGGGGGAAAGCTCGTCGCGGCTCGCCAGCACCGAAGAGCACCTGATCCACGCCGTCGCAGTGGCGCAAACGACGCAAGCGGCCCTTTCCGAAGCGCGAAGGCTGTTCGATGAAGCGCGCGCCGCCGCCGGCGAACGCGAAGCCGGGCTCAAGGTCCTACGCGCCGACCTGGGACAGGCGTCGGAGAAGATGACCGCGCTCGAGCTCACCCTCGAGCGGCTCAGCATCAACCGCGAGCATTTGCTCGGCTCGGTGCGCGAAAAGTTCCGCGGGCTCGATTTGGCGAAAGTGGTGGGTGACTACCACTTGCTGTCGGTTCCCGACGAGGAGCACACCCATCGCATCACCGAGCTGACCCATCTCATCGAGCGGATGGGACCGGTGAACCTCGACGCGACGCGCGAGCATCAAGAAGAAAAGGAGCGCCTCACCTTCTTCACCACACAGAAAGCGGACCTCGAGAAAGCGCTCGACGACCTACGGCAGGCCATCGCGCAGATGAACCGCACCTCCAAAAAACTCTTTCGCGAAACGTTCGATGCCGTCAACGAAAGGTTCAAGCTGCTCTTCCCGAAGCTGTTCAAGGGAGGTCGCGCCGAGCTGCATCTCACGCTGCCCGACGATCTCTTGGAAACGGGGGTGGAGATCATCGCCCAACCGCCGGGGAAAAAGCTCGGCAACATCGAGCTGATGAGCGGCGGCGAAAAGGCCCTCACCGCCGTTTCTCTCATCTTTGCGATCTTCCAGCACAAGCCGTCGCCCTTCTGCGTCCTCGACGAGGTAGACGCGCCCCTCGACGAAGCCAACGTGGCCAGGTACAACGAACTTATCCGCGAGATGACTGACCGCTCACAGTTCATCGTGATCACACACGTCAAAGCGACGATGCAGTCCGTCGACGTTTTGTGCGGCGTGACCATGCAAGAGCCAGGAATCTCTCGACTTGTCAGCGTGAAGGTCAACGAGTCCGCCCAAAGGCGGAGTGGCCTTCCGCAATCCGAGCAAGATGGTGATCAAGTCCAGGTAGCATGAAGGGCCCGTTCGGCTCGAGGGCGACGGCCCTGCCGAAAGGGTGGTTTGCCCGTGCACGGCTTCACTCGTCCCCGGGAAAACTCCTTAGCGGTAACCCAAATCGAACCGGGAGAGCGCTGGCATGGGAACTCGCGTCTACGTAGGGAATCTTTCGTATCACACGGACGAAGCTTCGCTCCGCGAAGCTTGCACCGCCGGCGGCCGTGAAGTCGTCAGCGTCAGCATCGTGACCGATCGCATGACCGGTCAACCGCGTGGGTTCGCCTTTGTCGAGTTTGCGAACGACAAGGACGCGCAGGCCGCGATCCAAGAGCTCAATGGCAAACCGCTCGACGGCCGCACCCTCGCCGTCAACGAAGCCCGCGAGCGTCAACCGCGAGGCGGCGGAGGCGGCGGAGGCGGTGGGTACGGCGGTGGTGGTGGCGGTGGCGGAGGTGGCGGAGGCGGAGGTGGTCGCGGAGGTGGCGGCGGTGGTCGCGACCGTGACCGCGGACATCGCTCCGACCGCTAGGTTCATCGGAAATCCCGCGAGCGCGCCTCGAGGCCGCCGGGGAGCTGCAGAGCCTCGAGCTTCTCGACCAAAACGTGGATGACGGGGTGCTCTCCATTTTGCGGGGTGCGTGGTGTCCGCTCGAGCTTTCCCTGCACGAGCAGAAGGCGCGCATGGACGGCCGTTCGGTAAGAACGGTCGAAGATGTCGGGCGTCAAGATGAGGTTCATCATGCCGAACTCGTCTTCGAGGGTGACGAAGACGACGCCGCTCGCCGTCATGGGACGTTGTCGGGAGAGGACGAGGCCGGCGACTTTGACGACGGTTCCGTGGCGCAGATGAAAGAGCGCCGCGCTGGTGACGACGCCGCGCTTCTTCATGCGAGCGCGTAGATGCCGCATCGGATGATCGTCGACGGAGAGACCGAGCCTCGCGTAGTCGAAGCGAAGCTGCTCGACTTCGGCGAGCGGAGGGAGCGATACGGAAGGTTCGTTGGAGGCAACCTGCTCGAAGAGCGGCCCTTGATCGGGCTCGCGCACTTGCCACATCGCGTTGCGGCGTTCGCTCGTGAGAGAAGAAAGGGCCCCCGCTTCGGCGAGCGCATCCATTTGGTCGGTGCGAAGCTCGGCACGAACGGACAAGTCTTTGGTATCGCGAAAAGGGCGTTCTCCCCTCGCCTGCATGATGCGGCGCGCCGGCTCTTCCCCCATCCCCTTGACGACTCTCAGCCCTAACCGCAAAAAGCGCGACGGACCTCCGGTGGGAGGAGCTTCGACGATGCAATCCCAGTCGCTCTTCAGGACGTCGGGAGCCAAGACCGAAACACCGCGTTTTTGTGCGTCGCGCACGATGCTGGAAACGGAGTAAAAACCCATCGGCTGCGAGTTGATGAGCGCACACGCAAATTCGAGTGGATGATGCACTTTGATCCACGCCGACGCGTAAACCAAAAGTGCAAACGAAGCGGCGTGCGATTCGGGAAATCCGTACTCGCCGAAACCTTTGATCTGGGAAAAAAGCCGTTCGGCAAACTCGCGAGGAATACCGCGCTCGACGAAACCGCGGACGAGCTTGTCCTCGTGACGAAGAAGCTTGGCGCTGCGTTTCCAGGCAGCCATGTCACGCCGAAGCTCGTCCGCCTCACCGGCGGTGTAACCGGCGCCGGTCATCGCGATCTGCATCACCTGCTCTTGAAAAAGCGGCACCCCCAGCGTGCGCTGTAAGATGGACGCCAGCGACGGGTGCGGCATGGTCGCCGGTTCCTCCTTGTTGCGACGGCGCAAATAGGGGTGAACCATGCCGCCTTGGATGGGGCCAGGGCGAACGATGGCCACCTCGATCACGAGATCGTAAAAGCGGCGCGGCTTCATGCGCGGCAGCATGGCCATTTGTGCCCGGCTCTCGATCTGGAAGATACCGATGGTGTCGGCCTTGCACACGGCGTCATAGACGCGCGGGTCTTCGGGGGGGATCGCGGCGAGGCTTTGGAGTGGATCGAAGGGAGCGGCGAGCTCTCGCGCCGGGTCGAGGATCGGTTGAGACAGATGAATGAGCTCGAGCGCCTTGCGGATGGCGGTGAGCATGCCCAGCCCGAGGACGTCGACTTTGAAAAAACCGAGCGCGTCGATGTCGTCTTTGTCCCACGGCACGACCGTGCGCCCGGGCATCTTGGCCGGCTCGACGGGGGACACTTCGTCGAGCGGGCGGGCGGAGAGGACGAACCCGCCCACGTGCGTGGACATGTGACGGGGAAAGCCTTGCAGCTCTCCGGCGATCTTCATGATGAGCTGGATGCGGCCATCGTCGGCGTCGAAACCAATCTCGCGCAGGCGTTTGCCCAGCGAAACGTCGAGAGCATCGTGGGGGCCGACCAATTGCGTGAGCCGATCGGCCTGCTCGAGTGACAGCCCGAACACCTTGGCCGTTTCGCGCAGCGCACTCTTGCCGCGGTAGCAGATGACTTCCGACACCATGGCCGCGCGATCGCGGCCGTACTTCTCGAAGATGGCTTGGATGACCTCTTCCCGGCGCTCGTGCTCGAAGTCGACGTCGATATCGGGCGGTTCGTTTCTTTCGCAGGAAAGAAACCGTTCGAAGAGAAGATTCGACCGCGCCGGATCGACGGCGGTAATGCCGAGCACGTAGCAGACGACGCTGTTGGCAGCGCTCCCCCGCCCCTGGCACAAAATCCGTTTTTGCTCGGCGATTCGGATGATCTCGTAGACGGAGAGAAAAAACTGGGCGACCCCGATCTTGGCGATGAGAAAAAGCTCTTTTTCGAGCTGGCGTGCCACGCCCGGCTCGATGCCATGCGGATAACGCCACGGCGTTCGCTCCCGCACGAGGCGCCGCAAAGCATCGTCGGGGGTCTCACCCGGGCAGAGATCGTCGCTCGGGAACGAGTACTTCAATTCGCTGAGCGAAAAGGTACACGTCTTGGCAATTTCGACTGTACGTGCGAGCCGGTCCGGCGAGTCGCTGAAAAGGCGCCTCATTTCCGAAGGCGTACGGAGAAACGACTGGGCGTTGGGGGCGAGCCGATTTTTGGCGCGATCGAGCGTCGTCCCCTCCCGGATGCACTGCAGGACGTCAGCCAGCGGTTTGCGCGAGGGATGGTGATAGATCGGACGCCCCGTGGCGACGAGAGAAAGGCCGAACTCGGTCGCTATCCGCTTGGCCCAAGCTTCGCGGATCCTGTCGTCGGGCAAGAACAGCCGGCTCGTCGCGAGAAAGGCGCGATCGCCGAAGATGTCTCGTAATGGCCCAGCCACTTGCTCGGACGCTTCGAGCGAGAGACCATCGCGACGCATCTCTTCCTCCGTCGGCACGAGCAGGAGGGGAAAAATCCCGGTCGTATGGCGCGCGAGGGTGTCGAACGAAAGGAGCGCTTCTTCGCGAGGGAGCTCGGCGTGGGCACGCGTGAGAAGTCGGCAAAGGTCCGTGTACCCGTCTTTACTTTCGACGAGGAGCACGACCTTCGCGAACGGTCCCTTTTTGCCGGCAGCGGGAGGCAAAACGAGAAGCTCGCTCCCTACGATGTAGCGTTGCCCCAGCTTTTGCGCGGCGATGTGGGCGCGAACGGATCCATAAAGCCCCCTCGCGTCGGCGAGACCGATCGCAAAGAGGCCCAGCGTGTGCGCCGCTTCCACCATCTCTTCGGGGCGCGACGCCCCTTCGAGAAGCGAGAAATTCGTCTTGGCGCAGAGCTCGGCAAAGGGAGGCCCGACGTTTCGCTCGATCGCGGAGAGAGGAGCGCGGGAGGCGTCAATCGTAGTACCCGTGGAGGAAAGTTCGCCCGGTGTGCCGATCGGTGAAGACCCACGCGTCGATGTTCTTTTTGCCGGACGTGAGCCACACCCGCACGTAGTCGCGGCTCATGGGCGACGCCGTCCACCACTCGATCTGATCGAAGCGCATGGGGTGGCTCGACCCGATCCAGGTGAAAAGCTGGTTGTCGATGGCCACGGTGGGGCGGCGGCCCGGCATGATCTCGAACGGAAGTGGCTTCGGCAAGAGCCGGGTGGGAAACTCCACGTCCGACGCCGCGCGTACGGCGGTGTCGCGCGCCGCGGCCGATGGGGGCAGCTCTTCGAGGGAGACGAGATGCGTGCGCGCTTCGGGGCGATGGACGGGGTCGAGCTCGAGCACCCCCACGTTTTCTCGTCCGATCTCGGCCGACAGCTCGGCGAGAAGGACGGCCATCGCACCGGGGTCGTTTTGAATCGTCGCATCACCTCCCATGAAAAGCTGCATCCGGGGGGCGCGCGTGAGCTGGCGGGCGGTGATCGTCAATCCGATCACGGGCGCGCCGAGCGTTACCTTCTCGAGCTTGCTCTTCAGCACGCGAAACAAATCGGATTTTTTGGCGAGCGGAGCAGGAAGCTCGATGCGGAAATCGAGGCCGGGCCGCACCTCGGTAGGAGTGGAAATTTTGCGAAGCTCGGCGATCGACCGATCGTAGGGAGCAAAAAGCTCGATCGAGCGCGCCGCTTCGCCTCGCCCTTCGAGTCTCGCCGAAAGACGCGCCACGAGCCCGCGCAGCGCGAAAAGGAGCGGCTCGATGGCGTGAACAGGTTCGTCCCAAGCGACGCTTTCTGACGGCGCTCGCGGCGGCTCGTAAGCAACGAGCGGCGCGTCATCTCTGCCCGACGCGAGGTCGAGCGATTCGCGCCAAGGGTCGGTCGCGCGGCTCGCATCGCCGAGCCGCCCGGCCAAGGTTCGCGCGGGGAGGCCGACCAAATCTCCCACCGTCAACAAGCCGAGACGGTGGAGCCACACGATGCGATCGCGCGAAAGCGGCAGAGCATCGAGCGGAAGCGTGCGGATCATGTCTTTGCCGCCCGCCGCGGGCACGACGGTCTCCGAAGCCGTCGCAAACGCACAGGCCGCTCGCGCCAAATGCGGACCGTCGGCAATCGCGCCACGCACCCGATGCCCGAGATCACGCACGCGCGAAGCCAGCTCGAAGAGCGTCGCTTCTTCGCCCCCCCAGAGATGGGTCGTCCCGGTGAGATCGACCCACACCGTATCGAGCGACGAAACCGTGTCCCCCGCCTCGATGGACACGGTGGGACCGAAGGAAAGCGCGATCTCGGCCACGCGCCCCAAGGCGTGGCGAAGCGCTTGGTTCGTGAGACCGCGGATGGAGAGACTCGCCACGCACGAACGCGCCTCGGCCACCGTTTGCCCGACGCGCACGCCAAACCTGTGCGCGACGTCGTTTACCGCGAGGAGAACGTTTCCGAGCTCGATTTCTTGGCCGCGGCGTGGCTCCTTTTTGGCGTCGACCACCGCCATCGGCAAATCTTTGCGATCGCTTTCGCGCAAAACGAGCTCGCACGCCAATTGGGTCAAGAAGATTGCCCCTATCCGGCGACCGGGCGTCATCGCGCACCTGCGACAGGCATTCTTCGGTTGACCATGTCGGGACGGGTCCACGCGATTTGTCGCGGGCTCGTCACGCGACCAAACCTTTCCTTGGCGATGCGGACAACGAGGCGATCGGGATTCACATTTTCGAGCTCGAGCCGCATCGCGACCGGCAACGAGAGCGGTCGGTGAGCTTCGGTGCGCGTCAAAAGAAAGAGCGTGGTCGGCGTTTTTTCGAGAGAAAGTGCAAGACGGCGCGCGACTTTCGACCATGTCTCCATCGATTCGAAACGGTGCTGCTCGCGCGAAGAAGCTCCCGCAACGCTGGAGACGTCGACCACGATGACCGAGAAGATGCACGCTGCTGCAACTTGCACCGCTACCCGCGAGAGCAACTGGCGCGGTGGACGCAGGACGAGCAATCGGTCGAGAGAGACCCCCCGCTCTGGCAAGGCGGGACCGAAGAGCGTCTGGTCGGGGTCGAGAAAGGCACACCACGCCTTGTCCCTTCCCGCGCGCGCGCTTTCTGCTTGGCTGGCCGCGCAGGCCGCAAGGGCGACGCTCATCCCGTGGCCCAAGTTGCCAGGAGAGGAAAGCTCGACCACACACCCGCGCGGAAACCCCCCTTCCGGGAGGATCCCGGAAAGGGGCGGGCTCATCTGCAAAGGCTCGCGCTCCGCGCGTGCCGCGCCCCCCACGACGACCGAAGAGGCGAGCGATCCGCTGTTCGGCGCGTTGATCCGCAAAGCTTGGAGTGCTTCACGCGCGATCGCGTACCTATCTCGGGCGGCGTCCATTACCTGAACATAATATCAGTAGTCCCGACGTGCCACTGGACGCCCCCAACAATGTCCTACCTACTGCACAAAACCATTAAGATCGAAGGACTTAGCCGCTCATTTTCGACCTTGCGCCGCATGCCATGTCTTGCTTCACGTGCGTCCTCGGCGATGACGGCGAACACCTCGACAAGATTCGATAAGCGCTGCTCTCTTTGCCGATAAGGACCTGCACAGAACGCCAACGCGCCTTTGGGGTTTCAAAATTCGGACGAGTCGGCAACGGACCTCGGCCCCAACCTCCGGAAAGCTCGGACGAAGAACGAACGGCAAAAAAGGCGAGTGCCCGAGGTGCCGCCGCGCATCATGATGGATTGATGCGCAGCACTTTTTTTCAAACTCCATTTCGCGAACTGCTACGGCCCAGGACCGGGGGAATCGTGATGTGTCTCGTCGGGGTCGTGAGCCTCGCGGCATGTACGAAGAGCACACCGCCCCCACGCGCCGCGAATGCGTCGCCGGGCATTGTCACACTCGAGCTCGAAAAAGGCCCCGCTCCCGCTTTGCCCAACCCGATGCTCGTGACGGACAGCGTCCACGGCGGAGTGTTCGAAAGCTGCTACCAGGGCTTTCACCCTACTGGCAACGCCGAGCAGGATCTCGCGCAGATGACGTCGCTTTGCGGTCCTCCCAACTCGATGAAACCGGTCACCGGTATCATCCGCGGACGCCAAGCACACCAAGAGGCCATCGCGCGGTTCACATTCCGCGGGGAAATGGGGCGCTGCTATCGGATCTTTTCCGCGTCTGAACGCGGCGTGCAGGACATGGATATGGCCATGCTCGACCCCGACAAGAACGTCGTCGGGCACGATACCAACGAAGACGCCTTCCCCATGCTCAACCCCGACGGTCCCTTCTGTTTGACGCGCCCCGGGCAGTACACCGTGCTCGTCAGCGTCGAGAAGGGCGGAGGAAGCTACGCCCTGCAGGTTTGGGGATTCTGAACGCGCCGCAATCTCACGACGGCCCGCATACGCCTCCATCCAAACATTCCCCTCCTCCGGGGCAGCTGCCGCAATCGATGGTACCGCCACACCCATTGGAGATGGGTCCACAGCGTTGTGGGAGGATGCAGATCCGCGGTGGAGCAGGAATGCACGGCGGCAAAATACAACAAACTGGAGCCGGGAGATTACCGACTGGCGGACCGCAATCATTGGGGACAATTCGCGCGCAGTTCAGTCGACACGATCCCTCCGTGTAAAAGCACTGGCCTCCCGCGTCTACGCACGGTCCGTCAACGGGAGGGGCGGGAACACAACACGACGCGCCAGGTTCATCGCACTGCAGGTTGGAATTCGTGGTGCCCTTGGGACACACCACGATTCCGACGCATTGCGGAGTCTGACCTGCTGGTATGCACTGACCTCCAGAAAGCACGCATTCGCTCGGGCCCGAGTCGGTCGTGTCAGGTTCCGCGCTATCGGTATTCTCGTCGATAACGTCAATCGGATGTCCTCCAGCGTCATCGAGCCCCTCGTCGGTGACGTCGATCATCCCATCAATGACGCCGTCGTTCGTCTGATCTCCGATGACGTCTTCCGCACCTTCTCGTCCCGAATCTCCTTCCGTCCCGCCGTCCGAAGCATCGACCATCGTCGAGCTTCCGTCGGGAGACTTCGTGGCCGACCGGCACGCCGCAATGCTCAGGAGGAGTACGAACGCGCGTCGATTCACGTTCACGAAGCACCGGGCCGTGAATCGTCCGACGCGATCCGGGAGTTTGCGATCGGCAAGGCAGTTATCATCTATGACGCAATTCCGGCGTCAGCATTGCACTACTATGGACAGCCCAGGCTAGGCCCACCCCAGTTGAATGAGGAGCCCGCAAAGTTGCCCATGTTGTAGCAAGACGGATCGCTTACGTTGGGGATCGGATCGGCATCATTCCAACTGTTCATCGCTTGCGTCCAGTCGGACGTAGCGCTGTACTGCATCCACCAGAGCCCGGCAGCGCCCGTTTGCGTCCCGTAGAGTCCATTCCCCATATAGGCGCAACCTAGATTGGTCGTCTCGGGCATAGACACTTCACCGAACCAGTAACCGCCTTCAACGTTCGTGAAATCATTGCTCCACAGCGAGTCGGGGAAATATCCGATCCATTCCCCATAAGCATAGATCCACCATGCCCAGCCTACGTTGTTGTACCAATGGAGTATCTGAAAGAACGCGTCTCCTTCAGAGAGCGGCATGCCGGCATAGACGTTGGAAGAAACCTGAACGTAACCACACCCATTGTAGCAGGTCGACGCGTAATTCCTCCAATGGTACACGAATAGCTCGGGCCACACGTCGCCATTGTTCATGATCCAACCGACTTCCACCTTGTGCCTGCCGTCTTGTGTTGACGCGGCGATTTCACCAAGCGAATGATAACCAGATATATTAGGCATGTAAGGATTGTGTACGGTCATCGCCGCTCTGATGCCGTGGTTTGTAGGCGTCGGTAGAGTTTGCGCCGTTGAGACGTACGCAAAATTCCACGGAGGAAAGTGGTAGAGATTGCTGCAGCCGTCGGCGCTGGGTGAGGCTTGCAGCAAGTGATGCGAACTAACGTTAAGAGGCGGCGGAGGTGCTTTCGGCCGATGCTTTTCGCGCGGACGAGGCACAGAACCTGCTGGGCAGACCGGTTGATTTACAGGCGGCACGGGCATACCAGGCCGGCCGGCGGGGGCCGGAGGAAGCTCAGCGGGTGTGGTGCGCACAACGCAACCATCGAAATTCGGGTTGCTCGGGAGGACGGCACCTGATTGCAGTGGGCTCGGCGGATTCGGCGGACTCGACATTTGTTGCGTGATGTCGTCCGCTGCAGAACCGCAACCCAGTGCACAAGCCAGAACAGCCCCGTAGGTTGTTTGACATCGGATCATTTTCATTGGGCCTCCGTATGGACCTGAGCCGCAGCGCCGATTGGCGGATCCAAGAATTGTTCACTCGTATTCATGAATGGCCACACCTCACAGCGATCACCGGCAGCGACGGCTATTGTTACGCGCGCCCCCGTGGCGCTTGTGAGCTTGCTAGACGATATGGTGAATGACGACCAGTATTCAAGTGAGAATGGAGCATTGGCGGTCATACTCCGTTGAGACAATCGCGCCCCATCCAGACGAAACCCGATCGGTCACCGCTTTGTCGATCGCCCTGGGGGTGGGTGTCGGCATTCCGGGCACGAGCGACCTGCTTGGCCATATAGAGCTTGTCCAGATCCTTGACCGTGCTGTGGTGCAATCGCTCTGCTACCGCCACCATCTGGTTGGTCATCTCGCGACAGAGAGCTCCGAGGTGCATGGCATACCGAGTCGTGTACCTGGGATTCCTGGCCAGTCAGTCCAGCCGCTCTACGAACACGGCGCGACACCGAGGGCAATAGACCCGCCGCCGTTCGACCTGCAAATGGATCCGCCAACCAGCAGCTGACAGGTCTCGAATCCGGCACGAGCGCTGGTCGTATCGTCCACGGCATCGATGCTCACAAGCACGAGCACGTCCCCGTTTTTTCGGCGGTGCAGGACGACGATGCGGGCATACCGGTCGCCAAAGACGCCAAGCATTGCGACTTGGCGATAAACCCGGGTAGCGAGAAGAGAGCTTTGAGGGATGTGGGCTGCTTCACCGGCACAGACTACCGCGACCGAACCCGATGCGACTTCTCCCTCCCCGTAACTCGGAGGGGAAGCCCACCAGAGGCGCGTTCACTCGTTACTGGTCGTAGATCGAATGTCTTACGGCAGCATTCCACCGACGGTGAGCCAGCCGGTCGCGCCTACGCTGGACGCAATATCTACCGTACTGAGGCCGCCGAGGAGGGCGCCGTAGAACTGCGACCAACTGACGATTGCCTGGGGGCCGCCGATGAAGTCTCCTTTGCGCCCACCGACGAGCTCGCGCGCTCCGCGCAACCGATAGCGGCCGCGGCCATCGAGCCCTAAGCGAAGCCAATCGACGATGTCGTACCCGACGCGTAGCTTGGCCTCGGCGTCGAACTCTTCGGATTCTTCGAACCCTCCGCCCGCAACGGCGTTGAAGTCCAAGTGCCACCGATCGCGCATCAGCGAAAACATTGCACCGAGCTCGACTTCCCCCTCGATCTCGGCAAACCCTTCGGCCTTGTACGTTCCCATCGCTGCGAGGGCCCAGCCGTCCTCGATGCTGCCGAGAACGCGGTACGCGAGGCTCGCATTGGGAGCGAAACGCTCGTCGGAGAACCGCTCGCCGGTGACGAGCAGCGTCAGCCGGTTGAGCGGCGAACCGTACACTGTGACGCCCCCGCCGCCGACCGAACCGCTGGATGCGCCAGTTGCGTAACCGAACCCGTGCGCCCCCACTTTTCCGGGGCGCGAGCCGAACGCGGAATGGGTGAGCGCGACCACGGGTACGTCGTCACGAACATCGGACGCCACCGTCGACGACGGTCGCGACTGATCGTTGGGAGCCGAGGTCGGATTCGACGGGTCGTGCAGCGACACGACTGGTGCGCTCATTGCCGCCGCCGAGGGCGCCACGGGCGCGGCGGGATCCGCGGCAGGAGCGACGGCGGCCGGCGGATCCTCCGCGGCATGACTCGCCGGAGGATCGGCCATCGCTGGCGCGGCAATGCTGACGAACGCTGCGCTCGAGAGCGCAACGCATAGCGCGCGACCGTGCGTGCGGCGCTGGTGCGCTCCGCGATGAACGATGGAATTCGGAGATGCTGCCCTTTTCATGTTGTGCCGTTACCTTTTGGCGGCTTCGTTGCGCCGCCTCCGTCTCCAGAAAGCCGCCAGAACGCCGGCGATGCCCAGACTGA
>DATHEQ010000401.1:0-14277 GCA_035318505.1 Polyangiaceae bacterium | reverse complement strand
CCGTCCAGTCGGCGAAATTGGGCGGAAGCGGACCCGGCAACGTCGGCTGCACCGTGCGCTCGAGCAGCTGGAAATCGTGCCGCGCCGTCAGGGTGAGGGGAAGATGCTTCTTCGGCCCATCATTTTTGAACCAGGCGCGAGCGCGGTTGACGTTCTGGATGAGCACGTAGTGCTGGGGGTCGATCTTCGCCGCGTGGCTGAAGTGGTTCATCATGGCCTCGAGATCGCCGCGCGCGTAGGCGATGCAGGCCAAGTAATTGTACGCGAGGCCCGGCAATGGATAACCGAGCTCGAGCGCGCGTTGCACGTGACGCTCGCCTTCCTCGAGCTCCCCGCCTCGGATCAGCGCACCACCCAAGTCCATGTGCGCCGCGTGGTAGTCGCCGACACGCTCCAGGATCGCGCGGTAGTCGGCGGCGGTCTCCTCGAACGACTCGCGCAGTCCGCTGTTGCCGGCAAACCACCGGTTCATGACCTCGGTGTCGGCCTCGGTCGCGTCGAAAGGCGTTTTCAGCTCCTGGAACTTGCCGCTGAAATACGCTTCACGGTCGAGCCACCCGGCTTTCTCCGCTTCGTCGAAGTCACGCGTGCCGGGATAGATCGACAGACACGAGAAGATGTATTGATGCGGCCTCGCCTTGGCCAAAAACGCGAGCGTCTCGCGAAAGGTGTCCGCCGTCTCGCCGCGGTTTCCGAGCATCATGTAATAGCGCACGCGAATGCCGACCTTTTTGGCAAGCTCGGTCGATTCCAGGATCTCGTCCACCGTGATCTTCTTGTCGATCTTGTCGAGGATGATCTGCGAGCCCGATTCGACGCCCAAGCTGAGGCGCTCGCATCCGGCGAGGCGCATCTCGTGGAGGAGCGGCTCGGTCAAGAGATCGACGCGCGTGTCGCAGCTCCAGAAAAACGACAGGTTGCGCGCACGAATGCCGCGGCAAAGCTCCATGACGCGTTTCTTGTTGGTGGTGAAGGTGTCGTCCTTGATCTGGATCATCTTCACCGGCAAGCGGGACACGACGCTCTGCATCGCGTCGAGCACGTAGTTGACCGATTGCCCGCGAAAGCCGCGTCCCCAGGTCGTCTCCGCGCCGCAGAACGTGCAGGCCCACGGACAGCCTCGCGAGGTCATGAGGATGTGCGTGTCGAAGTAGTCGTGCGGCGACGCGAGCGAATCGAGATCGGCGATCGATTCGCGGTGCTCGCCGAGCTCGACGCCTTGCTCACCGCGAAAGGCAGTGCCGGCGATGCCGGTCGTCGCGGCGTTGGACCCGAGGCGATCGATGAGCTCGAGAAACGCGGGCTCACTCTCGCCGAGCGCGACGGTGTCAATCTCAGGGACGTGGCGGAGCAGCTCGACCGCCAGCGGCGTCGCATGCGGCCCCCCCACGATGATGTGCGCGGAAGGGTGATGGTCGCGAATGCACTTCGCGGCAAGCGCCACACCACGCCGGTTGGCTGTCCAACACGACATCCCGTAGAGATCGGCGGAAAGGCCTCGCAAGACGGCTTCCACTTCCGACCACGGGTAGGAAGACAGATTCAGGATCTTGACCTGGTGCCCGGCTCGGATGGCCTGCGCACCGAGCGAAAAGAGACCGTAGGGCGTCTGATAAAAATCGGGATCGAGATCGCCCTCCCGATACTCGTCGGGGGGCCCGTCGGAGCCCGCGTGGGGCGCTTGGCCAGGCGCGGCGATTTTCCACGGGGGAGGATAGAGCAGAGCTATCCGCATGCGTTACATGCACTCTAGCACCGTGGTCGTCCGACCTTCTCAGCTAATGCCGGGCGCGGGGTTCAAAGGCGTCGATGAGCTCGGCGTCGTGCCGCAGTAGAACTTTGCAGCTTCGAGCAGGCCCGAACCGGCGAACGGCTTCTTCACCGTGTGTACGCCGCGCGCGCGGTGCATGGAGGCGGTCACCGCGACGACGGGAATGGCATTGAGCTCGTTATCGCTGCGCATCTCTTCGATGAGCTGCAGGCCGTTCAGCACCGGCATGACGAGATCGACAAAAACGAGCTGAGGCCGCTCGTGGCGAAGAAAGGCGAGCGCCTCGCGCCCATTGGACGAGGTGCTCACGCGGTACCCCTCTTGCTCGAGCAACAGGGCAAATGCTTCGGCCACCTCCGGCGAGTCTTCGACGATGAGAATATGACCGCCACTTGCCATGCTGCACACGCTACTCGCCTCCGCGCACAAAGTCCTCGGACTTTGTGACGTGCGAACGCGCAATCGCTGCCGATTTTCTCAACAGCCACGCGGTGATGCGAAATGTCCGGATGCGCGCTCGCCGTGGCGCCGACAGGCGCCGCGCGCCGGCGTTCGGAAGTCAACGAGCGGAAAGCGTGCCCTGTTTTCTGCCTTCGTCTGCCCACGGGTCCAAGGAGCGGTCACTCATAGCGGTAGGCGACGGGGATGGTCGCAAGATGCAATTGGCTCAAAACCGCAATGCGACGCAGCAAGCTGCAAACGATGCGCGCGATGTTGAATATCGCCGCTCGATGGGCCATACCGTAGCCATCCCGGCGCATCGGAATGATCGCGCAATCAAGCGGTTGCGACTCGCATCCGGGCCGCGCCGTTGGAATTTTGCATTCCCGCTTAAGCAATTGACTATTAAGGGTTATTTTTATACTTGTCTATCTCTCTTGATTCGGCGCCTGCATGCGCCGAGCGTCGCACATTGGCGACGAACTGTGAGGAGGAAACATGATTCTCAGGCGCGCCACAGCGACTGTCTTGGTTTCGATTGGTGTCGCAGCTGCGTTGTTCGAGGGATGCTCGGGGACCGATAACCCTGGCAGCACGACGCGCTCGACGAGCTCCGGCACGGGCAATGGGACCACCAGCACCGGCGCGGGGGGCGCGACCGGGTCCGGTACAACGGGCGGCGGCAACGCCGGCGGCGGGACGACCACGGGGGGCGGTGGCACGGTCGGGCCAATCGATCCCGGTAATCCGGAAGCCGGCGCCGATATCAAAGTGACGGCCGATGCAGCGTGTGCCTCGACGGCAACCACGGGCGAAAAGAAGCCGACCGATCTCCTCATCATGATGGATAGCTCGGGATCGATGGATACCGTCGATCCCGGTCAGACGAACACACGATGGATAAATGTCAGCGAAGCCATCCCGCCCTTCGTCGCCGATCCCGCCAACGCGGGCATGATGATCGGTCTCGATTTCTTCCCCGAAACGGGTGGTGGCGGCGGCAACAACCTCGCCTGCACGCCGGCAGATTATTCGAATCCCGACGTTCCCATCGGGCTCATCCCGGGGATGAACAACATGCAGGCGATGGCGCTCGGGGCGGCCGTCATGAACCGAAGGCCCAACAATTCGACGCCGACCGTACCGGCTCTCACCGGCGCCCTGCAGACCGCCAAAGCGTGGCAACTGCAAAATCCGACTCGCTCGATCAGCGTGCTCTTGATGACCGACGGGATCCCCATGGGCTGCACCCAAAACAGCGTCACCAACGCGGCAGCCGTGGCGCAGATGTACTCGAACGGCATGCCGCCCATCAAGACGTTCGTGCTTGGCGTCGGCCCCGACACAGGTCCGCTCGACACGATCGCAGCCGGCGGCGGCACGATGAAGGCGTTCATGGTGACCAACGGCGGCGCCGCCGGGCTCTCCCAAGCCCTCGCCGATATCCGCAAGAGCACGCTGGCTTGCGACTACGCCATTCCCAAGCCCGAAGCCGGCACGCTCGACCCAAACAAGGTCGTCGTTTCGGTCCGCGAGGGCACGTCGGGCAACTTCATCGACATCCCCAACGTGGTCAGCGCCGCTGGATGTATCTCTAGCCCCATGAATCCGTCGGCATTCGGCTGGTACTACGACAATCCGGCCATGCCGACCAAGATCACGCTCTGTCCGAACTCGTGCGGACCGCTGCAAATCACCGATGGCAGCGAGGTCAAGATTCTCCTCGGATGCGAGCCGAAGAGAATTCCTCCGCCCAACTGATCGTGTGAGAACGCTCGACTTCTGGTTCGACTACTCCTGCCCCTACGCTTACCTCGGTAGCACGCAGGTCGAGGCGTTGGCGCGCCGCACGGGTGCGGCGCTCACCTTCTGTCCGATGCTGCTCGGCGGTGTATTCAAATCCGTCGGTACACCGCAGAACATGATGGACGTGCTCGCGCCGTCCAAGGCGCGTCACAACCTGAACGACATGCACCGCTGGGCGGAGTTCTTCGGGGTGCCGTTCTCGATGCCGTCCGGCCACCCCTTTCGCACCGTCGAGGCATTGCGCGCCACGCTGGTGACGCGCTGCGACCCCGCCGTGATGCACGGTTTTTACCGGGCCTATTGGGTGGAGGGAAAGCGGCCTTCCGAGCCGGCAACGCTCCGCGAGGTGCTCGGCGCCGCAGGGCACGACGTCGAAACCGTGATGGCGCATCTGCAAGACAGCAGCGTGAAGGACGACCTTCGGCGGCGCACCGAAGAAGCCATCGCGCTCGGCATTTTCGGCGCGCCGGCCTTCATCGTGAATGGGACGCAGCTCTATTGGGGACAAGATCGAATCGACTTCGTCGCGCGCGCTCTCACCGGTCGCGCCGATGCCGGCGAAGCGGCCGCGCTCTAGTCCGAGGAGAATCCAAACCACATGGCTCGCTCACTGGAGATCTACTGGGACTTCTCGTCGCCGTTCGCTTACCTCGGCAGCACGCAAGCCCAAGCGCTCGCGGCGCGGACCGGCGCCGAGCTCGCGTGGCGCCCGATGCTGCTCGGCGCCGTCTTCAAGGCCATCGGCCAGGTCGACGTGCCACTCTTGGCGTGGTCGGACGCCAAGCGCCGCTACTACGTGATCGACATGGCACGTTGGGCCGACTTCTGGGGCGTGCCGCTCCAATGGCCGAGCCGCTTTCCCATGAACACGGTGAAGGCACTGCGCGCGTACCTGAGCCTGCCCGAAGAGCGGCGCGACGCGTTCCGTGAAGCCACCTTTCGCGCTTATTGGGCCGAGGATCGCGACATCAACGACGACCGGGTGCTCGCCGAACTGATCGGCGCGGGCGCGGATGAAATCCTTTTGCGCTGTTCGCAACCCGAAATCAAGCAAGCGCTCTTCGGCGCCACGCAACGCGCCGTCGACGCCGGCGTGTTTGGCGCGCCGACATGGGTGGTCGACGGCAAAGAACTTTTCTGGGGCCAAGATCGAATGAGCCTCGTCGAGCGCGCTCTGCGCGCCTAGCTTAGCCGTCCACCGATCCCGCGCGCGCAGGAGACAGAACACGCCGTCGCTGAGCGCGCCGTTTTCGTGGGATCGAAACACTTCCGGCTTGCGCCCCACCGCGTGGCAATCGCGTGCATCCGAGCTGCGTCGGACTTTGTGAGTAGATCGCGCTGAGGCGCAATCGTCACGATCGCAGCGCGCGATCACCCAAGGACGCCGCGAATGCATCAGCCGGCGCAGCGCCGCGCGACCGACGATATCCGGAAATTTTCCTGCCTTTCTAGCGATCGCCGCCGAAACTAGCGGCTCTTGCATCACCGCAAATTGGAAGTGACGCGACTCGGCGAAGACCACGGTTTTTTTCTAACTCGCTCGCTCGCGCCGAAGTGAGCGAGCAATGTTAATTTTTTTCGTTTGAACACGAGCGACGCGCGAGCTTAGATTCCCAATTGCGTACCGTCATCAACCTCGCACGCAGAATTGACGTCAACGACTAGAGGGGTCCGAACGCCGCGCAGCGCGTAAAAGCAGCTGCGCAGACGCACACAGGCGACTGCCAAGCACGCACCGACCGGATGGCGCATGCGTGTTGGGCACCGATGCCGCAACGACACGTCGTCTTGCGACGACTATCGCCGTGGTATTCGCAAAGGATCGACTGACCTGCGCTCGTCGCAATGCGCAATGAGCAATCGCACCCGCTGCAGACAGCGGATCGAGTGAAGGACATCTACGTATCGGATGACATTGCAAACAGAAATGGAGAGATTTCACATGAAAAACGCGATGAAGTTATGCTGCGGCGCTTTCGCTCTTGCCGCACTCCAGTGCGGTGGATCGCCCATCGATCGGTCGTCGGGGTCCGCGCCGGAAAAAACCGTCAGTGACACCTCCGCAGTCGTCAAGATGATAACCCCGACGCGCAATGCAGACGGCACCTACACTCGAACGGAAACCGTCTTCACGCGGCAGGAGTGGGACGCGGGGATGGCGGCCTGGACCGAAAGCGCACGCCGCTTTCGGGAAGGTACTCACCTGGCGGAGGCGCCGGCTGAACTCGGCCCGGTGTCCTGTGGGACCTCGCCTTTTGATAAGCTCATGATCTTCCAAGGGGGTGGGTTTTCTGGCTTCGCCTGCTGTCTCTCTGGGCTCGGCGAGGGCAACATCGCGACCATGTGTGGCCCCAGCTATAGTCCGCTCCACAGTTATCGTTCGACCGGACGACAGGGGTACTACTTCAATGCGAACGAGAGCTGCTACGGCACCATCGCGATGTACGAGGACAAAGAAGAGATCGAATGCGATGAGGCCTTCAACATAACGCTCAGTTGGCCCCAGTAGCACGGCGTGACACTCGGACGCCGTCGTGACCTTCGCGGCGGCGTCCATCTGCGCGATCGCTCGCGGGGCGTTACCGCTGCACGACGACCGACGACCCGTGCCCGAAGAGCCCTTGGTTCGCGGAGACGCCCACTTTGGCGCCCGCGACCTGTCGATCGCCGGCTTTGCCGGAGAGCTGCCACGCGAGCTCGCACACCTGAGCGATCGCTTGCGCGGGAACGGCTTCGCCGAAGCACGAAAGCCCGCCACTGGGATTGACGGGAACGCGCCCGCCCATGGTGGTGACCCCGTCACGCAAGAGCCGCTCGGCTTCGCCGGGACGACAAAGGCCGATGTGCTCGTACCAATCGAGCTCGAGCGCCGAGGAGAGGTCGTAGACTTCGGCGACGTTGACGTCTTCGGGACCGATGCTCGCTTCTTCATAAGCGCGACGCGCGATGGTGTCTTTGAACGGCGCGTCCGGGCGCGCGACGACCGCTGCCGAATCGGTGGAGAAGGCAGGCATATCGAGCACACTGTCTGGATAGCGCGGTGTCGCGGTGGAAACAGCGGCAATGGTGACCGGGCGCGTGGTGTGCCGGCGCGCGTATTCCATGCTCGAGAGAACGAGCGCCGCGCCGCCGTCGCTCGTGGCGCAGATCATGAGCAAGCGCAGCGGATCGGAGACCATCGCCGATGCGAGCACCTCTTCGACGGTCACCGCTTTGCGATAGCGTGCCCTCGGGTTCGTAAGGCCATGACGGCTGTTTTTGACTTTAACTTGCGCAAAATCGCGCTCGGTCGCGCCGTAGAGCGCCATGCGACGGCGCGCATAGAGCCCGAAATAAACCGGGTTGGTGGCGCCGAGAAGGCGAAACCGGAGCCAATCGGGGTCGGCGGCGCGCTCCCCGCCTTGGGGAGCAAAAAAGCCTTTGGGGGCGGCGTCGGCGCCGACGACGAGCGCGACTTCACATAGCCCCGCGAGAATGTGAGCGCGCGCCACGTTGATGGCTTGGGCGCCCGTAGCGCACGCGCCGTAGGTGCTGATGACCGGTACACCCGTCCAGCCGAGTGCCTGGGCGAAGGTCGAGCCCGCGACGTAGCCGGGATAACCGTTGCGCATGGTGTCGCCGCCGACCACGAGCCCCACGTCCTTCCACGGAACATTCGCTTCGGCGAGCGCCTGGTTGGCGGCTTCGACGCCGTATTCGACGAAATTGCGGCCCCACTTGCCCCAAGGATGCATGCCACAGCCGAGGATCGCGACCTGCTTATTCATCGTTTTCTAACTCGCGCTCCGGCCCGCCGGTTTCCATTTCCAAACGAGGTACTCGGTCTGCTCGTCTTCGTAGAGCGGCTCGACGACGAGCTCCATCGGCATCCCCACCGCGAGATCGACCGTCGAGAAGCCGCGGGCAACTTGCCCGAGGACGACCATCTTCTCTTGATCGAGCTCGACCGCGGCCAAGGCATACGGCCGAAACGGGTCTTTTGCCACATAGGGGGGCGGCGGCGCGTAGCAGTTGTTCGTGTAGCTCCAGAGCGTTCCACTGCGCGAGAGCTGCACCTCGGCGAAGGATGTGCCCTGGCATGCCGGATTTCGGCAAAAATGCGCCTCTTTGGGAAAGAAGAACGTATTGCACGTTCGGCAGCGCGTCCCAATGAGCGCAGCGGCGCCGTCGTACGTGAACCACCCCTCGATGGCAGGCTTCTGGACTTTGCCCATGATAATGCTCGGCGCGAGCGCTTGTAGCACGGCCCGCGCACGTCGTGGGCGGTTACGCATGACGCCCCTCCCCGATTGGGGCGCACGCGTATCCGCCGCTCGCCAGAACCAGGTTCTCGCGTCATGGTTGATGACCGAGATGGTACCTACGCCGAGCTCATCGTCGACGGAGCTGGTTCGCGCACCCGGCCGCGGACTAGGTTTTTCGCTGTTCGGCGTCCCGGTTCGCATTGCGTCGAGCTTCTGGATCATCGCAATCCTGTTCGGAACGCAGGGCGTGGGGCGATCGGCCAGTTCCGAAAGAGCGATTCTCGAGGCGCTGACCTGGACCGCGGTGGTCTTCGTTTCGATCCTGCTGCACGAGTTCGGCCACGCGACCGCCGCACGGGCCTTCGGCGCCGAACCTTCCATCACGTTGCACGCGCTCGGCGGGCTCACGCAATTCGAGCCCCGCGGGATGTCGCGACCCCAGCGTTGGCTCGTGTCGTTCGCGGGACCGGCCGCGGGCCTATTGTTCGGCATCGCCGTGTACGTGGGCGCCCGATGGCTGCCGGCCGGCGCACAGACGGAGTCGACTGTCGACACCATCCTCCGCGTCAACATCGGGTGGAGCCTCATCAACCTTTTGCCCGTGCTGCCATTCGACGGCGGGCAGATGCTGTCCGCGTTCCTCGGCCCGCGCCGCGAGCTCTGGACGGCCATCATCTCCGGCATCGTGGGGACGTCGGTCGCCATCCTTGGGTACATTTGGCTAAATAGCCTGTGGGTTGCGTTTCTCTTCGGCAGCGCGGCGGTGACGGCGATTCGTCAGGTGCGCTTTCTCTGGAGCAGCAAAGCCGATCGCGACGCCGGTCTCGACGAGGAGCTCGCCAGCGCGCGCGCGGCCATCGCTCACGGTGAAGTGGTCGAGGTGCTGAAGCGTGCCACCCGTATCGTCGACGAGGCGCGAACCTCCGCGCTCAAAAATGGCGGTCTCCTCGCGCAGGCCTGGGCGCACGCCTCGGCGGGAAGGCGCGCCGAGGCACGCGAAACGATCGAGCGGCTCGAGCGCGACGCGCCCGCTGACCCTTATCTCGTCGCCGCCGTCGAGGACGCGCTCGGCGCTCCCGATCGCGCGCGCGCTTGGCTCGAAGCAGAACGCCGGCAAGGCGTGAAACGCATCGAATCGATCAAGCTCCTCATCGATCTTTACGCGCGCGGCGGGGAGCTCGAACGGGCCGCCCAGGTCGCGACGGAGTCGGTCGATGTCCTTTCGGAACAAGACGCGCGTGCCGTCCTCGCCGCCGCCGTCGCCGGGGGTGCGTCAGCCGAGGCGGCAGGTCTCGCGGCAGCCATTGAGCGTTCGTACGCAAAAGCAACGAGCGACATCGGTCCGGGGCGCTCTTCGGCGGAAGTGCCGCCAGTCTAAGTCGCGAAGGCACCGCTTAGGGTATCATCGCCGCCGGCATGCATCCTCGTCCCGCGGAGATCGTCGCGCGCCTCGGTCTCGCGCCGCATCCTGAACGCGGCTTCTTCGCGGAGACCTACCGCGCCGCGGTGACCGTCACTGCCGCCAGTCACCCCGCCGAGCGGGCAGCGAGCACGGCAATTTACTTTCTCGTCACGAGCGACGCGCCGACCACGTACCTGCATCGGCTGCTCTCCGACGAGGTGTTCCATCTCTACGAAGGGGGGCCACTCGACGTTCTGCGGCTCTTTTCCGACGGACGTGCCGACGTGGCCCGCCTCGGGCTCGATCTCGGCGCCGGTGAGCGGCCCCAGATCGTCGTACCCGCCGGCACGTGGTTCGGAACCGAGCTCGTCGCGCATGCGTCGCATTGCCTGGTCGGCTGCACGGTAGCTCCCGGGTTCGATTACACCGATTTCTCACTGGCCGGCGGCCCGGAGCTCTTGCAGCGCTATCCCGCCGTCGCCGACCGTATCCTCCGAATGGCGCGGCCACCGCGCGAGAGCGTGAGATGACGCCGAGCACGAGACCGTTCTTCGTTGGGATCGCAGGCGGCACCGGTTCGGGAAAAACGACCGTCGCCCACAATCTTCACGATGCGCTCCCGCCTGACCGCGTGACGCTGATCGCCCATGACTCGTACTACCGCGATCGCTCGGGGCTACCGGAGCTTGAACGCGACGGACTCAACTTCGACCATCCCGACGCGCTCGACAACGCGCTGCTCATCACCCAGCTCGAGGACCTCGCGCGCGGGCTCGAGGTCGAGGTGCCGCGCTACGATTTTCGCACGCACACGCGCTTGTCGGACGGGCGGCGCGTCAACCCTGCGCCGGTCGTGATCGTGGAAGGGATCCTCATTTTCGCCGAGCCGCGGATCCGCGATCGCTTCGACGTAAAGATCTACGTCGAGACCGACGTCGACATTCGCATCTTCCGCCGACTGCGGCGCGATCTCGAATCGCGCGGGCGCACCTTCGCGCAAGTCGACGAGCAGTACCATCGAACGGTGCGGCCGATGCACCTCGAGTTCGTCGAGCCGAGCCGAAGGTGGGCCGATATCCTGATTCCCGAAGGGGGCAACAACGCCATCGCGCTCGACTTGGTGGTCACCAAACTGCAGAAAGTCGCGGCGGCCGGAGGCTTACGAGTCGATGGCGTCACGCGAGACGAAACGCCCGAGTCGCCGACGTAGTCTGGGCCGCGCTATCGGCGCGAGTTTCGCGCCCTACACGAAGCGATCATCGCGACGCGTGATCCACCGCACGGAGCCGTGGAGTCTGGAGCGGGAGACGGGATTTGAACCCGCGACGTCCACCTTGGCAAGGTGGCACTCTACCGCTGAGTTACTCCCGCAGACGGCCCGAGAGCAGTACTCGCCTCGAGTGCGCGTGTCAAGCAAGGTGCGCGCCACCGCGGACCTCCGCTCGAGGCAACTGCACGCATGGGTCGCGCTCGCCGGCTGCTCGTGGCATCCTGTCGCCCGAGCCAGACAGGGGGGGGCGATCAGAGGTACCACGCTGCTAGCGCAAGCCGAATTCCGAACTAAAGTCCCCTCGGTAGGCCCGGGGGGCGCCGAGACCACTTTGGACCGAACAACCAAATCGACGGTCGCCCTATGCGGCTGCGAATTTGCTTCTTGGGAGGTCAGCCGCTCGCGGGTGTCCGCCCAACATGCACAGAGAGCGCACTGAAGAGGGATCGATGGCACAGACTTATCAGCCTGGGGTAACGCCGCACCAGCCGCGCAACGAGGGCGAGGAGCCGAAGTCTTCGGGTTTTTACCAGAAGGGCGGCCCCGTCGAAGGCGGGTGGGGATTCGTACTTCCTCGTGAAGACGGTCGCATCGAGATCGTCCCCGCGCGCAACGCCGCGGTGATCGGCAGTGACGAAGGGGCCGATGTGCGCATCGTCGGACCCGAGGTCGCTGCCCGTCATGCGCGCGTCGAGGTTCGCGCCGACGGCGTGTATCTCGAGGACCTCGACAGTCCTCATGGGACCTTCGTTGGAGGCGTTCGCGCCCGGCGAATCGGGGTCGCTCACGGGGACGTCGTTCGCTTTGGCAATCAACTGGCTGTCTTCGCGGAACGGGGGCTCGCCGACTACGAGGGGAAGATCGACCTCGGTACGCCGCTCGTGCTCGGGCCGCGTGACATCACCGCTTTCGTCGAACCGGCGCTCAACCACGCCCGCTCCGGGCGATCGTTCGCGCTCGAAGGTGGGCCCAGCATCGGAAAACGAACGCTGGCCGAAGTGGCGGCGCGCGAACGTCAAGCGAACGGTCCGGTGGTCACGATCAACGGCAAAGGCACGCCCGGCGAGAGCGTCGCATCGGCGCGCGCGCAGCAGCCTGCCACTTGGATTTTGCTGCATGCCGAACAGCTTCCGCGTCCGTTGCAGGTCGAGCTCGGGCAAATCCTTAACCGCGTCCCGGAATCGATCGCCATCGCGACGGTGGAGACGCCGCTCGACCGCGCTACCGCCGACGGACTCATTGCTCCGGGATTCGGCGCCCTTTTCAATGGCCGTCGCATCACCGTTCCCCCGCTTTCAGCGCGGCGGGAGGCCCTACCCGGCATGGTGTGGGGGCTCGCGAAGAAGCTCGACATCGACGGAGCACGCCTTTCCGTCGAGTTCATCGAGCGCATCGCGCGCGCTGGCTGGCCCGGAGGGATAGCTGAGATCGAGGAAGTGCTGCGCGACGCCGCCGGTCAAACGGAGGGCATGCTCGATGCCTCGTCGATCCAGCGGCAACTCACGCGACCGCCGAGCGCGTACCCGTCCCTGCCCGCGGCCGATGACCCGGCCCTTGCGCGCGAACGCCTCGTCGACGCGCTCGCCAAAGCGAACGGCTCCATCGCCTCCGCCGCGCGCACACTCGGCATGTCACGCCAAGCGGTGTACCGCGAAGCGCAGCGCCTCGGTCTCGAGCTTGGCCGCCGCCGCGCGCGCTGACCAAGCGCTGCTCCGTGCCGGAGGCTAGACGTCGACGGCTAAGCCGTCGGCGTCTTAGCCGTAGAACGCCATCGCGGCGTGGCTGACGATCGATCCTTCTTGAGGATCGATCGTCTGCTCGTAGTGCTCGAGCTGACCGCGGCACCCGTCGGGTAGCGCGCGTAAAAGCGCATAGATGGGCCCGAGCCCGCAGACGCGCCGTGAATCGAGATCTCCTTGCACATGGAAAAAGAAGTCCCGGTGCGCCTGCTCTGCGGCAAGCTCGAGCGACGCGCGATCGATGCGCTCGAGCCGCTTGCGCTGCTGGACGTCGTACGCGGCCGGATCGCCGAACCGCGGACCCACGTGCGCCAGATCGGCGCCGGCAATGACGACGGTGCGATGCGCGTGACGTTCGACGACGGCACGCACGGCGTTGAGAAACGGTTCCGAACGCGGATCGTCTTGCGGGCAGCGCCCAGTGCGTTGGCTCTCACCGATCCCGCACAAGATGGGAATGATGCGCGCCGGCTTTTCGCCCATGAGGTGCTTGACGAACACGGCCTGAAACTCGAGCGAGTGCTCGCGCTTGTGGTTGAAGACGTCGGTGAAAGGGTCGAACGGGGACCGTTCGGCGATGGCATCCACCGCGCCGTCGTCGACCTCGATGCCGCCGAGGGGCGTCGCGAACGTCTTGCGACAAAGCGCGAACGGCTCGCGCATCGGCGCGTGGGACGTGCCGAGTAAAACGAAAGTATCGACCTCTTGGCGCAGGCCGGCGCCGAGCAAGCCATAGGCGTGGCCGTAGCCGCGCTTGCCTCGCCAGGGGTCGATGTGCGGAGCCACCAAGCCTCGCACTTGACCATTCTTCTCTTTGGGGCCCGCGCTGCCGAGACAATCGTGCGTCAGGTACGCCTTCAGTTTGGCGGGATCGGCATGGTACGCCCCGCCGGCATGCGTCGCGTGACGCACGGGGGAGCGCACGAACTCGGCCTCGACCCGGCTTCGCTCGGCCTGATAGCGCGGACTCTCCAGAAAAAGCGCTTCATCGAGATCGCGCGCCAACTTACGCACGATGCCCGCTGAAATGGCGACGCCTAACTCGGCCGTCGCCTCGGCGGCGATCTGCTCGATGGTGAGAGCACCGGTAAAGCGCGCCAGCACCGGAAAGAGTGGGCCCGGGATGCTAGCCACCTTGGGCGTCACGCCCTCGGTGTCGCGCAGTACGACGGCTTGACCGTACCGCTCGTCGGGGACGACGATGGTTTCGACGGGCCTCAAACGGGGTCGCAAAATCGACAAGCGGTAGCCTCGTGGTTACACGCGGTCGACGCCGACCACGCCCTCTACTTTCTGTAACGCGCGCATGACGCTCTTCAACTGAGTCAGATCGGAACAGTCGAAGGTGAAGACGTTGACGGCGCGGCCGTCCTCCCCTGCGCGGCAGTTCGCTTCGCTGATGTTGATGCCCTGCCCGCTGAACGTCTGACCCACGGTCGCGAGAATGCCGGGGCGGTTGGCGGTCGTGATGCGTAGCTGCACCGGGCGATTGATCTTGGCCTTGGAGTCCCACGAAATCTCGACCCGGCGCTCGGGATCGGTATCGAACGCCTTGGTACAGCCTCGCCGGTGCACGGTAACGCCGCGCCCCCTCGTGATGAATC
>DATHEQ010000400.1:0-20749 GCA_035318505.1 Polyangiaceae bacterium | reverse complement strand
CACCAAAGTGGCGGCCGTCGTCGGAGAGGTCGATGCCGACGGCATCACCGTGCTCGGTGTGGGCAACGTGCCGTGCCGCGGGCTGCGCAAAGGGGTCGTCTCCAATATCGACTGGACCGTGCGTTCCATCCGCGACGCGGTCGATGCGGCGCAAACCATGGCCGGCGTCGAGATCCGCACGGTGTACGCGGGCGTCGCAGGCAGCCACATTCGCTCGCAAGGGTCGGACGGCGTCGCCGCCATCTCCGGAGACGAGGTGACGCGCGTCGATTTGGAGCGCGTGCTGGAAGGCGCACGCGCCATTCCCGTCGATGCCGACCGCCAAATCCTCCATGTCTTGCCGCGCGAGTACATCGTCGACAACCAAGACGGCATCCGCGATCCCATCGGGATGAGCGGCGTGCGCCTGCAGGTGCGCGTCAACCTGGTGACGGCCGCGACGAGCTGCGTACAGAACGTGATTCGCTGCGTCGAGCGCTGCAACCTCAACGTCGCCGACGTGGTGCTTGAGCCGCTAGCCAGCGCCGAAGCCGTCCTTTCCGAGGACGAGAAGGAAATCGGCGTCGCAGTGATCGACATCGGAGGCGGCACGACCGATTTGCTCCTCTACGTCGAAGGCGGGATCGCGCACACCAGCGTCATCCCGGTGGGCGGCAACAACGTGACCAACGACGTCGCGGCCGGCCTGCGCACTCCGATGGGGGAAGCCGAGCGTCTCAAGCGCAACTTCGGCTGCGCCTTGGGGCGGATGGTGGCGGACGAAGAAGAGGTGGAAGTCCCTGGGGTCGGCGGCCACGCGCCCCGGCGGGCCGCGCGGCGTGTGCTCTCCGACATCATCGAGCCGCGCGTCGAGGAGATCTTCGCCCTGGTGCGCAAGCGCATCGAAGACACGGGCATGCTCGAACAGCTCTCGGCGGGTGTAGTTCTCACGGGAGGCGCCGTTCTCCTGGAGGGGATGAGCGAGTTTGCCGAAGAGATCCTGGGAATGCCGGTGCGAATCGGTTACCCCGTGGGGATCAAAGGCATCACCCAGCTCGTCCAGGGTCCGCAGTTTGCAACCGGCGTCGGGCTCGTCAAATTCGGAGCCCAGGCGCTGGCCCATGCGCGCGAAGTGGGCGCGACGCCCAGGCGCGTGACGGCGATGCGGCACACGACGGAGGCGCAGCCGCAGATCCAAGCGCCCCCCAAAAAGGCCAAATTCCTCCAGTGGCTGAAGGCAGCCTTCTAGAGATCGGAAAAAAAGAGCGCGAACCCAAGAAAGAAGCACGGAACAAATTTTCACGACCGGCCACCAAAGAGGGAAGAGGCGCCCTCGGCAGGTCCCCCATTAGACACCCACGACTTTTACGTATCCGGGAGGCACCATCATGAGTTTCTCGATCGAGTTTGCCGACGAGACCCAAGAATACCAAGCACGCATCAAGGTGATCGGCTGCGGCGGCTCGGGCGGTAACGCTGTGAACGCCATGATGGCCTTCGGGCTCGAAGGCGTCGAGTTCGTCGCCATCAACACCGACGCCCAGGCCTTGAACTCCAATTCGGCGCCCCTCAAGATCGGCATCGGCGTGGCGGTCACCAAGGGACTCGGCGCGGGCGCCGACCCGGAAAAAGGGCGCAAGGCTGCGCTCGAAGACGTCACGCGCATCAAGGAGGCCATCTCCGGAGCGGACATGGTCTTCATCACCGCCGGCATGGGGGGCGGCACGGGCACCGGAGCGGCGCCCATCATCGCCCAGCTCGCCAAGGAAGAAGGCGCGCTCACCGTCGGCGTCGTCACCAAGCCTTTCCTCTTCGAGGGCCGGAAGCGAGCGCGTCAGGCCGAGCACGGGATTGCCCTCCTGACCGAGCACGTCGACACGCTCATCACGATACCGAATGAAAAACTTCTGGCCCTCGAAGGGGAGGATCTCTCGTTCATCGACGCCTTTCGCAAGGCGGACGAGGTCCTCTACCAAGCCGTCAAAGGCATCAGCGATCTCATCACCCAGAGCGGCATCGTCAACGTCGACTTTGCCGACGTGAAGACGGTCATGTCCAACATGGGTCGTTCCATGATGGGGACGGGCTGCGCCAAAGGACAAGGGCGCGCGCGACTCGCCGCGGAGATGGCCATTCAGTCGCCGCTCCTCGACAACATCTCCGTCGAAGGCGCGACCGGCGTTCTCATCAACATCGTCGGCGGCCCCGATCTCAAGCTGAAGGAAATGGAAGAGGCCGCGAGTCTCATCCAACAGCAAGCCCACGAAGACGCCAATATCATCTGGGGCGCGAGCATCGACGAGACGGCGGGCGAAATGGTCAAGGTCACCGTCATCGCCACCGGCTTCGATCGCGACGTCCAGGCCGACATGCGCGCGCAAGCGGCAACACGCCCGGTTTCGGTTCAGGTTCCGCAGAGCTTTGCGGCCGTGCCCTCCGCCGGTCGCGGCGCGCCGGGATCAGTTCAAGCCGGTGTGAACCGCGCCCCCGCGCGCGAAGAGGCCTCGGTGTTCACGCGCCGCCCGCCCACGAGCGGTTTCCAGTCGACGACACAGTCGTCCTTGCCGATCCGCGAGCGCTTGACGCTCCCGGTCGGAATGGACAGCGAGTGGGACACGCCGACCTTTCAGCGTAAAGGGCAGTAGGAGCGGAGAGATTGCCAGCGAGAGCACAGCGTCGCTGTGCTCTGCTGGGCGTGAGGTCGTTCCGCCGCCGCCTAGGCGGGGATGCACGTCGAGCTTCAGTCCCACGGAATACACCACCATGGCGGCCATGCTGAGGGCTGGCTTTCGACCGGAGGCGCGACGCTTCCGGAAGCCCTGCGGCAGCCACCCGTTAAGTGAATGACGCGATTCTCGTGGTAAAAGACGGGCCGATCGTCCATCCATTCCTTATGCTCTGAGGACGAACCTAGCCCCGGTGCGTTTTCGTCGGGTCTTTGGGTCAACCGTGTGACTCCATGGTCGAATCTCTGCGGCTCCCCGTCGTGCCGTCGGCAGCGCCCGGGTCGCGGCGGCTGCCGCTGGCCGGCGCGTCGCGTCCGAGAGATCGCGAAGCGCGGCCCATCGTCGCGGTGTGGGAGCTCACCCTTCGTTGTGATCTCGCCTGTTCGCATTGCAGCTCGCGCGCGGGCCGCGCTCGTCCCGACGAGCTCTCGACGGCGGAGGCTCTCGATCTCGTGCGTCAGATGGCGGAGCTCGGAGTTCTCGAGGTTACGTTGATCGGCGGCGAAGCGTACCTGCGCGACGATTGGGCCACCATCGTGCGCGCAATCCGCCAATCCGGTATGGAATGCACGATGGTGACGGGGGGCCGCGGGATGACCGCCGAGCGCGCCCGCGCCGCGAAGGCAGCGGGGCTGATGAGCGTCTCGGTTTCCGTCGATGGGCTCGTCGCGACGCACGACGCCTTGCGCGGTCTCGCCGGAAGTCATCGCGCTGCTCTCGAAGCGATGGCCCATCTCGCGCGCGCAGGCGTGCAGGTTTCTGCCAACACGCAAATCGGCCGGCGCAACCGCCGCGAACTCCCCGACCTTTTCGAGCTCCTTGCCGCTGCGGGGGCGCACTCTTGGCAATTGCAGCTCACCGTCGCGTCCGGGCGCGTCGCCGACGACCCCACGCTCCTCCTCGAGCCCTATCATTTGATCGAGGTGATGCCCGCCATCGCTCGGATTCACCGGCGTGCGCGAGCGGTCGACGTGCGTATTTTCCCTGGCAACAACCTCGGCTACTACGGCCCTTTCGAGTCGCTCCTTCGCAGCGAATTTCCGGGCCAGCGAAAGGGCTCCTGTCCGGCTGGTCGGTCCGTTCTCGGCATCGAGTCGAACGGTGCGATCAAGGGCTGCCCTTCTCTCCCGAGCGACGCCTACGTGGGGGGCAATGTCCGCCATCACCAGCTGCGCGACATTTGGGAGCGCGCAGAGCCCCTTCGCTTCACGCGCGACCGCACGGTCACAGAGCTCTGGGGACACTGTAAGGATTGTTATTACGCCGACGACTGTCTGGGCGGCTGCTCGTGGACCGCGCATTCGCTGTTGGGCCGACGGGGAAACAACCCCTATTGCCATCATCGCGCCCTCGAGCTCTTGCAACAGGGCCGCCGCGAGCGCGTCCTTCGCGTCGAAGCGCCGCCCGGGTTGCCATTCGACTACGGAAAATTCGACATCATCGAAGAGGACTGGCCCGCTGCCGAGCTCGAAACGGCGCGTGCGGTCGCGGCGGGAAACGAATCGTGGTTGCTCGAAGGGAACGGCGGCATCATGACGATAGCCGGAAGGGTTCTGCCATGAACCGATACGAGCTCTGCGCCTCGTGCGCTCGGCATCTTCGTCGAACCGAAGCCGTCTGCCCTTTCTGCGGCGCCGCGCACGCGTCGAATCGACGCGTTCCGCGCATGGCGATCTCGCGGATCAGTCGTGCGCGCTGGATGCTCGTCGCGTCGGCGACCGGGTTCGCGAGCTGCACGGCGACCGCGCCCGCGGTGAACGACCCGGTGCCGGAGCGGGACGCAGCACGCGAGCGCGACAAGCCGGCCGATGCTGCGCTCGAGGCAGTGTCGGGCAGCCAAGACGCTAGTATCGAGACGACCGCAGCCGTGGACGTCAGCTCCGACGGTGCTGCGCTCGAGGCTAGCGACGACGGGACCGTCAGCATCCAAGACGTTGCCATCGAAACGAGCAGTGATGTAAACCTCGCCGACGCCATCGGCGACAGAGATGTCAGCGATGGGCCGGGCGAGGAGATCGATGCCGACCTCGATGGCACGAGTGACGCGATGGCCGACGCCGGCGAACTCGACGGTCGCGCAGACGGTGAAGAAGCCGACGCAGCTTGCCCTCCTGGCACCCTTCTCGGACGACGAGACGAATCGAATTTGAAAGAATGCGGTCGCAAGTGGGCAGGATGCCCAACCGACGGAGGGCCGAGCCCCGGTGCTTCGATGACCGTACCGCCGTCCGACGCCGGCATTTGCCCGCCTGGCTATGCCCGAGCGACGCCGATGGATATTTGGTGCGGCAGAACAGCGTGCTTTGGTAGTTCGAGTCCGGTGTGCACCCAGGATGGGTGCGACAATTTGGATAACACCGGGATCGTCATCAGCGACGGCTACGCATGCTGTCCAGGCATCTGCTACGGCGCGCCGCCCGCGCGGCTCGATCGAGTGTCGTAAAGGGTGACCCAAGCCAGGCGCTCATTGTAAAAGGTTACGAGCTCGCTGCATCCTGCGCTCGCCACGTTCGCCGGGCCGAGACCACTGGTAGTGCTCGGGTGACGCCACTGCTATCGTCGCCATATCGCGGCCATGACCCGGATTTTTGCATGCATCGGCGCCGTTTGCGGGCTGTCCTGCACCGAGCTCAGCGCTCAGTGGAATGACCATCGCGTGTTCTTCGGAGCGGTGCGCGAGTCGGGGACAGGAGCTACGCTGACCACGTTCTGCGCCGAAACGTCGGTCGAGCGCGCCCAGGCGATCATCTTTTCCGCGCCCGCCGAAACGATGGTTGTCGCGGAAGTTTCCGTGGAGGGGCGGACCGAGAAGTACAAGGGCGACGCGCCGCCCGACCGGGACGCCGCGTTCTGGTGCAGCGACGTCCCCCAAGTGTACCTCTACCCCGTGGAGCCCTGGACCTGCCTTCGTGCGGCTGACGACGATCCTCCGGCCAAGATCCTGGCCATCGAACCTCGAGGCGAAGTGGCCGCGCGCGGCGCGAGCAGCGGCTACGCGCTCGACCTCCAGGTGCGCCATCCGGGCGTTCTGCGCGTGGTCTTCGAAGCCGAGTGCCTGCGCGAGAACTTTGATTCCCTGCCCGATGCCGGCGCGCCCGAAATCCGTGGAGAATTGACGATCCAGTGAGAGGTGGGACGGGGGACCTTCTGGCCTCGACGTCGGGCGCGCCTCGGCGGCTCATGATCGCCGCGGGCAGCGAGCCATGGTTGCTCGACCAGACGTGCCATGATGAAATAGCCGAAAGGGCGATACCATGAATGCTTACGAGGTTTGCACTTGGTGCAGTCGGCATATTCGACGCGCCGAGACCCTTTGCCCCTTCTGCGGCGCGCTGCACACGCCCGAGCGACGTGTTCCATGCATGCCGATACCGCGGATGAGTCGTGCACGCTGGATGCTCGTCGTGTCGGCGACCGGATTCGCGAGCTGCAGCCCGGCTACGCCCGCCGTGAACGACTTCGTGTCCGAGCCCGACGCTGCACGCGAAGCCAGCGATGATACGAATGTCGGCATCCACGACGCTGCCGGCGAAGCCAGCGACGAGGTGAGCGTCCCCGACGCCGTCGCGGAGGGAAGTGTCAGCGACGCGTCAGGCGAGGACGACGCCGGCGAACGCGACGATAGCGCGGATGGTCAAGACGACGACGCAGGTTGCCCGCCTGGTACCCTCCTCATTCCAAGAGCAACGTCAAAGGAATGCGCGAAGAAGTGGGAAGCATGCCCCGCCGACGGAGGGCCGACCCCCACTGCTTTGGCTGTCGTGCCTCCCACCGACGCCGGCATCTGTCCTGTCGGCTATGCCCGAAGGACGCCGACGGAACGTGATTGCAACATAACAGCGTGCTTCGGTAGTTCAACTCCGGCGTGCAACCAGGATGAATGCAGCGGTTTATATGGCCCGCTCGGCATCGGCAACGGCTACGCATGCTGTCCAGGGGCCTGTTACGGCGCTCCGCCGGCGCGCTTCGATCGATTTGCGTAGCGGATTGCGAAAGGAGCCGCGACGAGCACCGACGTTCGCGACGAGCCAGTGGGCGGCGGTTCGGTGCTACACTCGCCGTCCGCATGAACGACCGCTTTCTCCGCGCCTGCCGGCGCGAACCCGTCGACGTCACCCCGGTGTGGTTCATGCGGCAGGCGGGCCGGTACATGCCGGAGTACCGCGCCCTTCGCGAAAAGCACACCTTGCTCGAGATCTGCAAGACGCCCGAGCTTTCGCTGGCCGTCACTTTGCAGCCGCTGAAGTTCGGCGTCGACGCCGCCATTCTTTTCGCCGACATTTTGCTCCCGCTCGAACCGATGGGGGCTCCCTTCGAGTTCGCCAAAGGTGAAGGGCCCGTCATTCACGAGCCCATCCGCGACGCGCGCGCCATTGCGCGGCTGCGCGTCATCGAGCCGGAGGAAGGGCTCGGCTATGTACTCGCTGCGCTGCGCCTCATTCGCCGTGAGCTCGACGGCAAAACACCCCTCATCGGCTTCGCCGGGGGCCCTTTCACCCTCGCCAGCTACCTCATCGAGGGAGGAAAATCGTCGCACTTCGAGAAGACGAAGCGCCTCATGTACGGCGAGCCCGCGGCCTGGAATGACCTCATGGGCAAGCTCGCCGAAGTGGTGCGCCGCTATCTGCGCGCCCAGGTCGAAGCGGGCGCGCAGGTCGTGCAGCTCTTCGACTCGTGGGTCGGCTCGCTTTCGCCCGACGACTATCGTCAATACGTAATGCCGCACGTGGCTCACGTTTTGCGCGACGTAACCACGCTGGGAGTGCCGGTGATCCATTTCGGTACCGATACCGGCGCGCTCTTGGCGCTGCAGCGCGAGGCGGGGGGCACGGTCATCGGCGTCGATTGGCGAACCCCGCTCGATGACGCGTGGGACAAAATCGGTCCCGGCGTGGCCGTGCAAGGAAATCTCGATCCCACCGTGCTCTTCGCTCCGTGGGACATCGTGGCGAGCGCGGCCGAGAAGGTGCTCGCCCGCGCGCGCGGCCGCCAGGGCCACATCTTCAACTTGGGCCACGGTATTCTGCCGGAAACCCCCGTCGACACCGTCGCGCGGCTCGTCGACTTCGTTCACGACTCTACGGCTGAAAATCGCGCTCAGCGAGGTTAGGAAAAACATGTCCGGCGGCACGATGCGGGTAGTCGTGATCGGCGGGGGAATATCGGGGCTCGCCACCGCGCACGCGGTGATTCGCGAAGCAAACCGCGAGGGGCGCTCGCTGCGACTCACGCTACTCGAGGCCTCGGCGCGCCTCGGCGGCAACATCCACACCGAGCGAAAGGACGGCTTCGTCATCGAAAGCGGTCCGGATGCCTTCGTGGTGACGCGCCCGCAAGCGCTTCACCTGTGCGAAGAGCTCGGTCTCGGACCGCGCCTCATCGAGACCATCCCCGAAAATCGCAGGGTCTACGTCTTGCGACGCGGCAAGCTCACACCCATGCCGGAAGGGCTCGTCCTCGGGATCCCTTCGCGCATTCGCCCCTTCTTGCGCTCGCCTCTCCTTTCCATGTCCGGCAAGCTGCGCGCGCTGCGCGAAGTCGTCGAACGCACCGTCGATGCCGGCGGCGACATTTCGGTGGGCGAGTTCCTCGAGCGCCGGTTCGGGCGCGAGATGGTCGACGTCGTGCTCGAGCCGTTGCTCGGCGGCATCTACGCCGGCGACGCTTACCGTCTCAGCCTGCGTTCGACATTTCCCGATTGGTTCAAAGAGCGCGGGCGCGGCGCCAGTTTGCTCCGGTCCGCGCGCGCCGAGCAGAAAGGCAAGGCCGGCAAAGGACCGCCGCGATCGCCGTTTCGATCCCTCACCACCGGAATGGGCGAGCTCATCGACGCGCTGGCGCGCAGCATTGGCGGCGGTGTGGTGCGCTTCGAGACCACCGCCCAAGCGATCCGGCGCGTGGGGCGCGCCTATCGCGTCATGCTGGCCGACGGCGAGCTCGAGGCCGATCACGTCGTCGTCGCGCTCCCGTCGCGCATTGCCGCCAGCGTTCTCGCGTCTTGCGACGACGACCTTGCCCGCGAGCTCGGCTCCATCGAATACGTCTCCACCGCGACGGTGTGCTTTGCCTATGAGCGGTCCCAAATCCAGCACGCTCTCGACGCGGTCGGTTTCTTGGTGCCGAAGAGCGAAGGGCGGCGCATCACCGGAGGGACGTTCATCTCCAGCAAGTGGCCCGGTCGCGCGGCTCCCGACGCGGCGCTCTTGCGCGCGTTCGTCGGCGGGGCACACGACGAAGCGACGCCCGCGCTCGACAACGCCGAGCTCGTGAGGCTCGTGCAGCGCGAGTTGGAAGGGCTGCTCGGAATTCGAGGCATGCCGCGCTTCGCCGAAGTATTCCGCTATCCCAAGGCGAGCCCGCAGCCGCAGGTCGGGCACGCCGACCGCGTCGCGCGCATCCGCGGCCGGCTCGAGGCGCTGCCGGGGCTGCACGTGATCGGAAATGCGTACGATGGCGTGGGCATCCCCGATTGCGTGCGGCTCGCGGAGCAAACGGCGGCGCAGATTCGCTCCATGCGCGGCGCGGGCGGGCGCTCCTCGACGCCGCCGCCCCGCTCCTCGACGCCGCCTCCGCCACCGCCGAACGACGCGCGTCACGGTGCGTGACCGGACGCGGCACCGATCACGCCGCGGCCCGGTGCCGCTCGACGGAGCGATGCGCTTGGCAGCGCCATGGCGTCGGCGACACGCGTGCATCCGCGCGCCCCCCTGTTTTTACGAGAGAACACGTGCGTTTTGCGCGGGCGCCGGTGGGTTTGGAGATGGCGCGATCGCGTCAGGCGTGTCTAATATCCCGTAAAGATGGTTTCGCTACCGTCTTCCAAGAAGACCTACATCGATCCGCGCGAGCTGCCGGACGTCGAACGCGCCACACTGCGGCGTATTTTCTCGTATTTGCGGCCGTACCGCTGGTATGCGTCCCTCGTCCTGGCATCCATTACTTGCGCCGCGCTGCTCGGCGCCCTGCCCCCGCTTTTCATCAAGCGCATCGTCGATCACGCGATCCCCGAGCGCAACATGCGGCTGCTCGTTCTGCTCTGCTGCGGAATGGTGGTGGGGCCGCTGCTCGGCGGCCTGCTCGGCGTGGCCCAGAAATACTTGTCCGCGTTCATCGCCGAACGCGTGATGTTCGACCTCCGTGTTCAGCTGTTCCGCCACGTGCAGCGCCAGTCGCTCGGATACTTCGCCACCGCCAAGCCCGGTGAAGTCGTGTCACGCGTCCTCAACGACGTGCAGGGCGTCGGTCAGATGATGCAGGACAATCTGGTCAAGCTGCTGCAAAACGCGATCGTCCTCGTCACCACCACCTGCATCATCTTCACCCTCGACTGGCGCCTGGCGATCGTCGCCTTCGGCCTCTTGCCAGCGTTCATCGTCCCTACGCGCAGGGTCGGACAAACGCGCAAGGCGCTGAAGCGGCGCGTGCAATCGCGCATGGCGGAAATGACGGGCATCTTGATGGAGACCCTGTCCGTCTCCGGCGCGCTGCTGCTCAAGGTGTTCGGCACCGAAAAGCTCGAAACGCGGCGTCTGAAAGCCAAAGCCAACGAGCTCATGGCGCTGTCGCTTCGCCACAATCTGGTGGGGCGATGGTTCAACATGCTGATGAAGCTCTTCGAGGACCTCGGCCCGGCCCTCGTCTACGGTTTCGGCGGATGGATGATCATCCAGGGCGAGATGCCGCTCGGCACCGTGGTGGCCTTCGTTGCCCTGCAAAAGAAGCTCTACTCGCCGGCTTCCGATCTGGCCGGCGTGCACGTCGACGTCGTGACCTCGTACGCCTACTTCGATCGCATTTTCGCCGTGTTGGACCTAGAGCCGGCCATTCGCAACGACCCCGACGCCATTCGCCTCCACGAAACGAACGGCGCCATCACCTTCGATCACGTGTCGTTCTCCTACGGTCCGGATGCTCCATGCCTCGATGACGTCCACCTCGACATCGCCCCCGGCGAGTGCATCGCCATCGTGGGACCGTCGGGGGCCGGCAAGACCACGTTGGCTTCGCTCGTGCCTCGTCTCTACGATCCGACCGAAGGAACGCTGCTCGTCGATGGTCACGACATCCGCAAAATCAGGCTGAAATCGCTGCGCTCGCACATCGGCATCGTCACCCAAGAGACGTACCTCTTTCACGCCTCCATCCTCGAAAATTTGCGCTACGCAAGGCCGGATGCCACGCCGGAAGAGGTGCAAGAAGCGGCGCGCTCGGCGCAGATCCACGACTTCGTCGACTCGCTGCCCGAAGGGTACGAGACCATCGTGGGCGAGCGCGGTTATCGCCTTTCCGGCGGGGAACGACAACGCCTCGCCATTGCCCGCGCTATCTTGAAGGACCCCAAGATCCTCATTCTCGACGAGGCAACGAGCTCGCTCGATTCGACCAACGAGACACTCATCCAGGCCGCGCTCGACCCGCTCCTCATGGGCCGCACCAGCCTCGTCATCGCACATCGCCTCTCCACCATTCGCAAAGCGAACCGCATCGTCGTGTTGGAGCGCGGTCACATCGCCGAGCTCGGCACGCACGACGAGCTCATTTTACTAGGCGGGCTCTACGCCAAGCTGCATCGCGAGCAGTTCGGCTATCAAGAACAGCCGTATGCGGCTTTGACGACCTAGCGCGACGCTGCGCGAAGAGCACCGCGCGTGCGCATTTATCCGCGCGAAATGGCGGGATAGGGCACAATTTGACGGTCGTTCATCCGTCACGTCAGCCCCATTGGCAATTGACACAGTGCGATGACGCTCTCAGCAGGTGCGACCAGCGGGCGATTGCGGCTGAGTTCGCGCGCTGCAGCGCGCGCCCATACGCAACACCCGGCGTCGATTCTCTCGATGCAAGCTTGGCAACACGTCGTGCGATGGGCGCGCGCGCGTGCAACCTCGCGTGTGTGGCGTGGACGACGTAGCGTGCTTGCAACGTTGTCGCGCGCGCACGCGCGAAAACTGAAACCGCAACATATGTCGCTGCTCCCGCGTGGGTCGCCACGTTGCAGGCGTTGCGTAGCGCGCACCTCGCTATTGACTGAGGCGCGCAAGCTACGGATTGAAACGACGAAAGTGCAGTGACTGTCTATGGAAAAAATGGGAAAGGTCGCTATAAGAAAGATCACTCCGCGACGATGTCACCTACCTGATCGCGAAGTGACACTCCGGCGATCGGCGGACTCAGCACCGGTCCTCGCGGTGACCGGCATTCTCCCATTCATAGAAAAATGAACCCATGACGGACTCGACTTTGACCGCACGTTCTTCAGCGTCAACCCTTCTCCGAGTGGCCCGTCACCATCACCTCGTTCCAGAAACATGGCGAAGGTCGGAGGAGCTCCAATGATGCCGGTCTTTTCAACTTCCCTTCTTGCTGGCCTTCGGCTTGCGCGTCCTTCGGCGCGTTGGGCCTGCGCCGCGACGCAGTTCGGGTCGGCCCTCTGCGCGTCGATCGTCGTGATCGCTTTGGGCGCTTGTGGGTCGTCAGATGGCGCAGGGGACACCCCACCGACACTCACCGAATGGCCATGCGAGATCCCGTCGGGCACCACCGCGCCCGACTCCCTCGCGAAGACCGGCTGCAAGGCCGATTTCCTGGCCGTGTCGTCCAAGCCGCTCGATGCCAGCATCCCCGGCGCGCGCTCGGGCAAGGTCATCATGGATCTGCTCGACAATGACACCCTCTATTTTCAGAACAGCCAGATTTACGAGATTCATTACCAATTCGCCAAGGCGCATTTGAATGGCATGGGCAATCGGAGCATCACCACCCTGCCCGAGTTCAATCCGCAATACACGTTGCCGCTAGAGCAGCGTCGGTTCTTGTTGGGTGCGGTGACGTATTACGAACAGCCCGACGTGTGGGCGCTCGAGATCGCGCCTTATGACACGTCCACGCCGGAGATGATCGCGAAGCTCTACAACGCGGTGAAGAACAAGGCGTTTTACGGACCGGCGCTGGCGTTCCATCCCACCTCCGAAGCGGTCGAAGCGCAAGCCAAGAAGCTCTCGTCCGACATCAAGATCAAGACGACCAACGATCTTTTCGCGAACATCGACTACCAGCCGCTCAACATCGGCGAGGCGATCGGGACGCTGAAGTTCGTCAACGCGGCCGACCTCGCCAACATTTACGTCAACGCGCGCGACGTCGTCGTGCTCGACGAAGTGCCGAACGACATCAGCCCCACGGCGGCGCTCATCACGCAACAGTTCCAGACGCCGCTCTCGCACATCAACGTGCTGGCGCGCAACCGCCACACGCCGAACATGGGTTTGCGCAAAGCGGTCACCAACTCGAAGCTCACCGACTTGAAGGGCAAGCAGGTGAAAATCACGGTCGAGGCCTTCGAATGGAAAATAGCCGAGGTGAGCCAGGCCGAATCGGACGCGTGGTGGGCGGCGCACATGCCGCCCAAGGTGACGCTTCCCGATCCCGATCTCAAGGTGAAGGACCTGCGCGACATCGCCACCGTCACCGAGCACACCGACACGCCGCCCTATGTGACGCTCGACGCCATCCAAGCGGCGACGCGCGCCTTTGGCGCCAAGGCCGCCAACTACTCGGTGTTCGCCACCGACAAAGACGTGCCGAACAAGAAGGCGTTCGCGATTCCGGTCTTTTATTACGACCAGTTCATGGAGGAAAACCTCTTCTACGCACGTGCCAAAGCGTTCGCTGAGGATCCGGAATTCGTGGCCAAGGAAGAGGTGCGCAGCGCCAAGCTCGCCCAGCTACGCGCCGACATTCTGACCGCGCCCGTCAACGCCGAGTTTCAGGCCCTTCTCAAGGCCAAGTTCGACCAGGATTACCCGGGCAAGTCGATGCGCTTTCGCTCGAGCACCAACGCCGAGGACCTCGACGGCTTTCCTTGCGCGGGCTGTTACGACTCGCACACCGGCGATCCCAACGACAGCAAATACATGGGCAACCAGGTTTTGGCCGCCCTCGATGGCATTCGCAAAACTTGGGCAACGGTCTGGAGCTTCCGCACCTACGAGGAGCGGCGACTGCACAGTATCGATCACAACAAGGTGGCGATGGCGCTGCTGGTCCATACCAACTTCCCCGACGAGGAGGCGAACGGTGTGGCCATTACCGCCAACATCTTCGATGCAAGCGGCAATGCTCCCGGCTTTTACGTCAACGTGCAGAAGGGCGGCGAGTTCGAGGTCGTCCATCCGCCGCCCGGGATCACGAGCGACTCGTTCCTCTACCAGTTCAACCAGCCGAACCAACCGATCATCTACTACACGCACTCGAACGTCGTCGATCCCGGCGCCCACGTGCTGACCGAGCGCCAGATCTACGATCTCGGTCGTGCGCTCGACATCCTGCACAAGCGGTTCGCCAACGCGTATCAGACATCGCCCACCGCCTGGTACGCGATCGACTCCGAGTTCAAGTTCGACGACGAAGCGACTCCCGGCATGGCGCCGTCGCTTTACATCAAACAAGCACGGCCCTACCCGGGCCCGCAGTGATTCGGAGGTAAGCTCCGGACCCATGCAATGGCAGAGAGTTTCGATGGTCGTGACGTTTTCCGGCATTCTCGCGACAGGTTGGCGGGCTCGCGCGCAAGAGCCACCCCGCGACGCCGGTGCCGCGCCCGCTGCAGAACCCGCGCCGGGTGACATCGGCGCGGTGCAGCCGCCCGAAAACAAGCCGGCCCCCGTCGAGACGAATCCAACGTCACCGGGGCTACCAGGGGCCGCCCAGAAAGCGGAGGCGACCGCGCAGCCCGCAGGGCCCGCCGAGCCGGCCACTTTGCCGGCCGAAGAGGGAGGCAAGGGCAAAAAGCGCAAAACCAAAGGCGCTAAGGCGGGCAAAGACAAGGACGAGACGCCGGCGCGCGAAGACCATGGCCGGTTCGGCTCCTTCGAGTTGAAAGGTCGCGTCTACGCGCGCGCCGAATACGACCGGCGCAACGCCGTCATTCTCGACGACATGCTCCAGCCCGTCGCCCGCACCATCGATTCGCTCGATTTTTCCGTGCCGACGGCGCGCCTCAGCCTTCACTACCACGCGCCCATGGAATGGCTCACGGCTGTTGCCGAGATCGACATCTCCGGCAAGCCGGACATGAAAGATGGCTACATCCAAGCGAAGGACACCCATTTCATCGTGCGCGCTGGGCAGTTCAAGGTTCCGGTGTCGGCGATGGAGTCGACCTCGCCGTGGACGCTGCCGATGGTGCGCCGTGGGCTGCTCCACGACGTGCTCACCGATCGCATGGACTACGGCGGGCGACGCCCCGGTGTCATCGTCGGCTTTCGCGACCGCAGTATGGCCCTTCATCCGCGGCTGACGGTCGGCGCCTTTCAAGGCTCGTACATGTCCGATGACCCGACTCCTCTCGAGCGCGAGACCGATCTTCTCAACGCCACGAAGCTCGCCAGCCAGAGCTTCGTGGCCCGCGGCGAGGTCGAGGTGCTGGGAGCCGACATCGGCGCGTATTACGAAAACCGCGTGGGATCGCCGGCTCTTTTTCAAACCTACCGCTATTGGACGGCCGGCGCGGACCTCTACTACGACCACGTTTTCGACAACGGCGGCCTGCGCGTTTGGATCGATGGAATCGCTGGCTCGAGCTGGTACGAAGTGGCCAACAAGAATCCTGATGGCAAAGACGTGCTCTTCGTGGCGGCACGCGCGCTCGTTGCCTACCGCTTTGGCGGCACGACGGACGAGGCACTCTACGTCGAGCCGTTCGCGCTCGGCTCCGCGCTCGACGCCGACGCCGACGTGACCTCCGATCTTTTGTGGGAAGGCGTCGTGGGGGTCAACGTCGGATACTGGAAGCGCGCGCGGCTCACCTTGCAAGGTGAGATGAACAAGGGCCAGCGCAACTTTCCCGGCGGAGTTTTCGTCGGTCCACCGCCCGATCGATTGGGCATCATCCTCCAAGCGGGAGTTGCATTCTGATGTTCGTCGTCTTCGAAGGCATCGACGGCAGCGGCAAGACCACCGTGTCCAACATGGTCGCCGAGCGACTCCGGGCCGGAGGTCTCTCCATCAAGCACCTTCGCGCCGAGGGCAAGTTCGTCTCCGTGGTCTCGGAAGCGATCCGCGAGCTCGGACGCGACGCGCGCAACATCGAGCTCGTACCGCAGGCGGAGTTTCTGCTCTACGTCGCGCGCGACGTACAGCTCATCGAGCAAGCGCTGCGACCCGCGCTCGGGCAAACCGACGTCGTGCTCGCCGATCGCTTCCTCTACACCGCCGAAATCCTGGGGCGGCACGGGCGCCGGCTCTCGCTCGAATGGATGACGCCTGTCCTTCAGGCCGCCGCCGGCGGGCTGGTGCCCGATCTGGTCGTGCTGGTGGACGTCGATCCCGTGCTCGCGCGCGCGCGCCGCAAAGCCGCCAAGCTGGCTGCAGACGACCAACGTCCCCCTTCGCGTAAGGGCCTCGCCGGCGTGGGTCTGCAGCACCGGATGCGGCGCGGGTACCTCGAGCTCGCCGCGTCGTCGCCGGAGCGATGGGTGATTGTCGACAACGAGGACTTGCTCGAGGATTCGGTGAATCGCGTGACCGAGCTCATCCTCGACGCACACCGCGGCGGTGTTGCCAGCGCGCTCGCGAACTTTCGCGCCGCCGGCAAACGGAGCGCGCGCCCCGCGCAGCCGCTCACCTCGCCGGACCAAGCGCTCGAAGCGTTCTTGCAATGGGTCGACCTGCGCAGCGAGCGCGAGCCGCGCGTCGCAGCTTATCTACTGGGCGGGCTCTTTGGAGCGGGCGTCGACGATCGGCGCCGCGCGCTCGCCGATCGCGTGCCGCAAGCGGTGCTGGCCGGTTTGAGTGGCCTCGGCGACGACGTGAGCTGGGAGCTGCGCGAGAAGCTCCAGCGCGAGCACCCGCGCGCCGTCGCACAAACGTTGGGTGGCTTCCTCGGCAGCCATGCGCGGGCGAAGGCGCTGCGCCGCGCGCTCGAAGGCGAGGCTCCCATCGAAGTGGTCACTTCGGTCGGCCGCCTCGATGACGATTTTGCCTGGCAGGTGCGTGAGCGTCTCTACGAGAAGTACCCAGCCGCCGTGGTGGGATCGCTCGCCATGCTGGGCTCGGACCGCGCCTGGAACATGCGACAGCGCTGGCTCGACCGCGCCAACGGGCAGTTGGGGCAAAGTTACGAGACGGCGCGCGTGGGCGCCAAGTCGGTCACGGGGCTCGATGACGAGCGCTCGTGGAACGTTCGCCGCGAGGTGCGCACTTCGGCGCCCGTGGCGGCCCTCGCCTCACTCGAGGGCGTGGTCGGCACGCGCAGCTGGGAGTGGCGAAGCGAATTTCTCTCCCGCGCCCCGAAGGTCGTCATGCTCACGCTCAAACGCCTCAGCCATCCGCGCGCCTGGCAGATGCGCGACGCGGTCGCGGGCGACTGCAAAGAGGCGATCGACAGCATTGCCTGGCTCGACGACGCCGAGGCGTGGGACATGCGCGACACGCACGCCGACACCTGGCCATCCACGGTCGTCAAAACCCTGGGGCCACTGTCCGACGGAGCACGCGGGCGCGAGCTTATCGCGCGACAACTTCGAAACTATCCCGGCAACGTCTCGTTGCTCAAGCACGCCGCCGCGGTGGCGCTCGGGACCCACCGCGTCGGCTCTCCCGACGATTACTGACGAGGAACATCGGATCATGAACGGATTGAGGACGCTGTCATTTGCCCTACTCCCCCTCGCCATGGTGGTGGGATGCGGTTCGACCGACCCCGGCGCCGATCCCAACGGCGGCGCCACGTGCCAGCGGGAAACGGGCGTGCTCCTGCCTTGGAAGGTCGGCAACAAGTGGACGTACAAGGTGACGGACAACGGCGAAATTTCGCAGAAGGTCACCACCATCGAAGCCGCCGAACCGGTGGGCGGCTCCGGGCCAAACGCCGACAAGATGGCGTACAAGGTCGTCACGAAAAAGGGAATCGACGATCAGACGATCAGTTGGCAAGCGCCTGACGGCGACAAGGTGGTGCGCTATCGCGAGCAGTCTTTCGGCGCGATGACCAAGATGCTCCAGCTCGAAGAGCATTGGGACCCTTACAAGCTCCACATCGACGGTACGGCCGAGCACTTGGTGGCCAACAAGGTGTGGGTCGAGACCTACAAAGAAACGAAACTGCCGGCGGGCAGCCAGGCCACGACGGCGACGGCGATGGATGCGTGGCAGGTCGTCAATGAATGCGAGGTCATTCAAGGGCTCGATAAGACCTATAACGCCTTGAAGGTCACCAAACAGGGCGGTGACCTCAAAACGTATTGGTACGTACCGGGCATCGGTAAAGTGAAGGAAACCGGCGGTCAAACCGAGGAGCTGGTCAAATTCGAGGAAGCTCCATGACCGCCATGGCCGTGCCGCCTTCGCTTGGGCGGGGCGACGAGCGGATGACCGCCGAGCGCGAGGAGATCAAATATTTGGTCGCCCCGGACAAGCTGGCCGCGCTCGCAGCTGAGCTGACGCGTTGCCTGCCGTCACACCGCTTTACCGGCGAAGGTGCGAACGGTTTGCCCGGGCCGCATCACTACGTGACGACGCTCTACTTCGATACGCCGTCGCGACTGCTTTTTCGAACGGCGGTCAAGGACTTCGAGCACAACGTCAAGATAAGAGCCAAGGAGTATTACGACCTCCATCCCTCGCTGGCCGAGCTTGCCACCGATGCGACGCAGATCGTCCGCTACCAGCGGTGGCTTTGGTTCGAGCTGAAGCGGCGCGACGGGACGCATACCTCGAAGCGCAGATTTCGACTGCGCAAACAGGAGGTGCCCGCCTTCTTCAGCTACGGCAAGCGGTCGCCCGACTCCATCCTACCGCCGCCGCCCGGCGATGAGCCGCTCGCCGCCGGCTTCGACGCGGAGCTGCAAGAGATCGTCGATTATTGCCAGAGCCTCGACGAGCCGCTCGAGGCCGCGTGCCTCGTCAACTATCGCCGCCTCTCTTGGCAATCGGACGACGCGCACCTCCGGGTGACGGTCGATCTCGGGCTCATGTTCTACGCGCCCCCCGCCGACCTCTGGACCCGTGAGCACGCGCTCGTGCGAAATACGCTGGGGCCGCCGCGCGGCGGACAGGACAAGGCCGTACTCGAGATCAAACGCCACGAGCAACTACCGAGCTGGCTCGACGCAGCCCTCGACCGCGCCGGGGTGCAGCCCATGCCATTCAGCAAGTTCGAATCCGCCTCGCGTGTCGTCGCAGGACAGCATGGCTGAGGGCACCCGCATCCAGCGTCGCGCGCGTCTCGGCGCGATGTGCGTGCTGAGCACGCTCCTGGTTGCGGTGTACGTCGCGCTTCCGAGCGGCGGCGAAGATCCGATCAACGATACGGCGACGGCGCCGAGCGCGGCCGATCCGCCCGAAGAGCGTCGGCTAGAGGTGCTCCAGGTCAGTCCCTCCGACGCGGCGCCGGGCAGCGTCGTGGTCTTGACGTATGGGGGAAACAACGACGACGCAGGGCTGCGCGCCCTGGCCGGCAAAGAGGAGATGCAGGTCCTCGCGCGCCGCCCAGGATCGATCGTCGCGCGCTTGCCGAGCAGCGTGGGCGCGGGGCGCCTCAAGATCCGTATCGCGTCCGGCGACCAGCGAAGCAAACCGTACGATTTTCGCATCAAGGCGCCCAATTGGCAGAAGCGTTTCGCCGCGCTCATCGGCGGGTTCGCCCTTCTCGCGTTCGGGATTGGTGTTTTCGCGCGCGGGGTGCGCGAAGGTGTCGGCCTGGGGAGCGCGCGCACGCTCGCGCGCATCGCCGGGCCGCGCCCGGCCGCGCTTGGTCTCGGCGCCGCGATCGGTGCGCTCGTTCAATCGACGACCGCGGCGGCGGGTCTCTTGGGCGGTCTCGTTACTTCGAGCCTGCTCGCGGTTGGTCCCGCGGCCGTTGCCTTTCTCGGCGCTCAGCTGGGCGCGGCCACCGCACCGCTGCTCGTGACGGGCCTCATCGATCCTCGCGAGGGACTCGTGGCCGTCGCCATCGGCGTGCTCTGGCTCGGTCTTGCCACTGACCGTCGTGCGGCGGCACTCGGTCGACTCGCCCTCGGAGCGGGTCTCATCGCCTTTGGGCTCCAGGTGCTGCGGCCAAGCTTCGAGCCGTTTCTCTCCGCGCCCGCGCTTCTGCCGTTTCTCGAGAAATTGCGAGCCGACGGCCCGCTCGGCGTCGGGCTCTGTGCGCTCGCCGGCGCGGCGCTCGTCGCCGCGCTGCACAGTCCCGCTCCCGCCCTCGTGCTCGTGCTCGGGATCGCCGAGACGACAGGGCATTGGGACCTTCGCACGGGTCTCGCGCTCCTCTCCGGTTCGGGGTTGGGCGCCGCAGTGGGTGCCCTCCTCACGACGCTCGCGGGGCCGCGCTGCCGCCGGCTCGCGCAGTTGAACCTCCTCTGCGGAGCGGCCAGCACCCTTCTCGTTGCCTCGACGCTCGACGTCTGGGCGGCGGCGTCCGATTGGCTCGTCTCGGGCACGCCGCACGAGATGGAATGGGGCAAGCGCGTGCTTTTGCCGAACCTCGGCAAGCATCTCGCCGTGGCCCACGGATTTTCGCAGCTCGCGGCAGCGCTCTTGCTGATGCCCATCGTGCCCGCGCTGGCGCGGTGGATAGAGCGGCGCTGGCCGGAGGTGCCCGGCAAGGCACTCGACAACGTCGGCGACGCGGCCGGCGTCGTGCGGGCCAAGCTCGTTCAAGTCCTGCTCGCGCAAAAGAGCGGTATCACGCCGCTGACGGAGCTGGCGTTGACCGGGCACCGCGGCGACGGCCGGACCGCCGAGCATCGCCTTGCCGACGCTCACGCCGCTCTCGAATCGGTGCTCGCGGGTCCGGTGCGCGAGCTGCCGCAGACCCCGGATGGGGTGCAGCTCGGGCGCGTCGCGTTTGGATGCCTTCAGCTCGAGCGCGCGCTCGAAAGCCTGCTGCAACAGGCCGAGCACCTCACCGACCGACGCATGGCGATCGCCGCTGGTGGGCGCGAAGTGCCGCCGCTCCGAGGCGACGACGAGTCCACCGTTCGGGAAATGGAGCGCCTCTTTTCGGAGGGGCTCGACGCTTTGGCGGAGAGCCTTTCCTCCCGCACCCC